>JAEUVK010000130.1 GCA_016787135.1 Chitinophagaceae bacterium | reverse complement strand
CAGTTTGTTTGAAAAGGACAGCGAAGGCAACCGCAGGCTTTACGGCGATTATAGCTGGTTCTACAAACAACCCGGCAATGAAGATCTTGTATTATTTTATGAATACTTTCATGGCAACTCCGGAAGAGGGTTAGGGGCCAGCCATCAGACAGGATGGACCGCTTTGGTGGCAGAACTGATCAGTGAGTATGGAAATAAAGGCCAGTAAAGTTATTTCAGCTCCCCGGCCGCTTCATGATCGTCATACTGATCACGCAGCTTGTTCAATTCTGTCTTTAACTGGTTAACAATGGCCTGGTGATTAGATGACCGGATCAGGTTCTTTTGTTCTGCCGGATCATACAGCAGGTCATATAGTTCCCATTCATTGACTGTATAGAAATAAATGAGTTTATACCGGTCGCTCCGGATGGCTACATGCGGGATGACCGTATGGTCTTTCCCGAATTCATAGTAATGATAATAAAGATATTTTCTGGGCAGATTTCGCTGCTGCCCGGTCAGTAACGATTTTAAACTTACACCCTGCATCCATTCCGGTATTTTGGCGCCCGCAATATCCAGCAGGGTTGGGGCGAAATCAATATTCTGCACCAGGTTTTTATTTTCTGTTCCGGCATTGATCTCTCCGGGCCACCTTACCAGTAAAGGCGTTTGCATGGATACATCATAGGCAAAACGCTTATCGAACCAGCCATTCTCGCCAAGGTAAAAGCCCTGATCGCTGGTGTAAATGACAACCGTTTTATCGCTGATTTCATTCTTATCAAGGTAATCCAGTATCCTGCCCACACTTTCATCAATCGAAGCAATGCAGGCGAGGTAATCCTGCATATACCACTGGTATTTGTATTTCAGCAGTTCTTTACCGGATAACTTTTTATCCCTGATCAGCCTGCCACGTTCAGCGTATATTTCTTTGAACCGGTCACGTTCTTTATCCGGCATCCGTTTCATAATGGCCGTATAGGTAGCAATGTCATTGGCATCCGGTTTCAGATCAGGAATATCCATTAAGTATTCAGGGTCCACTTTCAGGTCGCCGCATAGTTTCATATCATGGAGAATACTCATGGTCTGGATACGCCAGGCACTGCTGCGGCCTGCTGTATCGTGATATAAAGTTGCCGGTTCAGGAAATGTTTTGCTGCGGTATTGTTCAAGATATTTCAGCGCCGGTACAAAATTCCGGTGCGGCGCTTTATGATGGAAGAATAAAGCAAAGGGCTTTTTGGCATCTATCTGGTCCAGCCAGTCAATTGCATCATTGGTGATCACATCTGCTGAATAGCCTTTCTCCACAATGGTATCCCCGTTCATTTTGATCATCCGGGTATCAAAGTACTGACCCATCCCCGGCAATATCCGCCAGTAATCAAAACCGGCAGGGTAGGAATGCAAATGCCACTTGCCGATGAGTGCCGTTTGATAACCAGCTTTTGACAGCAGGTGCGCTATTGTTGTTTTGGACGAATCAAAGCGGGTGAAATTATTCTTCACACCATTTTTGTGCGAATGCTGCCCCGTTAAAAGGGTGGCTCTTGCCGGTGAACAAATGGAATTGCCGACAAAAGCCTTATTGAATTTCATTCCTTCTTTGGCTATACGATCTATATTGGGAGTAGAAATGAACTGCTTGTTGTAAGCGCTGATCGCATCATTGTCATGATCGTCGCTCATGATATAAATGATGTTTGGTTGCTGCTGGCCTGAAACAGTATAGGCAAACAATAGCAAAATAACTAATATACGCATAGCCTGAGTTAGGGTATCAAGTTACATATTTACGATTAGATTTGTAAAGCATAAATGATAAAACATGGAATTCGGGAGAGTGCCGGAAAATGAATTAAACAGGGTGGATTTCAGCCTGCCTGCAGAACCCGGGGCCAATAGAGAGATACTGGGAGGTAAACCTGTAAAGGATCCAAAGGTTTATTTTGGTTGTGCCAAATGGGGAAGACAGGAGTGGGTGGGAAAAATATACCCGCTAAGAACCAGGGAAAAGGATTTTCTCAAACATTACGTGGAGCATTATAACAGTATCGAGCTGAATGCGACACATTATAAGATATACGGCGAGGCAGGTATCCGCAAATGGGCAGAGCAGGCAAAGGGAAAAGATTTCAGGTTCTGCCCAAAGATGTACCAGGGAGTGACGCACCGCGGCAGTTTGAAAGGGAAAGATTTTATCACCAATGAATTCTTCCGGGGCATCGTTGCTTTTGAAGAACATCTCGGCCCCGTCTTTGTACAAGTCAGCGATACATTTTCTCCAAAGCGAAAAGATGAGTTGTTCAGTTATCTTGCTTCTTTGCCCAAAGACCTGCAGTTCTTCCTGGAAGTAAGACACCCCGACTGGTTTGCCAAAGAGAAAGAACGGGAAGGCATGTTCGCTTTCCTGCGTGATCATAATATGGGCGCTGTGATCACCGATACAGCAGGACGGCGTGATTGTGCACACATGCGGCTCACCATTCCCAAAGCATTCATCCGCTATGTAGGCAACAGTTTGCATCCTTCTGATTATACAAGAACAGAGGCTTGGGTGGAAAGGATGAAATACTGGCTGGATCACGGTTTACAGGAATTGTATTTCTTTATGCATATGCATGATGAAGCTACTTCTCCCGAGCTGACCGTTTATTTAATTGACAAAATGAATGCCGCCTGTGGCTTGAACCTTATCAAGCCAAAGTTTATGGATAACACAGGGCCATCAAAGCCAAAACAGAGAGGATTATTCGATCAATAGTTCTTCTATTTCAGATACAGCCGGCTTTTTATCTTTTGTTCTTTCTTAACAGCAGCTGCGTTTGCTTTAACACCCTCTTTTCATTCACGGCTTTACTTTCGGTTCTCAAAATCAAAACTCATGAGAAAAGTTTTACCCGCACTTGTCTTATCATTTTGTATTCACACATCTTTCGCACAGCAAGATTCCTTGTTACGAAGTTTTAAGTTCAGGAATATCAGCTACCGGGCGGTGACCTTCGACGCATCGGGTGGGGGCCAGTTCAGTAGTACCGATTTTCCGGCCGGCAAAAGCGAGGGCCGCAGTGGTTCCGGATCAGCCGGGGCTTCTTATTATGTTATAAAAAGCACGGACAGGATATTGCTGAATGCGGTTGCGTCAGCTTCCACCGGCTTTGGTTCCAGCCGGTCTGATAACAGCAGCGATGAATATAAAAACAGGAACTTTTACCTGGCACCTGTGTTTGACATCAATAATAAATGGTTTTCCAAAAACTTCTTTACAGAATTAGGAACAGAAGTTTCAGGTAATATTTATTCGTCGAAATATACCAGCACTGCTTTTTCTTCTGAGAATAAAAATAAACAGCAGCAGGGAGCGCTGACCGTCACCGTTGGTATCGGCAAAGGAAGACTCGAGAACATTACCAATATGCAGAATGCATTATGGCTTAATCAGACCCTTGAAAAAGAAAAACGATTGACCCGTTCATTATCGGCTGAAGAACTGAACGGGCTTGGACAGGCTATTACTGTCGCCAGCAATACCCGGGTGCTGGATGCCCGGAAGAGAACACAATATGTACTTGAGGCGATAGATGGTTATTTTCAGCAAAATGGGTTGATCAGTACAACTGATATCCGTTATTTCAGCAACCTGAATGATATTCTGTTCTTTGCTTTCAACGATCCCCGCCTGGCCGGAACGGAGTTGTTCATCCGGGCTACACCGGCGATCATGAATTACCAGGATGATCTGACACAACAACCCGTTAATTCAAAGACTGAAGAGGATGCGATGAACAAGTCTGTCCGCTTATCGGCTGGTATCAATAAACACGTA
>JAEUVK010000087.1 GCA_016787135.1 Chitinophagaceae bacterium | reverse complement strand
ATCAGTAATGTGACACAGGCTGAAGGGAATAGTGGCACTTCTTCTTTCCTGTTCACTGTCAAACTCAGCAATGCTACATCAAAGCAGGTGACAGTGACATACTCAACGGCGGAAGGTTCGGCAAAGAATACAGAAGATTTTACAGCCGTGACCAACCAGTCTGTCGTGTTTCAACCGAATGAAACGGAGAAAACGATTTCCATAAATGTGGTGGCGGATAATGCCCGGGAAGGCGATGATGATTTCAGTGTGATACTGACAGGTGCGGTGAATGCCAATATTTACCAGTTCACTGGTTCGGGTGTTATTACGAATGATGATGTAACTATTTCTTTCAGCAATACGGGTTTTGATGCGCCGGCGAGCTATCCTGGTTATACACTGTGGTGGGGCGAAGAATTCAACAGCGGCTCATTGGATATGAATGCGTGGACATTTGAGAATGGCGATGGTTGTCCGAATGTTTGCGGCTGGGGCAATAATGAACTGGAGTATTACCGTCCGGAAAATTTATTCTTCCAGGACGGCAAGATGGTGATCGAAGCAAAAAAGGAAAGTTATGGCGGCAAGAATTACACCTCCACCAAGATACTGACAAGAGGAAAGAAGTCTTTTAAGTTCGGACGTATTGATATACGTGCTATTTTACCAAAAGGAAAGGGGATATGGCCGGCCTTCTGGCTACTGCCGCAGAACAATGTATTTGGCGGCTGGCCCAGTAGCGGTGAGATAGATCTGATGGAACTGGTAGGGCATGAGCCTAACCGTACGCACGGTACCATCCATTATGGTCCGGGCCCCGGCAGTACTTCTATCAACCGCAATTATGCATTGCCCGCCGGCACCTTCAATGATAAGTTCCATGTATTCTCCCTCGAATGGAAACAGGACCAGCTTAAATGGTATGTGGATGATGTATTATACTCCACGATCAACAAGGCCGACATCGGCGCTTTCAACTGGCCGTTCAACGAGGATTTCTTTTTCATCATCAACTGTGCGGTGGGCGGCAACTGGCCCGGCAGCCCGGATGCTACTACTTATTTTCCCCAGTGGCTGATCGTGGATTATGTGAGGGTGTACAGGTAATGAGAATTTTCTTTCAGAAAGTGGGGCGGCTATGATCCCTTTACCGGGTATGGCATAAAGACTGATATATAGTGCGACCACTGACCGCGATGGCGGGTGTTTTTACATGGTTTATGTTGGGCGCAGTTTATTTACTGCCAGGAAAATTAATTTGTTGTCTTTAAAAGACAAAGCCGAAAGTTGCTTGCCCGGTCCGGACTGAAGATTGGTTTTGCAATGCCCGTATTTTGCCAATGCTTTTGTTAGCAACGGGCGATTTTAACTTCAATAGTAAGAAGTACGATGATCACTTATCGGTTCATGGCTGATTTTACTTATTTTTTTAAGAGTGTATCAGTCATGAGATTTAATTTATACAATGATTTCTTCTTATGATTTATTATCATTCCAAAAAGTGGCTCCGGGCTATAGCCTTCTGCTGGTGAAGCGCCCAGGAACATTCTGTATCCCTTACCTCCGGCAAAAAAACCTGTTTCACCATCTTCCATTACGGAAATGCCCGTTGCATCGGTTCCGTTTTCTCCATCTAATGCCATCACCACACGATTTTGTTTATCTCCCACATTAATTACGCCTATGCCACCCCGTTCAAATCCTTCATTGTCGCAGAAAATAAGCCCGGTTTGCTTACCAATACGTTGGCCGATGTTAGCATCCGGAACACCATCCCCCAGACAAACTTTATCATAGCCTTCTTCGTCCAGAATAAGTATCCCGTTAGCCTGATGATTGTAATCCTGGTACCACTTCATATATTGATTTGCATTTCCAAACCGTTGCGACCAAAGTGCTCTCACCCGGTTTGTATCGGTGCGTACACGATTGCCGGCTTGCGGTAA
>JAEUVK010000175.1 GCA_016787135.1 Chitinophagaceae bacterium | reverse complement strand
TCTGTAGCGGGCCGCAAAAATAAAGGAAAAATCGGTTGGGGCAAAATCCATATCTCTTTCTGAGGAAAAACAGGACTGATTTTGGCGAACGGCTGCTATTGAATCCGTCCTTTCCTTAGCTTTAACCTCCTTATTTAAATTTCACCTATACAATATGAAAAAAATGTTTTTGCCTGCTTTGATTTTACTGGGCGTTTCGGCACAGGCCCAGATGAAAGCAGATGATGTAAAAACCTTCACCCTGAAGAACGGGATGAAGTTCCTGGTGGTGGAAGATAATTCCATTCCCAACGCCAATATGTATCTGTTCTACAAAGTCGGCTCCCGCAACGAATACCAGGGGATCACCGGACTTTCGCATTTTTTTGAACACATGATGTTCAACGGCGCTAAAAAATATGGCCCGAAAGAATTTGACCGCACTATGGAATTCAATGGCGGCGCCAACAATGCTTATACCACCGAAAATGTGACGGTTTATACCAACTGGTTCCCGGCGTCGGCTACCGAAGTGATCTTTGATCTGGAAGGTGACCGCATTTCCAGCCTGAGTATTGATCCCAAAATGGTGGAAAGCGAAAGAGGTGTTGTATTGTCAGAAAGAAGTACAGGCCTTGAAAACTCGCCATGGAATTTACTGGCACAATCCGTTCAGGCCACTGCATTCCAGGAGCATCCCTATCATTGGCCGGTGATAGGCTATGAAGACGACATGAAGAACTGGAAGCAAAGCGACCTTGAAAGATATTTTAAGACCTATTATGCGCCGAATAATTGCGTAGTAGTAGTATCAGGAAGTGTGAAAACTGAAGAAGTAAAAAAACTGGCAGAAAAATATCTTGAACCGATACCTGCACAACCTGAGCCACCCAAAGTTCATACAGTGGAGCCTCCCCAAACTGGCGAAAGAAGAATACTGGTGCAAAAAGATGTAGCCACCCCTTACCTGAATATTGTTTATCATGTTCCGGAATCCAGACATGAAGATTTTTATGCGCTGACATTGCTGAGCGATATCCTTACCAGTGGTAAGTCATCAAGACTATATTCAGCACTCGTTGATAAAAAGCAATTGGCTACATCTGTCTTTACAGATTACGGGGGCAGCTTCGATCCTTATCTTTTCGGTGTATATGTTGCTGCCAGTAAAGGCATCCATGAAAACGACCTCGAAAAAGCCGTTTATGAGGAAATAGAAAAGATCAAAAAGGACGGTGTCACAGAAAATGAACTGCAGAAAGTAAAGAACCAGAAAGTAATGGATTTCTACAACCAGGTAGAAACGATCAATGGTAAATCCAATAATATCGGCACTTATGAAGTATTCTTCGGCGACTACCGTAAAATGTTCGATGCCCCGGGATTATATAATAAAGTATCCGCCGATGATATTAAACGGGTCGCCAATAAATATTTTACCCGGAGTAACAGGACTGTCGGCATCTTAAAATCAAATACTGAAGAATAATACTATGAAACATATTAAATATTCAACCCTGTTTGCGTTTATTATTGTAGCCGTGCAGGCAATGTCACAGGATTACAAACTACCGGCTTACGAAAAATTTCCATTGAAGAATGGCCTCACAGTTTACCTGATGGAGCAGCATGAAGTGCCGGTGATCAATGTATCGGTGATACTGCCGGCAGGCGCTATTTATGATGGCGATAAATCCGGCCTGGCTTCTTTAACAGCATCCGGCCTTAAATACGGTACTAAAAATTATCCGAAAGCAATGCTGGATGAAGAGTTGGATTTCATTGGAGCTACCGTCAATACCTTCGCCTCAAAAGAATCAGCAGGCTTGTCTTCCAGATTTGCCGCCAAGGACAAAGACAAGGTTTTAAGTATCATCAAAGAAATGCTGACGGAGCCGGTATTTGACAATACAGAATTTGAAAAAGAAAAGAAAAGGGTATTGGTGAGCCTGGAACAGGCCAAAGAAAGCCCTCGTTCTGTAATTGGTTCTTATTTTGATAAATTCCTTTATGGCGAACATGTATACGGCAATATGGTGCAGGGAAAGATATCTACTGTCACTGCCATCAATTCAGCAGACCTGAAAAATTTCTACCAGAAGAACTACATTCCGAATGGCGCTGCTATTTCTATTGTGGGCGATTTCAACACGAAGGAAATGAAAGCAGCTGTCATTAAATTATTCTCGGCATGGCCAAAAGGAAAACAGGTACAGGCCAATGAAGCTGCCAAGCCGGTAGCGAAGCCTAATAGCAACCGCGTACTGCTGATCAATAAGGATGATGCCAAAGAGACCACTTTCTATATCGGCGCCCCGGGGATCAGCCGTAACAATCCCGACTATGTAGCAATTGAGGTGGTCAATACTTTGTTTGGCGGACGCTTCACTTCCATGCTGAACGATGAATTGCGTGTAAATACCGGCCTGACCTATGGCGCCAGCAGCCGCTTTACTCCACTGAAAAATGCAGGCACTTTTGCCATTACTACATTTACTGCAGGCAAAACAACAGAAGCAGCAATAGATAAAGCCCTGGAAGTACTGAACAAGCTTCACGAAAAAGGTATTGATGAAACATCACTTGCTTCTGCGAAGAATTATGTAAAAGGTCAATTTCCTCCCCGCTATGAAACATCAGGACAACTGGCTGGCCTGCTTACCCAGATGTTCTGGTATGGGTTCAATGAATCCTTCATCAATAATTTTCAGAAGAACGTGGACGGATTAACAGTGGATAAAGCCAGGCAGATCATTGCACAATACTTCCCCAAAGACAAACTGCAATTCGTTATGGTCGGCAAATCAGCCGATATTAAAAAGATCGTTGAAAAATACGGCCCTGTGACCGAAGTGCAGATCAAGGAAGAGGTAAAGAAGGCATTCTGATCTGAAAATTTTTACGATTCCGTTCAAAGACCTCTTTCCAAAGAGGTCTTTCTTTATAATGAATATATTTGAAATATGAAAATGCAGTTCTGGGCGATAGGGAAAAATCACGAGCCGTATGTCAGGGCAGGCGTTGATGAATTCACGGGTCGTATTGAAAAATATTTCAAAGCAGAGTGGAATATCATCCCTGTGCCAAAGAATGCCGGCATGCTCAGTGAAATGGACCTGAAGAAAAAAGAAGGCGAAACAATACTGCAATGGCTGGATAAGGATGATTACCTCATTGCACTGGATGAAAGAGGAAAACAGCTGACATCACAAAAACTGGCTGATTTTCTACAGGCGAGAGCCAATGAAAGTACCCGGAGACTAATATTTCTTATCGGCGGAGCTTACGGTTTAGATGAAGCTGTGCTGAAACGGGCCAGATATAAATGGAGTCTATCAGAACTTACATTCCCCCACCAGTTGGTAAGACTGATACTGGCAGAGCAGGTCTATCGAGCCTGCACCATTCTTAAAAATGAAAAATACCATCACCAATAAAAATTATATATTCGGACTCCTGAAATCAGTCAAATGGAAATATCGGTCACACTGCTGCTCATCATTATTACATGTATCATCTCGTTCACGTCATTCAATAACCAGAAACTGGTTGACCAACTGATTTTTTACCCGCCTGCTGTCAAACGTGGCCAATGGTACCGCTTTTTTAGCTGCGGGCTGATCCATGCGGATATCGGTCACCTTCTTTTTAACATGTTTGCCTTGTATGTTTTTGGCGAAGGAAGGGTCAATACGCCATACGGGCCCGTTTATGCAGGTGTCGAATTTCAATTCGTGGAAGTATTCGGCAAAATGGGAAAACTGGTTTACCTGGCCATGTACATTTTGGCATTGGGAGCTTCTCTTATTCCCACCTACGCAAAAAATAAAAACAATTATTATTATAAGAGTCTTGGCGCCTCCGGCGCAGTTTCAGCAGTGGTTTTTGCCAGCATTCTTTTCCGGCCGCTGGCAGGCATGGGGCTCTTTTTCATACCGATCTATATCGCCGGTTTTCTTTTTGGGATCATCTACCTGTTGGTATCAAACTGGATGGAAAAAAAAGGAGGGGACAATATCAATCACTCGGCTCACATTTTCGGGGCTGTATTCGGACTTGGATTCACCATAATTGTTTGTATGGCCTTCAGAGACTATCCTGTTTTGTCATTATTTGTGGAGCAGATAAAGAATATGCGACCGGAAGATATCATTCAGTTTGGAGGTGGTTGATAAAACGTATCTTCAAAACTTTCTTAGTAGCGGCTGTTATCTTAACTCTGTCATCAATACGATGGCCCACTACCCAGATGATCTTGTTATTCATTTCCAATACCCATATTTTCTCTTTATCAGCTTTGGATAATTTCTGATCTATAAAGAAGCGGGCCAGCTTCTTTTTCTTTTTCATACCAAGCGGATAAAAGTAATCACCCGCTTTCCATTTGCGGAGTAACAGGGGGAAGCTGATCGTTTTAGCATCGAGGCAGGCAGTGTAATTATTTGTTACCGGCTCCTGGTTGCCGGTTATTTCAAGGAGCAATGTTCCCCCGGCAAATTGAATTTGCTTTTCGCTTTCTTCGATTATACTATTTTCTGATTCTACAGCAATGACCGGGCTGATGATAAACCAGTGCCGGTGTTTGATGATACGATAGGTAGTATCCGGGGAGCTGATATATCTTCCTGATTCGCTTTCGGCCAGCCTGATCACCTCATCCACCTGTTTCTCAGAAAAACCATACCCGGAAATGATCTCATAAACAAGCGCTTTGTTATTGTACCCCATTAATTGTCTGACAGGAATATGTATTTCATTCCCTTTCTGTTTGCACAGTTTCTTCCTGATCCCTCCTACAGAGACCTTGTATAGTTTTTCAATTTCTTTGAATCGCTCAATATTATCCTGAAGGTTCTCTTTCACCTGGGGATATACTTTGCTGATAGCAGGGATGATCTCGTTACGGAAGTAATTGCGGGTGTATTTGGAAGAAAGGTTGGATGAGTCTTCCACAAAATCCAGTTTGTTTTCCTTGGCAAAAGCTATCAGGTCCTCCTTGGAGAAAATAAGCAGGGGTCTTCGGATATGACCTGTCTTTACCGGGATACCGGTCAATCCGTGCAACCCTGTTCCCCGGAAGAAATTCATTAACAAGGTTTCGTTATTATCATCTGCATGATGTGCAGTAAGAAGATGAATGGTAAGTGGTGAATGGTGAGTGGGGGTTTCCTTTGATCGACTATTTTCTGTTGCAAGCAGGTTGTTTACCAATTCCTCAAACCAGGTATAGCGTAATTCTCTCGCTGCTTCCTGGATTGACAGCTTATGGTCAGCAGCGTACTTTTCTGTTTCAAACTTTTTCACCAATACTTCTGTCCTATATTTCTCTCCCAACATCCTGACAAACTGTTCATCCCTTTCACTCTCCTCCCCTCTCAACTGAAAATTGCAATGCGCTATGATAAAATCATATTCCGCCTGTTTGCATAATTCACACAGGACAACAGAATCTACGCCTCCACTGACGGCCAGCAGCAATTTATCCTTTGGTGAGAAAAGATGTTGCTGTCTGATGTTATGCTGAAACCTGTCGAGTAATGACATGTTAAAAAGTTAATTCCTCATAAGCGCTTCTCAGTTCACCAAAAGCATGATTGTCTCCGGCCTTCTTTGCTTCTTCCATCCCCTTTTCATATACTTTGACGGCGCCATCCGTATCGTCATTCCGCTCCAGTAATTTGGCAAGATGGTAATAAGAACCCACATAACCGGGTTCCCTTTCAAGTATGGCTTCAAATAATCGCCTGGCCTCCGCATCATTGCCTAGCTTGATATATTCCAACGCCAGCGCATGCTGCACAAAGCTGTCTGCGGGGTTGGCCTGTAAAAATTCCTTTAGTTTTCCGATCCTGTCCATATTGTGTAAAAAAAATACCCGGATGTGCTTTATTTAAAATTCCTTCGCTTATCTTTGTTTTAGTTGCATAAACAACTATCTGTTTAACGATTAAACTATAACCATGAAGATCTTAGTTTGTATCAGTAAAACGCCGGACACCACGGCAAAAATAGCTTTCACCGATAACAACACGAAATTCGATACCAATGGCGTGCAGTGGATCATCAACCCGTATGACGAGTGGTATGCCCTTGTACGTGCCATTGAACTGAAAGAAAAAGATGCAGCAACCACCATTCATTTGATAACTGTCGGTTCAGCCGATGCAGAGCCTATCATCCGCAAAGCCCTTGCGTTGGGTGGCGATGAGGCGATCCGGGTAAATGCTGAGAGCCATGATAGCTTTTATGTTGCTTCGCAAATTGCCGAAGTAGCAAAACAAGGCGGATACGACCTGGTATTTACAGGTAAAGAGACCATTGACTATAACGGCTCCTCTATCGGCGGCATGATAGCTGAGTTATTGGATATCCCCTACATTTCTTTAGCTACCAAATTTGAATTGGCAGGCACCCTGGCTACTATTACCCGGGAAATAGAAGGCGGAGAAGAAACGTGTGAAGTAACATTACCCGTTGTGGTGAGTTCTCAGAAAGGAATGGCGGAACAACGTATCCCGAACATGAGGGGCATCATGGCGGCCAGAACAAAACCATTGAAAGTGGTAGAACCTGCAGCAGCAGATGCATTGACATCAGTGGCTGGTTTTGGCTTACCTCCTGCAAAAGCAGGTGTGAAATTAGTGCCTGCTGATAACGTGGAAGAACTGGTTCGCTTACTCCATGAGGAAGCAAAAGCCATTTAAGGCAACTCCAAACTCGTAACTTTTAACTCCAAACTTATTCAAATATGTCTGTTCTGATATTCATTGATACTGCCGAAGATGGCCATGTAAAAAAAGCTTCACTGGAAGCGATCAGTTATGGTGCTAAAATAGCCGAACAACTAGATACCGTTGCAGAAGGTGTTGTTCTAGGCAAAGTGACCGGCGACCTGCCTTCATTGGGTAAATATGGCGTAAAGAAGATTCATCATGTGAATAATGATGCCCTCGATCATTTCGATGCGCAGGTCGATACCAAAGTAATTGCACAGGTAGCGCAACAGACCGGCGCTAAAGTGATCGTTTTTTCGAATAACGTAGATGGCAAAGCTATTGCGCCCCGTTTATCTGCAAGATTAAAGGCAGGCCTGGTATCAGGCGCCGTTGCATTGCCTGATACTTCGAATGGTTTTACCGTAAAGAAAAATGTATTCTCGGGTAAGGCGTTCGCCAATATCACGGTCAATACGGATATAAAGATCATTGCCCTTAACCCCAATGCCTACCAGGTAGTGGCCGGTGAAGGAACGGCCGAAGTAGTGACAGCAAATGTTGCAACAGAACCCGGTAGAGTGAAAGTGACCCATGTGACCAAATCCAGCGGTGAAGTACCCTTAACAGAAGCAGAAATAGTGGTTAGTGCAGGCCGTGGCCTGAAGGGCCCTGAGAACTGGGGCATGGTGGAAGAATTAGCCAAAACATTGCACGCCGCTACTGCCTGCAGCCGACCGGTAGCCGATGCACACTGGCGTCCGCATAATGAACACGTAGGACAAACAGGCATTGCGATAGCCCCCAATTTATACATCGCTATCGGAATATCCGGGGCGATACAGCACCTGGCAGGTGTGAACAGAAGCAAAGTGATCGTGGTGATCAATAAAGACCCGGAAGCGCCATTCTTTAAAGCCGCCGATTATGGGATTGTAGGCGACGCTTTTGAAATAATACCAAAATTTACCGCAGCGGTAAAGCAACTGAAAGGGTAGCTTAAAAGTCTTACTGAATCTTTTTTCAGCCGGATGAATAATTTCATCTGGCTTTTATTTTACCCCTCATGATCAGGGAAATAGGGTAGAAAAAAGTGGATTTTTACCGGGTAATCTTTTGGATAAAAGCATTAGTTTCGTGTGATATTTTATGAAGAAGATCGAACTGGAAATAGTGGCTTTATCCCATAGTATCACGCAAACACATTCCTATGCCGTGGTACTGGGAGAAGTGAACGGATTAAGACGCTTGCCTATTGTGATCGGTGGTTTCGAAGCACAGGCCATAGCAGTGGCTTTGGAAAAAATGCATCCCAGCCGCCCCCTCACTCACGACCTGATGAAGAATTTTCTGAACGCATTCGCCATCGACCTTCACGAGATCATCATTTGCGACCTGCAGGAAGGCATCTTCTATTCAAAACTGGTTTGTTCATCAGAAAATGATACGATTGAAATTGATTCGAGAACTTCTGATGCATTAGCCCTGGCGGTTCGTTTCGGATGTCCTATTTATACATATGAGAACATCCTGGAAAGTGCAGGCATACTGATGGAAGATACAGGCTCATCGGGCAAAAAGAAAAAAGCAAAACAGGAAGTAGTAGTAGAAGAACAGTCTTCACCAACAGGAAATGAAGACCTGAAAACGATGACGCTGGAAGAACTGAACACCCTGTTGAATGATGTATTGGAAAGTGAGGACTATATCCGGGCCATTGCAATCAGGGATGAGATCAATAGCCGGAAAAAGGGTCGCTGATCAGCTTCTGTGTAATCACTATACTTCTTTACAGGTTCATATCCTTCATTCAAATCCATGTAAACAGTGGTCGTTTTTCCCAACTGCAAGATCAATCTCGGGCTTAATATTACCCGTAAACGCAGCGATGGTTTTCATGATCTTGAAACGATCTTTTACCCACTCCCCTTTTACGACATACTGGAAGTAATTGAAACGGCAGAACAGAACGACATTGCATTTAGTACAAGCGGCATCCCGGTCGAAGGCAATGCTGAGAATAATCTATGCATCAAAGCCTGGCGCCTGCTGAAAAAAGATATCCCTTCGATGCCACCTGTTCAAATGCATTTGCATAAAGCTATACCCATAGGTGCGGGATTAGGCGGTGGCAGTGCAGATGGTGCGTTTGCATTAAAATTACTGAATGAAAAATTTAACCCAGGTCTGACGACACAACAACTGATCCACTATGCCCTTCAACTGGGCAGCGATTGCCCCTTTTTTATTATCAACAAGCCTTGTTTTGCAACAGGCAGAGGTGAATTGCTGGAAGCGGCCGGCATTGATCTGAGTAATTACAAAATTGTGATCGTTAATCCGGGAATACATGTTAATACTGGCCATGCCTTTTCTATGATCACACCTGCACAGCCTGATAGATCTGTCAAAGAGATCATTGCCCAACCTATCAGCACCTGGAAAACTGAATTAAAGAACGATTTTGAAAAAGCAGTGTTCAGTCAACACCCGGAGATCGGGCAGATCAAAGATGAACTATATGAATCCGGCGCCGTTTACGCAGCAATGAGCGGAAGTGGCAGTACAGTGTATGGCATCTTTGAAAAAGAGATGCAATTACAGTTATCTTTTCCCTCTCACTATTTTGTGAAGGTGTTAAACAAGTGATTAATAAGGATATCTAGTTCAATTCCCTTTCAATTTTTAAAAATCAGCGCCTGATTAATCTGTGCCCCTTACATTTGCGCCAAAATTTGAAAGCCCATGGAGATCTATAAGGAATTTGCATTTGATTCAGCTCATTTTTTACCTAACGTTCCGGAAGGGCATAAATGCCGGCAAATGCATGGACATACCTACCATCTCCGTGTATATGTAAGCGGCAAACCGGATAAGCAGTTTGGATGGATCATTGATTTTAAAGTGCTGAAAGACCTGGTAATGCCGTTGGTGGACACGATAGATCACAAAGTAATGAATGATATTCCCGGGCTTGAGAACCCTACTGCCGAGAATATCACCATCTGGTTCTGGGATCGTTTGAAACCTTTGCTTCCTGCTTTGAGCCGTATTGAATTAAAAGAAACGCCGACCACCGGTGTCATCTATAGCGGCGAATAGCATACGACTTTCGCTGATCTTTTGTATCTTGCAGCCATGCTTAACAGTGGGATATATACAACTACTTTTCTCAAAGCCAATCTTGATCTTCTCAATCACCGAAGATAGGCTCCTGCTTACCTGCTGACCGAACAGCAGGAAACTCTCCATTCCCTATTCTTTATTTTTAATTTCTCATTCTTTATGCAATCAATCATAAATATGTCTGCCAAGACACAGCACTATCTTGAACTGGAAGAGCAGTATGGCGCTCATAATTACCACCCTATTCCCGTTGTACTGACAAAAGGCGAAGGTGTATTTGTATGGGATGTGGATGGCAAACGTTATTACGATTTTCTCAGTGGCTACTCGGCCGTCAACCAGGGGCATTGTCACCCGGTTATCGTAAAAGCATTTATTGAGCAATCACAAAATCTGACGCTTACCAGCCGTGCTTTTCACAGCGACCTGCTGGGTGATTATGCAAAGTATATCACGGACTATTTTGGCTATGATAAAGTATTACCGATGAATACCGGCGTGGAAGCTGTGGAAACAGCTATCAAACTTTGCCGCAAATGGGCCTATGAAGTAAAAGGAGTTGACAGCAATAAAGCGACAATCATCGTTTGTGAAGGGAATTTTCATGGCAGAACAACCGGCGTGATCTCTTTCAGCAGCGACCCTTCCTCTACTACTAATTTCGGACCTTATCTGCCGGGCTTTGAGATCATTCCTTACAATGATATTGCAGCATTGGAGAAAGCACTGCATAATAAGAATATTGCTGGCTTTCTTGTGGAGCCGATCCAGGGTGAAGCAGGCGTGGTTGTTCCGGATAAAGGTTATTTAGCCAAAGCGAGACAATTATGTAAAGAGGCCAATGTGCTTTTCCTGGCCGATGAGATACAAACCGGGTTATGCCGTACCGGTAAAATGCTGGCCTGCGATCATGAGAATGTAAGACCTGATATCCTTATACTCGGCAAAGCACTGGCAGGTGGTATGATGCCTGTCAGCGCCGTATTAGCGGATGATGAGATCATGCTGACGATAAAACCCGGAGAGCATGGTTCTACCTATGGAGGCAATCCGCTTGCCTGTAAGACAGCGATGACCGCGTTACAAGTAATGAAAGATGAAAAGATGGCGGAAAATGCAGAAGCCATGGGCCTTCTTTTACGAACTGAATTAAGCAACCTTCATTCAAAACATATTTCGCTGATCCGTGGAAAGGGATTATTGAATGCGATCGTTATTCAGCACAGCAACAAAGACGCAGCATGGGATCTCTGCCTGCAGTTAAAAGAAAATGGTTTACTGGCAAAACCCACTCATGGCGACAAGATACGTTTCGCCCCTCCCCTTGTCATCAGCAAAGAACAGGTAATGGAATGTGTGAGCATCATTGACCGTTCGTTGCATTGTCTTGATTGATGTGATTTTTTAGATAAAAGAAAAGAGCCGCAATATATGCGGCTCTCTTTTTATTTGCTAAGGCTAAGAGATTACTGTACGACAAATGTCCTTGACAGATTCACATCAGCGCTGTTCAGTTGCAGGGTATAAACACCGGCCTTTACCAAAGGCATCGGTATCGCTTCCGTCACAGAGCCGCCCGGATGGTTGATCGCCTGGTTATACATCAACTGTCCGGCAGCATTGAAGATACGGAGGGCATATTGTCCTTTTGCCAGATTAACTGCTGAGTAACTCAATTGACCACCTGTAACAGGATTTGGATAGAGCACTAACTGTGTAGCTCCGCCTCTTGTATCCACTCTTACGATAATGCTGTATTTGGTTTTAGCACCGATCTCCAGTGATTTGATCCGGTAGAAGTTCACGCCGCTGAACGGACTGCCGTCAACGAGACTATAGTCAGCTTTACCACCGTTGTTCAGCCTTGCATTTACAGTACCGATAGAAGTAAATCTGCGGCCATCAGCAGAACGTTCGACTGCATAATTGATCACATCCGTTTCTGTCAGGTTGCTCCATTCCACTTTCACACCGCCGGATGATTGCTGGGTAGCTTTAACCGTACCAAAGACTACAGGCAGAGGGCCGTCAATATTAGAAAGACCATACTGAGAGAACCCTGTTAATCCAGTAACTTTTACAGTTGCGGCATTGGGAACAGTTGTATTAACCGCTACGGGTATTCCGGATCTTAACCATGCACCAGCCACTCTGTGCCATGCCTGAACATTCGTAGCCGCATTGAATGATGTTCCCACTTGTGTGGCCTCGTCAAACTGGAAGGTGACATCGGCGCCGGCAGCAGGCGGATTAACAGATGGCGTAATGATCCAGCTCAGCAACACGGCTTTGTCAGTATTAAATCCGCTATTGGCAGTAATGGTATCCGCCACCCGTACACTCCAGTTATGACCGCTGCCATTTTCAATTGTCACTGGGTTGTACCTGAAAATATCCGGACCAACAGGGAATATGGCGGGTCCGGTAGTGATGTTATTAACCGTGACTGTACCAGTGCTATTGGTGATGATATAGTTTGATGATGAACCGCCTGTTATGCTGCTGGCGGAAAAATTGCTGGATCCCAGACTCACTTTACCATTGGTCAGCACCAACGGGCCAAAAGCGGCATTACCACCAGTGAAAGATATACCGGAGGCATTATCAAAATTGAATGTCTCGTTTACTCCGACAGTAAGTGTTCCAAGACCGGTAATGGCTTGTGTAGAAGTACCATTCATGTTTACTGTTCCAGCGCTGGCAGGATTAAAGTTCAACGTAGCCCCGGCTGACACATAAATATTACCTTTTATAGTATGTCCTGGTGTACCGGTTAGCCCAAGATTAAGAGTACCGTTTGTCACCCTGAGATCATCAACGCTGAACTTTGCAGACGCTGCTGCACTTACAGTAGCGGCAGCATCAAACTCAAAGTTTGCATACGTTCTCCCGCTGATCGAAGGAGTAAGACCAGCCTGCAGCTTATACAAACTGCCAGTCTGGAACACAACAACCGATGCAGGCTGCGTAAGTGCAAACGGATTGGAACCTGCTATCTGCAAGAATGTTGAGCCTGATCCGAAAACAACTGAATTCGCTGTTGTACCGGCTCCTCCAAATGGATTACCGCTAAGCCCTGTTCCGGCTGTGAACACAGCATTATTACCAAACGTAACTCCGCCTGCATCAGCGGCGATCAATCTATGTCCGCCTCCGGTAAGGGTGATGCCGGATGAATTGGTGATACTTCCTGTTGCACCTGTAACCAATGTAATGATCAGCGCATTGGCACCACTGACGGTAAGAGTTGATCCATCCTGTACAGAGAAGTCTGTTCCGGCAAGTCCACCGACAGTTAATGTCGCAGACGCCGCAGCCGACAATGTTACCTGCGTACCAGCTGATATCAATAATTGACCTATCGTTTCGGTTGGCACATCCGTTACAGCCACTGTAGTGCCATCGTTAAACTGCAATATATCTGTAGAGGCTCCAGCCGTTCTGACAGGCGACCAGTTGGCGGGTGTTGCCCATGAACTATTTCCGCCTACCCATGTGTAAGTAACAGAACTGGCTGTTGTGGTAGCATTACCGGTTCCCGGAGTGGTGACAAAGTAATTCTCTGCGCCACTTGTATTACCATCATTGTATTCATAAACAGCAAAATGATAGGTGGCTCCACCATTTAGTCCTGTCACAGTTACAGTATTACCGGTTCCTGCATACACTACATAATTTCCAGTTCCTAGTTGGGTACCGCTTCCAAAAGCAGCATTGGCAGTGTAGGTTGTACCGTCAACCGGGTCGCTGTTAACAGCAGTTGAAGTTTTTGCCAATACAATTCTTTTTGCACCATTGCCACCACTGAAATTGACATCAATGGAATTATTGGTGATTGTTCCAAATGTGATGCTGCTCTGTGTTGTGGGCTCACTTGCCAATACGCTACCGGTAAGCGCTACACTTTTTGTTGTAGCACCGGTGCTTGCATTATCAATATTACCACTATTAGCCCCTACTGTTACGGAATTCATCCGAACATAAATCGTGGTTGTATTAACTGTTCCGCCACTTTGTGGCAGTGTAAGAAACGAAGGATTGGTAACAAAGCCGGAACCGCTTGTGGTAGATACTTCAAACCCTGCCGGAGGCGTAACTATGATATCGTTGGTCAGGTTAGTTCCGCTCACGGTATAGTTTTGCTCAGCAGAAGGCACCCCTGAGGTAGATGAGAATGCAGACAATGATGTAACTGAAGCAACAATATTAGGTGTTGAACTAACAGCAACACTTCCTCCGATCGCCAGGCCATTCACACCAGCAGCAGAGGAATAGAATCCCCATCCGCCGGTTGTTGTCTGGCCGCTTGCATAATATCGAAGAGTGATGGTAGTTCCGGCTGCTACGTTTTGCAAAGCTGAGACACCTGTAAGGTCGATTGCTGGTAAAGCAACAGGTTGGCCAATAGTAACCGTTGGAGAACCGATCAGGGTAAAATTGGTT
>JAEUVK010000050.1 GCA_016787135.1 Chitinophagaceae bacterium | reverse complement strand
ACATCGCTATGGCCGCCAAGATATTTGGTCGAAGAGTGCATTACAATATCGGCGCCCAGATCAAGTGGATTCTGCAAATAAGGAGAAGCAAACGTATTATCAACCGCCAGCAATATTTTTTTTGATTTTGTGATGGCCGCTATTGCAGCAATATCTGTGATGTTCATTAAAGGATTGGTTGGAGTTTCCAGCCAGACCAATTTGGTTTTTGCAGTAATAGCTTTTTCAACGTTTTGAATATCTGTGGTATCAACGTACCTGAAAACGATGCCAAATTTTTCGAACACTTTGGTAAATAAACGATAGGTGCCACCGTACATATCATTTGCAGCGATCACTTCATCGCCGGGTTGTAACAGTTTTATCACGGCGTCTGTGGCAGCTACACCACTGCTGAAGGCAAGACCGTAAGCGCCATTTTCAATTGTGGCCAATGCATCTTCCAGTGCTTTACGTGTCGGATTTTGTGAACGGGCATATTCATAGCCTTTATTCTTTCCCGGCGCTGATTGCACATAAGTGGATGTCTGGTATATCGGAGTCATGATCGCCCCGGTGGATGGATCGGGCTCTGCCCCTGCATGAATGAATTTGGTAGCAAGTTTCATATTATCGTTTAAGGCTGCAAAGATGAACATTTTTGCGTTTTAATGAGTCAGTTAAGTGCCATAACATCTGAATTGCGGGGAAAACAGATCTCTGTAAATAAAACGGCAACTAAGCTGAACGGTTGACCTGAAAAAAGTCTCAAAGCCCCAAATAAGATGTGATGGAAAAGTACCATGAAAAAATACACGAAGAAAAGGGGAAAACTCATCCGGCTAAAGAATGAGATTAGCATAATAGTTGCCTTTATTCTCCATCTCAGCATTAACAGACCAACAGACTCTAGCCTGTGAGAATCAAAAACCTCCTGTTACATCCAATTTTTCTGACCATAACCGTTTTGACCGGTTGTATGGTACATGCCCAGTTACCTCCACGCCAATGGGCGCTTCATTACGGAGGCGGTGAGGTAGATATTCCTTTTACCATTAAAATGACCAATGATGGCGGAACTATTGTTGCCGGCTATACCGACTCGAAAAGCGGCGATGTCAGCCCTCAGCCCAACCGCGATTACTGGGATATGTGGATACTGAAGCTGGATCGCTGTGGCACTATTCAGTGGGAGAGATCATTTGGCGGAACAGGATACGAAAGTGCCAGAGATATAGCCCAGACATCCGATGGAGGGTATATTGTTCTTGGTGAAACAAATTCAACAGATGGAGGTGTAGTGGCCGGATATGGCGGTACCAAAGATATCTGGATGCTGAAACTGGATGCATTGGGTAGCCTGCAATGGCAAAAAAGATATGGTGGCAGCGGCCTGGATATAGGTAATCATATTGAGATAACAAGTGATGGCGGATACCTGATTGCAGCATCTTCTTCATCCAACGATGGCGATATTCTCGGCAATCATGGCACCGGCGGTTATACAGACGGCGTGCTGATGAAATTGAGTGCTTCAGGCGTTGTACAATGGAGCAAATGTTACGGCGGTAGTAAGAATGAAGAATTATTCGATTTCGAGATCATTAACGGAACAACATTCCTTGCCGGGTTTACTAACTCCATTGATGGTGACATTCCGCCTGATCAGAAGAACTATGATGTCTGGCTGCTGGCGATTGACGCCAATGGGAATAAAGTATTCAGTAAAATATATGGTGGTTCACAAAATGATGTGGCTTATTGTATGACAAAGGGTACAGATGGCTCTCTTACGCTTGCGGGATATACTACATCTACAGATGGTGATGTCAGTGGTGCAAGGGGCAGCCAGGATTACTGGGTTCTTAATGTAAGCCAGCGGGGACAATTGAACTGGCAAAAGGTGTTGGGAGGTACTGACGCAGATTATGCAAGAACGATCATTACTGACAGAGACAGCAGTTATATTATTGGGGGGATATCTTATTCCAGTAACGGCGATATTACCAACGCACTCGGAGAAGGAGATTATTGGACAGTAAAACTGGACCCTTCCGGAAATGTAGTGTGGAAACAAAACTGGGGTGGTGGTGATAATGATCATATGCGCTGCATGATCCGCAACCCGCTGACAGATGAATATTATCTTGCCGGGGATTCTGAATCCGGTGACGGAGATTTCAGTAATTCGATGGGTGAAACGGATTTTGGGATCATCAAACTGAAATTGCCTGAGACACTATCAAAGGATTCTGCTGTGTGCAATATCAGTGAATTTGTATCGCTGCAGGATACATTGAGAGATATTTGCGGCTACGACTCCGCCATTGTTACTTATCAACCAGTACTTATCAACAGGCCATTTGATAATGTAAGAACAATGGATACCATTTTTGCCGGAGAAAGCGTTACGCTGCATTCTAACGGTAATGGTACTATTACCTGGAACCCTCATGCAACGCTGAGTTGTACTGATTGCCCCGATCCGGTTGCCAGGCCTGTAGCTACTACGATATATACAGCGGTCAACCGCTTATCTAACGGATGCCAGGTATCAGGCGATTTTACAGTTGTTGTACTAAATGATGCGGTAGTGATGGTGCCTAATGCTTTTACGCCTAATAGTGACGGACGAAACGATTATTTTGGACCGATAGGCAAAGTGCCTGAAGGATACAAGATGCAGATATTTAATCGTAACGGCGAAATAGTTTTCAAAAGCTCTTCGATCAATAACAGGTGGAATGGTTTCTTCAAAGGAGAGCTGCAACCGACCAGTGTTTTCATTTATTTAATTGACTATAAAGACCTGCAAAATAAACCGCATCAGCAAAAAGGAACATTTACGCTGATACGTTAAGTATGATCACCCGAAAAACTTATACTATGGACAGAAGAGCATTTTTTAACCGTGCCATGAATAACAGGGTGGCAGCCAGCGAGAGCCGTAACAAGATGTTTGCAGGCTTAAATCCGTATTCCGGAAGCTGGACGATCAATGAAGTGACGCACCTGCTGAAGCGTACCATGTTCGGGGCTAAGAAAGCAGATGTTGATTATTTTCTTACACTGAACCCGGATGTTGCTGTGGATGAGTTACTCAATAATACCACAACACCAAGCCCCCCCGTAAGAGATTATGGTTTATTGGAAGATGATTTTGGTATGCTGCACGATGATCTGGGTGTGGCACAGGGGCAAACATGGGTGAACGATCCCAATACAGCCAGTGACCCGGGTATCAGAGGTTCTATTAACGCAAGAAGGGTGCAAAGTTTAAAGAAATGGTGGTCGGGCCTTATCATCAACCAGGGCAGGAGCATTCAGGAAAAAATGGTTTTGTTTTGGCATCATCATTTTTCCATACAGGAATCTGAAGTAGAAAACGCACAATTTTTATATAAGCACCATAATCTTTTACGTACTAACGCCCTCGGCAACTTTAAAACGCTTGTAAGAGAAGTGACGATAGATCCCGCAATGCTTCTTCACCTGAATGGGTACCTGAATTCAAAACAGGCTCCTGACGAAAACTATGCCCGTGAAATGCAGGAGTTGTTTACTGTTGGTATCGGACCAGATTCATTATATACAGAGGATGATGTAATAGCTGCTGCCAGGGTGCTGACCGGCTGGCGCATCAATTCAGACCCTCTTGGTTCTTTTTTTCAGGCTTCAGCACACGATACAGGCGCCAAAACGTTTTCTGCTTTTTATAATAGTACGACCATTCCCGGAAGTACAAATGGTGACCAGGAACTGGATGCGTTAATGAACATGATCTTCAATACGGATGAAGCTGCACGATTTATTTGCCGCAAACTTTACAAGTGGTTCGTGTATTATCAGATCGATACAGCAACAGAAACAGATGTTATAATTCCAATGGCCCAGGTTTTGAAAAGCAATAATTATGATATCAAACCCGCGTTGACACTCTTGTTTAAAAGTGAGCACTTCTTTGATACCATAAATCAGGCCTGTTACATCAAAAGCCCTTTTGACATAATTGTGGGAACGCTACGTGAATTTAATACTCCGTTTCCGGCCTACACCAATTACACTACCGGCTATCCTTTGTTTTATTCATTGTACCAAAGAGCTGCTGAGATGCAACAGGAGTTATTTCAGCCGCCAGACGTATCTGGCTGGCCATCGTACTACCAGGAACCCATGCATTATGAGTTATGGGTAAACAGTAATTCACTGCCACGAAGAGCCGACTTTACAGATGCCCTGGTGGACGATTCAGTGATTGATGTAAGGGCATTTGCTAATTACTCATCAAACCCGGCCGACCCTAACCAACTGATTGCCGACGTAACGGCATTACTGTTAAGGTATCCTTTGTCTGTCAATTCAAAGAACTATGTTAAATCACGCTTTTTATTGAATAATACCACAGACGATACGATCTGGACCAATGCCTGGAACAGTAATAACAATACAGTGATCAATAACTCGCTCCGGAATATGTTCAAGTTCCTGATGAATCTTCCGGAATTTCATTTATGCTGAGGTGCCTGCTTTTGAGCAGGATTACTTAACCTATGTAAAAAGAAAATTATGAACAGGAGAAAATTTTTAAGAAATACCGTACCAGTGGCTGTGACCATGCCGGCTTTATTAAACGGTTTTTCCTTTACGGCCCACGGTACTTCAGGCAATTCACTGGCCCGCTTATTCAATGAACTGGCAACAGATACAGATCATGTATTTGTATTGATACAACTGGCGGGAGGTAATGATGGCCTTAATATGGTTATTCCTCTCGATATATATGCAAACTATTATAATGCAAGAACGAATGTAGCAATCCCTCAGAGTCAGGTATTACGGCTTGACGGTACAGACAGAACGGGCTTTCACCCGGCAATGACTGCCTTACAGAATATGTATAACGAAGGTAAAGTAAACGTGGTACAGTCTGTCGGGTATGATAACCCAAGTTTCTCGCATTTTCATGCAACCGATATATGGAACAGCGGAGATACAAGAACAAATCGAAGGGAAAGAGTAAAAACGGGTTGGATGGGCCGTTATCTCGAGAATGAGTTTCCAGGATATCCTGATGCTTATCCAAGCCCTGAAATGCCTGATCCGCTGGCGATACAGATAAGTAATTTTCCTACCCTAACGGTACAGGGAGAAATATACTCGATGGGCTTATCTATTACCAACCCCGAAAAAGTATATACGTTTGCCAATCCTTTTTCAGACTATCCTTTAAATTCTGCACCGGCTAACAAAGAATTGAAATTTCTGAGGGTTGTTTCTGAGAAAACGAAAATATATTCCGATCTCATCAGGGCTGCCTACCAGCGTGCGGCAACGATGGCTATCTATCCAACTGAAAATTCTCTTGCCGATCAATTGAAGATCGTTGCCCGATTGATCAAGGGAGGTTTAAAGACTAGGGTTTATACAGTAACGTTAGGGGAGTTTGATACACATAAAAAACAAGTGAATGCCAGTGATACAACCACAGGCAAACATGCCAAACTGTTAAAAAATATAGCTGAGGGTATCAGCGCTTTTCAGAGAGACCTTGAACTGATGCAGATAGATGACCGGGTAATGGGCATGACCTACTCAGAATTCGGCCGCCGTATTAAATCTAATGCGAGCCTTGGTACAGACCATGGAGCCGCTGCTCCGCTGCTGATGTTTGGTACACATGCCAAAAAAGGTATTCTTGGTAACAGCCCGGACATCCCTGCAGATATCCAGGTAGTGAATAATATTCCTTTTCAATATGATTTCAGAAGCGTGTATGCTTCTGTATTGGAACAATGGTTTTGTGTCAAACAGCCGGCTTTGAATTCCATATTACTGCAGAATTATCAATCATTGCCCCTTATCAAAGGAGGGCCGTGCGGAGTGCCTGATACCCCGGACGATACCAACAATAATGCTAACAATCTTATATTAAAAATGTGGCCCAATCCATATACGGTCAGTGGCACGATCCAGTTCTCAACAGCAGGCGGACATACAATGATCCAGCAGATCGATGCACTTGGAAGGGTGATAAAAGTTCTTACAAACCGTGATTACGCAGCTGGTACCTATAATGTCGATATTTATAATGACGGGCTGGCTTCAGGAGTTTATTTTATAAGACTGCAGAATAAATCGCTGCAGAAGGTCATTACTGTTGTAAAGATGCCATAGATGTAAACCCATAAACGAGTTTTACTATTATTTGTTTATGCCTGCTGAATGCGGGCATTTTATTTTCATTGGATAATACCATTCATCAAAGTGGCTTCCCTGCTTAACATTAGCTTAACGGGAAAGCGGCTTCATGTTTTGTTCCGGTAAATTCTTCTTTCGGTATCTCTTTTATTGTTTTCAGTGGCTTTTCACATTTGCTTTATACTACACATTGCCCAATGGCATTTGCCGTCCGGCTGTTATCTTCTTTGCTCAGGCTGTTTGTGTTTATAATTTGGAGGAAATAATCATCGTAAATCTTAAACACGAAGCCATGAAAAAAATTATTTTATTCGCCGCTATACTGGTCAGTATCGCCGCTGCTGCTACCGGTTCTCCTTCTGATGTAAGTGAAAAGGTATTGAAAGCATTTAATGAAACGTTTGAAAAAGCCCAGAATGTCGAATGGCATGAGTATGATGACTACTACCAGGCCAATTTTAAAATGGATGACATACAGGTACGGGCACAGTATGACCAGGAAGGCGTTTTGCTGAAAACAATGCGTTATTATGGTGAAAAGCAATTGCTCCCTAATATTGTTTCAAAATTGAAGAAAAAGTATGCCAGCCGCGAAGTATTTGGTATTACGGAAATTACTTCTGCAGAAGAGGTCAGTTTCCTGATCACACTAAAAGATGATAAGAACTGGTATGTGGTAAAGTCAGATGTGTATGGGAACCTGGAGCAGACAGAGAAGTTTAAAAGAGCTGATATCTGATACCCTTTAATTTTTTTGCAGCATTGATGAACTGGTCCGGCAGGCCGTTTCTTTCAAAAAGGAACGGCTTGTTTTTTTACAGGTAAAAAGCAGATGCCAGATAACGCCAGTCGTAAGTGTCAGCTTCGTGAGATGAACTAGCAGATGCCGGCTTAGTCAATACGCCGGGTTTCAGTATCTTTTCGTTCACTAATTTCCTTCTTGCTTCATGTATCATATCTTGTACACGGGTATCTTTCATCCATTCTTTTTGGGGCGGTTCAAAACCGACTTTATCCTTTCGCCAAACAATATCCTGCGGTAATCTGTCTTTCATGCTCTGGCGTAACAGCCACTTCGTCCATCCATTCCGTATCTTCAGATGAGCAGGTAAGGAAAAAATGAACTCTACCAGATCATGGTTTAGAAAAGGTAAACGTACCTCTCTTCCATGCGCCATTGAGTTGCGGTCTGCTAGCCGGAGTAGTTCCTCCAGCCCATGAACACAGGTATTAAAATATAAAGCACCGTTAAGGCTAAAAGTAGCAGGTGTACTATAGTATGCTTCCTTGCTTTGCAAACGAATAAAATCTCTTGTAAGGTCTTCCTGTCTTACGGCGTTCGCCAGGTATTGCCTTTCAAGTATGACAGAAGCAATGTCGGGAAATAAGGCCGCTATCACATTTTTATAAGTGAATTTTTCCTGAATGCCCAGCGCTGAGGCTGCTTTCAGTTCTTTACTTCCTCCTAATTTTCTGTTTTGGAATAACTCCTGCCAAAACCATTTGTAATATTTATTGTAGCCCGCCAGTGTTTCATCAGCCCCTTGCCCATCCAGTAATACTTTTACGTTATATTGTTTTGCCAATTCATACACTTTATATTGTGCATAAGCGCTGGCTGACCCAAATGGCTCTTCCTGGTAATACAAAAACTTTTCCCAGTCATTCAGGAAATCATTTACAGAAATTTCAACTGTTTGCTGTTGAAGATTAAAATCCCCGGCAATACGTGATGCGAAAGCCGATTCATCTTTTTCGAATCCGGGAAAGATGGCGGTAAAGGATGTCAGCGGAGAGTTATGGGTTAATAATGAGACAGCCTCCGCCACCACCGATGAACTATCCAGCCCGCCACTTAAGGAAGTTCCAATAGATACATCGCTTCTTAATCTTCTTTTAACTGATACTGAAAATAAATGCCGGAACTGATCTGCAGCCTCATTGTCTGCGATAAGCTTATGTTGAACGGAAAGATCGATATCCCAGTACTTTTCTATGGTTAGTTCCTTTGTTGAGGGTGTGTAGTATAATCTTGAAGCGGCAGGGAGTTTGAATATGTTTTCAAAGAATGTTTCTTCAGGCCTTTGCGGGTTGTCAGTATAGCCGATAGTTATGAAATTAAAGAGCATCTGCAGATTGGGTTTCCGCTCGATACCTGCTGCCCATAATGCTTTCATCTCCGAAGCGAAAACAAATCCTTTTTCATTGATAGAATAATAAAACGGTTTTTCCCCGAAGCGGTCACGGGCGGCGAACAGCTCCTGTTCTTCCTCATCCCAAATGGCAAAAGCAAACATACCATCAAAGTGTTCAATACATTCATCATAATAATGATCGTAGGCGGCCAGTATTACTTCTGTATCGGAATTGGTACGAAAAGAGTAGCCTTTTTTCTGCAGATACTCTTTTAATTCAATGTAATTATAGATTTCGCCATTGTGAATAATGGTGTACCGGTCGAGAAGATGCAGGGGCTGTGAGGCAGCTTCGCTTAGATCTATGACTGAAAGACGACGATGGCCCAATAAAACATTGCCAACGGGATTCTGCCATAAATTTTCTCCATCCGGCCCCCTGTGGATCAGTGAACCGGTCATTTGTTTGAGTTGCTCCTTACTGAAGGAGAATGGGTCAGCTTGTATAATGCCGGCGATGCCACACATGCTGTAAATATCGAAAATAATTGGGGGAAGCTGATCTTTTTACAGCCCGGTTATCAGAAGTTTATTGGAAGCCTGGCGAGAATATCACCCCAGGCCATTATAAGGTCTGCACCGGTACCGTTTTTTTCAAATACGATAGTGAAGTCTTCCAGCAACGGGCCTCCATGATCATGACTTGGCGATATTTCAAATCGTTTAACGTCCTTTGCCGGATCTTGTTCAAGACCCCAGGAGTCAAGATTAGAATTCAGGACTATTGTCCATTTGTCAGGTTCGGGAATACAATACAATATATAACGGCCTGTTTTTATCTTTTTGCCTTGTATGCTGACATCCCGGTAGAATTGTATCTCTGTAGATTCATTAGCTCCCAGTCGCCAGGGTTCTCCGTATTTCAGGACCTGGTCAAATAAATGTCGTCCTGCAAGGTGGGGCCGGCTATACACCACTCTTGCTACCGGAGGCGGAGCATTATGATTGGCCATTTTCAACTTGGGATATTCAACAGGAAAATAACTCATATCCATTGGCGACACATCAACGGTAGCATAGGGGTTAACGGGTTTTTTGGGAGGAGGCACATTAAGCGTACTATCATTTTTTATTGCCCGATCACCTGAAACAGGCTGGTCTTTTTTTTCCCCGCAGGAAAATAAGAAGAACAACAAAACAAAAACGATTGCCGGCAGCCTGGTTAGTCTCATATATCCTTTATTATAAAGAGATAGGTAACGATGTTTTAATATTTTCCCATGCTACTACAAGATTGATCTTGCCATTTACCTTTTCAAAGGTCATGGCAAGAGCTTCCACTGTTTCTGCGATCTTCTGAACGGGTACTTCCACACGAACCACATCTTTAGCGGGATTATACTTGAAAGAGCCCCAGGTATCGGTTTCCTTATTGATAATATAGGTCCATGAATTTTCTTTTACAATGGCATATAATGTATAACGGCCTTTTGCCACTTTTTTGCCCCCGATAGTTACCTGTTTGTAAAATTCTATCTCGGTAGCTTCATTGGCGCCAAGCCGCCATACTTGTCCGTATTCCACCAGCCCGCCAAAAATGGTTCTTCCTTCTTTTTTCGGGCGGCTATATACGACTCTTGCGACCAATGGCTCTGTAGCTTTATCCTGTATCTTAAGTACGGGGTAGTTGTTGGGATAATAGCTGATATCCATTGGCGACTTGTCTATCGCAGGAAGGGAAGATTGTGCAAATGCAGTAATTGAGAAGGCACAAACAGCAATAATTGAAGTAAAAAGCTTTTCCATAATAATGTATTTGCAAAAATAATGGATTCGTTTTTCAGGCAGAAACCCTTTATGCATTATTGCCAGCCGTTCTTAGGCTTTCAAATTCTCTTTGCGCAAAAGGTTTGACCGCTGTCCAGAACTGACGATAGCTTTGCTGTAATGGTTGGTAGTTTTTTTCAAACAGGTGAATAGCCGTACTGCTATCTTCCAGGTAGGCCGCTCTTCGTACCAATCCACCAAAGCTTTTTCCGGTACCTGACCGGGTCCTGTAGTTATACAACCAGTTCTGATCTTTCATATATGGGAACATGACAACAAAAGGATCAGGTAACCACTGCCTGTGATTGTTAAGGATATTATAAACCTGCTGTGAGAAATCAAAAAGGGCCTGTCCGGCAAATTCATTCTCATCAGTTGCGAGGAAATGATCATACACTACATCAATGAAGGCGCCGCTGTAAAGCCGATAGTGATGGCGGAATATCTCTTTTGCTTCTTTGGTTGCCGGGTGCGCATCCGTAAAACTATCTATGAGCCGGTGCAGGGCAATACCCTGCTGAATACCGGCCGGGTAATCAAATTTTTTTTTGCCTTTGACAAAATCACTGATCATATTCCCGACAAGTATTTCCGGTTCACCAAAGGAGAGATATGCGTGGGCCAGATAATTGATGAGTAAAAGGGTTTAAAAATTCTAAATTACTTTTATAACTCAGGACAGGTAAATATGACCATCATACTTTTCTGCTTCCTTCTATTCTTTTGTCAATTTACCTCTTTTGTACAAACGATATGAATAGAAACAGGGAACAGCGATCATAATTAATGTGCCTGTAAAGAATAGTATGATTGAAGCTACCGGAGGTGTAAAAAGACAGATAACCGCCAGCAGTATTCCACCTGCAAAAAACAACTTTCCGGCCAGCCTGTGTGTTCTCCTCCAGTTCTCTTCACTTTCCAGCGCCCAGGGCAAACGCAGACCTGCAAAATAATTAGGTTTCATATTTGGCAAATAGTTTCCAACAACAGCCAATAATATGCCTACACCTGAAAATATCAACCCGGTACTGAACTTTATTTTTCCCTGCATACTGCTATAGATCACCATCCAAACGACAGCAGACAATAAAGCAGCCACCGCGAATGCAATACTATGCAGCCGGTTTTTATTTTCTGAAGCATTTTTTTTAGGATCGATGCGATAGATGTTCGTAAGTACCAGGTAAACAATCACATTCATAACAATCAACACAATACATGTGGTCAGTAATTCAGTTTTACTCCCATATCTGTCCGGGTTTCCCTGCAGATCAAAGTGTATAGCTACTTTTTTCGGCAGTTGGTTCCACACAAAAGCCAGGTAAATAGCCGGGGCTACCATGATCAGCCAGATAACTTTTTTAAGGATCGTATTCATATAATTATTTCTTTTTCTGTTTAAATTGAACGAACCATTTCAGTATCTCATCCACCACGGTTGTATTTAAAGAATAATAAACATATTGCCCATCCTTTTCTGCTGTTACCAGTTTTGCCTGTTTTAGCAGGTCAAGATGGTGTGATATACTGGGGAAGGATATTTTGAATTGTTCCGCGATTTCACCAGCTGTCAAATCCTTTTCTTGCAGTAATTCAAGTATTTGTCTTCGTGTAGGGTCATTCAGGGCTTTAAAAATGCTATTCATATCTGCAATTGACTCATTGTATAATTAGACAAATATCTAAATATTAAAGAAATATTCCAAAGAGATCCTGATAAGGCAGTCTTTTCTTTTACAGGCGGTTATATAGCTGCGCTGTACGGTTAACGGATGTTTGCACCTGTTAACCCTGTTTAACAACAGCACCCATTTGTCATAATTGGCTTGTGCACCCCTGTAACCCGTTCTACATTTGTGTCGTCATACTAATCAAATGGGATTATTTAAAAACAAACCATAACCATTAAAATAATTACAAAATGAAAAAAATGATTTTAACACTGGCAGTAGCGCTGAGCACACTGTGTTCGTTTGCCAGGGAAGTAGAAGTAAATTCAAGAGTGTTGAATGCATTCAAAAGCGAATTTAACAGCGCCAAAGAAGTATCATGGACAGCGGGTAGCAATTATTACAAAGTGGCCTTCGTTTATAACGAGCAGCATGTATCTGCTTTCTACAGTAAAGATGGCGAATTGCTGGCCATGACAAGGTATATCAGCTCACTGGATCTCCCGATGAGCCTGCAGACAAGCCTGAAGAAAAACTACAGCGACCATTGGATCTCTGATTTGTTTGAAGTTTCCAACAATGAAGGCACAGCTTACTACATCACAGTAGAAGATGCAGATTCAAAGATCGTACTGAAATCAGATGGCACCAGCGGCTGGGAGGTATTCCAGAAAACTACAAAAGCATAAAGCAGTCATATAAGCAGTTAGTTTTGGTGTGTGGTAAAAACAGCCCCGTATTCTGAAAAGGAACGGGGCTTTCTGTTGTTATAGTTTTTAACAGTATGGCCCGGTAATCATAATCTGCTTGTTGTGCCCTGACATTGATGATATTTTCGTTTCGTAAATCAATAACTATTTATCATTAAACCTTAAAACATCAGATCATGAAAAATTTCATTTTAACCTTATCATTCATACTGGCGACTGCCGGTATAACAAAGGTGTTAGCCAATGGCACACCCGACGATCCCCGTACAAAAGAAACATTTGCCCAAAAGTTTGCTGGTGCTGAAAACATCAAATGGTCAAAACTGGCAGATGGCTTTGAAAAAGTAGCCTTTACCCTGGGAGGGACGAGGGCCGAAGCTTATTTCAGCAATGACGGAGAATTGCTTGGAACAGTGCGCAACATTTTCTACAGCCAGTTACCTCTTCCTGTTATGCAAACGGTCAGTAGCAGGTTTGTCAATTCACCGATTATCGAAGTAAAGGAGATCAATAACAGTGAAGGGTTCAGTTACAGGGTAATATTGGAACATAAGGACAAAAAGTATAACCTTAAGCTGAACAGCCAGGGAGATATCGTTGAACAACAGAAGGAAAAGATAAAAAAGTAAACAGCATTTATCCTGAAAAAACCAAAGCCTTGCAGTTACAGCAAGGCTTTTTTGTTTTTCTAAAAGTGTAAATTTGCGGCTCCAATCCGCAATGTCTCACCTTATTGTGATCTGAAGGCGGTCTAAAAAAACTATCATGAATAAAGGACCCGTTTCACAATTCATTCAGCATCATTACCGTCACTTTAACTCGGCCGCTTTGATGGATGCGGCCAAAGGGTATGAAACCCATTTGCTGGAAGGCGGTAAAATGATGATCACTCTTGCCGGAGCTATGAGTACCGGCGAACTTGGTATATCACTGGCTGAAATGATACGCCAGGGAAAAGTGGACATTATCAGTTGTACCGGTGCCAACCTGGAAGAAGATGCAATGAACCTGGTGGCTCATTCTCATTACAAAAGGATACCCAACTACCGTGATCTGACGCCGCAGGAAGAATGGGATCTGCTGGAGAGCCATTATAACCGTGTAACAGACACCTGTATCCCCGAAGAAGAAGCATTTCGTCGTTTGCAGAAGCATTTAGTAAAACAGTGGAAGGATGCGGAAGCAAAGGGAGAACGTTATTTCCCGCATGAGTTTTTGTATAAAACAGTACTGAGCGGAGATCTGAAGCAATACTATGAAATAGATCCAAAGGATAGCTGGATAGTTGCTGCGGCAGAGAAGAACCTTCCGATCGTTGTACCGGGATGGGAAGACAGTACGACCGGAAATATTTTTGCAAGCTATGTCATCAAAGGTGAATTAAAAGCCAGTACTGTTAAAAATGGTATTGAATATATGGTTTACCTGAGTGAATGGTACAGGAAGAATAGTAGTGGCAAAGGAGTTGGGTTTTTCCAGATCGGCGGTGGTATTGCCGGTGATTTCCCAATCTGTGTAGTACCGATGATGTATCAGGACCTCGAATGGCATGATGTTCCTTTCTGGAGTTATTTCTGCCAGATCAGTGATTCTACTACATCATATGGCTCTTATTCTGGAGCGGTGCCGAATGAGAAGATCACCTGGGGTAAATTAGACATTCATACGCCTAAGTTCATAATAGAAAGCGATGCGACTATTGTGGCGCCGCTGATATTTGCATGGGTACTGGGCTGGTAACAATTAAATCATCAATAAAAAACGGGGCTGATAATAAATCGCCCCTTTTTTATTTAAGACCTTTCTTCTTTCGCTTTTTGTAAAGCCCTGGCATCACTCAGCGCTTTAATTAACGTTACCAGTATTATGACCTTTACAATAATACCACTGATCAGTGCTTTCATTACTCCGGCAGCACCCTCAAGAATTCCAAACGCAACAGCAGAAAGTGCTATGATACCCAGGAAGGCAATCAACCCGGTCACTACGGCTGTATAGGGCTTCTTTTTTGTCCATAGCGCCAGTGCTACAAAAATGCCCGCTTCAATGAGGGCAATTACAAAAATGATAGGGTCAAACCCTGTTTCACCCCGCAACATGCTGATCATTTCTCCAAGAAAGACGAGTCCTGCCGTCCAAAACAAAGCATTGCGGGCTTTTTTTACAGCCGTTTCATAACTCTCCATTTCTATTTGCTTCAGTTCATCGGCGTAGTCGGCTATAACGTTCTCTTCTTTACCCGGATTGCTAAAGTCGTTATTCATCGAAAAGAATTAAAATTTAAAAAGGCGAAGTGACGACTCACTTCGCCTTTAAAGATGGTTTTTTTGTTTAAAAGCCTTTTGGCCTCTCCAATTTAATATCTCTTTTCAGCATTTCTTCCCGGTTGGCCATTTCCCAGGCTGTATAAAAAACCAACTGCGCCCTTTTAGACATCAATTTATAGTTGATCTTGTCGGGGGTATCCGTGGGCCGGTGATAGTCAGCATGGGTGCCATTAAAGTAAAAAATAACAGGAACCCCTTTTTCTGCAAAATTGTAATGATCGCTTCTGAAATAAAACCGGTTGGGGTCATTCGGGTCGTTGTACTTCCTGTCCAGTTTCATTTTGGAAAACTTCGAGTTGGCCTGGTCTGTTATAGGAGTGAGGTCTGTACTTAATTTATCATCGCCGATCACATAAATATAATTGGCAGAATCTTTATCCTTCTGGTATTCTGTTCCAATACGGCCTACCATATCAATATTCAGGTCAACTGTTGTTTTTTCAAGAGGATATACCGGATGATTGGTATAATATCCGGAGCCCCATAAACCTTTTTCCTCTCCGCTTACTGTCATAAATAAGATGCTGCGTCTTGGGCCCTTCCCCGCGGCTTTTGCTTTCGCATAGGCTTCTGCCAGTTCAAGGATACTTACTGTACCGCTGCCATCATCATCTGCTCCGTAATAGATGGTGGTATCATTTCTTTTACCTACGTGGTCATAGTGCGCTGTGATCAGCACGTACTCATCTTTTTTATCTGTTCCCTCCAGCAGTCCCATTACATTGGCAGCATAAGCGGTCCTGGTTGTTTTGAAATAACTGAGGTCTATCTCTGCTTTATAGATCCCGGAGGTTATCGGTGATGTCTTCATTTTTTGAATGATTCCTTTTCCGTCAGCTCCCATTATTTTTTCTGCGACCGATTCAGAAACAGTAAATGTCTGGGGAGACAGACTTTCTTCGTAGCTGTTGAGGTGATAGGAAGAGCTTCTGGTGAACGTGGTACGTGGATAATTACCATAGATAATCAAAACAGCAACAGCTCCTTTTTCCTTCGCTTTTGCGATCTTGGTAAAAATGTTGGCGGGAGATGCAAAACCCGTTACTGATGGTTTATACCCTGCGGGGGCCCCATCCACTATGATCACTAATTTTCCGGCTACGTTTATATCTTTATAAGCATTGATATCCCCGTCAACTATCCCATAACCTGCAAAGACAGCTTCAGAAAAACGCATTTCTGCACTATGATTAACGTTCAGATTAGGTTGAAAATCTTTGGTGAGCTCAAAAGCAGTGCCATTGACTCTAATCTCACTACTGATCATCGAATCTTTATATAGAGGATATCGCTGGCGATAACTGTCTCCGTTACCAGGTAGCAGACCAAGTGACCGGAAATGATTTTCAATATAATCAGCAGCTTTTTCCAAACCCGGTGAAGGTGTGTCTCTCCCTTCCATCTCCTTACCAGCTATTATATACAGGTGTTTTTTCAGGTCTTCTGCCGAAATAGTGGCAGCAAAAAAGGGAGCTGTGTTTTTCTTTTGAGCGTGGGAAAGGACAGACAATACAATGCCTGTAAAGAGCAATAATCTTTTCATGTGTCAGTAGTTTTAATAAGAATATCCAGCCCACCACTGGGCATTTTCAAACTTAATTGAAATTGGGTGTATAGCGTAACAACTTGTGATGAATGGAAAGCATCAGACAGCACAGGCGATCTTATTCACCCGGCTACTATGACGGCCACCTTCAAACTCGGTGTACATGAATATCTGCAGCATTTTTTCGGCCAGCGGTTCACTCACAAAACGGGCAGGGATGCAGATAATATTGGCATCATTGTGACGTCGTACCAGGCTGGCGATCTCTTCGCCCCAGCAGATGGCAGCACGGATATTCTGATGTTTGTTAGCGGTGATAGCCACTCCATTGGCTGTACCGCAAAGTAAAATACCAAAGGAATATCCGCCGCTTTCCACGGCTTCTGCTACAGGGTGAGCAAAATCTGGGTAATCCACTGAGTCTTTGGTATGCGTACCGAAGTCTTTGAAAGGAATACCTTTTCCTTCCAGGAATGAGATCAGGCTTTCTTTATGATCATACCCTGCATGGTCACTACCGATGGCTATGGGCTTGCTGAGGTCAAAGGGAGAGTGCATAATGACAAGTTGAAATTAGAAATAACAAGCAAACGTTCTGACAAAGCTAAAGCGAATATTTTAAATAGGGCCGTTTTATGCTGATGCTATCAGCTCCATTCTTTTTTCTGTGCTTCCTGTCTCCTGTTGATGCGGGAAGCAATAATGATACTTGCTTCGAATAGAAGGTAAAGTGGTATAGTAACAATAGTGAGGCTAAAAGGATCGGTAGATGGCGTAATAATGGCTGCTGCTATGAGTATCAACACAAACGCATGCCGGCGATATTTTCTGAGAAACTTACCTGTTACGATGCCTATTTTAGCTAAAACCATGATCAATAAAGGTAACTGGAACAAAACGCCAATGCCTACAGTAGTATAAACAAGGTTTTCGAGGTAATCGGAAAAAGACGGCATGATAACGATCTGCGAGCTTAATTTGAAATTAAAATAAAAATTCACCATGAAAGGGGTCAGGATAAAATAACCAAATGCAACTCCTATGAAAAACAAAAGCGACACCCAGAATATAACCCCTGTTGTTTTTTTACGCTCTTTCTCTGATAAAGCCGGTTTTACGAATTTCCAGAATTCCCAGAAGATATAGGGAAATGCAATAGCGAATCCGCCAATAAAACCAAGAGTGAAATAAGCAATGAACTGGCCGGTCATGGTGTTCTCCAGGAATTTCGCATCAATGGGTGGGAAGCAAAGCGCATTTGTTCCAATCGTATGCCCAAGACTGCACAACCATTTTGAAGAAATAAAACTAGGTCGTGTGGGCGCCATGAGGATATC
>JAEUVK010000024.1 GCA_016787135.1 Chitinophagaceae bacterium | reverse complement strand
CTTTTCCCTTCGATGGATGCGATCAATGCGGTTTCTTCACCGCATACAAATGCTCCGGCGCCGATGCGTACTTCTATATCAAATGAAAAATTAGTTCCGAGAATATTATTACCCAGCAATCCCATTTTTCTCGCCTGTTTGATAGCTAATTCAAACCGTTTGATCGCTAATGGATATTCGCCGCGGATATAGGCGTAGCCTTTACCGGCGCCAACCGCATAACCGGCAATGGCCATTCCTTCCAGTACACGGTGAGGATTCCCTTCCAAAACACTTCTGTCCATGAAGGCGCCGGGGTCACCTTCATCGCCATTACAGATAACATACTTCTGGTCACTTACATATTTATATACTGTCTCCCATTTGAAGCCTGTCGGATAACCTGCACCACCACGTCCACGCAGGCGGCTTTGTTTGATCTCAGCGATCACCTCTTCAGGACTCATTTCAAATAATACCTTATCCAATGCCTGGTAACCGTTATGCACGAGATAATCTTCTATTTTCTCGGGATTGATATGGCCGCAATTACGTAAAGCGATCTTCAGTTGTTTTTTAAAGAACGGATCTTCCTGCGCATCAATGAACGGTTTCTCTCTTGAATCAGCAAATAGCAACAGATCTTCAATCGGTTTCTTTTCCACCAGCTGACTTTGCACAATAGCAGAAATATTGGAGCAATCGACTTTCTGGTAAATATTATATTCAGGGAGAAACTTCATCAGTGGCCCCTGGTTACAAGGCCCCATACAACCTGTCGGGATCACTTCTACTTCATTTTCTAACCCTCTTGTTTTGATTTCTTCCTGTAGTTTCTTCATTACTTCTTCCGATCCGGAAGAAATACAGCTTGCCCCGCAGCATACGCAGATCTTGTGTTTGTATTTATTATTCTCTTCTTTGGCTTTTTCTGCGTAAATGATGGTTTTTAAATCATGCCTGTTCATACCGTCCCGATTTTAGCGTTGATCTTTTTTACAATCTCTTCCGGGCTCACCTTAGCCTGCACTTCATCGTCCAGTACTACTGCAGGGGCTAAGCCGCAAGCACCGATACAACGGGCCACCTGTACGCCAAGTTTATCATCAGCAGATACCTGTCCTGCTTTCAATCCCAGCTCCCTTTCTATTTCATTTAGTATCGCCTGTGCCCCTTTTACATAGCAGGCAGTACCTGTACACACCAGGCAGGTATGTTCGCCTTTTGATTTCAGTGAAAAAAAATGATAGAAGGTAACTGTTGAGTAAACTCTTGAGGGAGGTAAGCGAAGCGCTTTGGTGATATAGGCCAATACTTCTTTAGGCAGGTAACCATAGGCATTTTGCGCCGTATGTAGAATTTCTATCAAAGCATCAGGCTTATATTGCTCTTTTTTCATCTTAGCCGCGATCAGCTTTACCCGGGGATCTGTTTTCGAAAGCTCTTTGGTATGGATAACCGTATCACTTTTCATACAAACTTTTCTTGATTTTGAGTTGATACATGTGGAGCGGCAACAGCAGGCAAGTACGGAGAAACATTCAGTGTACTGTTCACTGTTGTAGTAACAGCGAAGCTAACATGGGCGGTATTACCTGTATATGATTAAAGTCAGCCTCAAAACTGTTGTTAGGCAAATAAGGATAGGGGTGTCTTTATTTCTTTTTTGGCAGAGTAAAAGTTCCTTTTGTATGCTATCCTGTTGTACAACTTTTAGATCCTGTCCGGGAGAAAGAAAAGTGCTGCGGTTTATAAACCACAGGCGGCTTATTAAAAACAGTATGTATGTTGAGTTGTATCATATTTATTGGCAGGTGCCGGTTCTATATTTATAGTCAGGAAGAATAAGAATGATATAGTATAACTTATTTTTTATCACTAAAAGCTTGTTATATGATACAGACGATTTCAACAGAAACTACTCTTAACAATTTTATGGCATTGGTGAAAAAACGTAACCTTGAGCAACCAGAATTTCACCAGGCTGTTTATGAAGTGGCCAAGGCGGTAATTCCTTTCATCGAAGAACATCCTGAGTATAAAAAGGCCAATATACTTGAGCGGATGATCGAGGCAGAACGTATCCTGATCTTTCGTGTGCCATGGATCGACGATGCGGGCAATTTCCGGGTGAACCGCGGCTACCGGGTGCAGATGAACAATGCGATCGGGCCATATAAAGGCGGTTTACGTTTTCATCCCAATGTTACGCTCAGCATATTAAAGTTTCTTGCCTTTGAACAGGTATTCAAAAATTCACTGACCACTTTACCGATGGGTGGTGGTAAAGGCGGCTCTGATTTTGACCCCAAAGGGAAATCTGATACTGAAGTAATGCGTTTTTGCCAGAGTTTTATGACCGAACTTTTCCGCCATATTGGTAAAGACACGGATATACCTGCAGGTGATATTGGTGTAGGTGCAAGAGAGATCGGTTACCTGTTTGGGCAATTCAAAAGATTGTCAAATGAATTCACAGGAGTGCTGACCGGTAAAGGACATGCCTATGGTGGAAGTCTTATTCGTCCGGAGGCTACCGGGTATGGCCTATTGTTTTTTGTAGAAGAAATGCTGAAACGTGAAGGAGACTCTGTACGCAACAAAAAGGTGCTGATATCAGGCAGCGGCAATGTGGCACAATATGCGATCGAAAAAACGATTGCATTAGGAGGTATTCCTTTAACCGCTTCGGACAGCGACGGGTTTATCTATGACCCGGATGGTATAGACAGCGAAAAGCTCGCCTACATTCTCGAGTTAAAGAATGTACGGCGTGGACGAATTGCAGAGTATGCAAAAGAATTTAACGCTGCATATTACGAAGGAGAAAAGCCCTGGAAGATCCCATGCGATATTGCATTGCCTTGTGCTGTTCAGAATGAATTGGATGAAAAAGACGCACAACTGCTGATCCGGAATGGCTGTAAGCTGGTAGCTGAAGGGGCAAATATGCCGACTACTCCGGATGCTATCTCATTGTTGCAGGAAAAAGGTGTTCTGTACGCTCCCGGTAAAGCAGCTAATGCCGGAGGAGTAGCCACATCAGGCCTTGAAATGTCACAGAATTCATTGCGATTGTTCTGGACAAGAGAAGAGGTTGAAAATCGCCTGCGCCATATTATGCAGGATATACATGAGCAATGCATCCTGTATGGAAAAAAGGAGGATGGAACTATTGATTACCTCAAAGGTGCAAATATCGCAGGTTTTGTAAGAGTAGCAGATGCGATGCTGGCTGAAGGCCATGTATAAAAGGAGCAATTTTTCTTTAATTCCTATACTTAAACCCGGGACTTATCATAAAGAACCCGGGTTTATTATTTATGTTTCGTTGCAGAGGGAAAACCTGGGTTGTATCAATAGAAAGCTGCCCAATAACCGTTTTATAATTTTTCAAATCTTGCCTGGAAAAATCTTAAATACTTTGGTTCATACACCATTTTCAATCCTTTGATATGGGTTCTTCTTTCAAACACTCTCGCTGTTGATTCAGCTATTACATCCATGTGTGCCTGGGTATAAACACGGCGGGGGATAGTAAAGCGAACCAGCTCCAGTCTGGGATAATAGTTTTCACCACCGGGTTTTCTTCCTGCAGAGACAACGCCTCTTTCCATAGTACGTACACCAGAATCAAGATATACTTCTGCTGCCAGAGTTTGCGCCGGGAACTGATCTTGCGGAACATGTGGGAGAAATTTTTTGGCATTCACAAAAATGCCATGCCCGCCGATAGGTTTTACAATGGGTACACCGTAACTGATCATTTTTTCACCGAGGTAAATGACCTGCCCTACCCTTGCATGTATATGATTGTCGCTGATACTTTCCATAATGCCGATGGCCATAGCTTCCATATCACGGCCCGCCAGCCCACCATAGGTATGCAGTCCTTCATACACGACCACTAAATTTCTTGCTTCTTCAAAAACATCCCAGTCATTCACTGCCAGGAAGCCCCCGATATTCACCAGCGCATCTTTCTTAGCGCTCATAGTAGCGCCATCCGTCAGCGAACAGATCTCTTTTACTATTTGCCGGATGGATTTATCGTGATATCCCTTTTCCCTTTGCTGGATGAAATGTGCATTCTCCGCCACTCTTGTCATATCGTGAATGATGCGGATACCGTGTTTTTGGGTGAATGCCCTCAGCACTTTCAGATTTTTGATACTGATGGGCTGACCACCGGCCATATTCACACTCGTGGCTATGCTAACGTAAGGGATTCTTTTGGCCCCGTATTTTTTTACAATGCGTTCTAATTTATCAAGGTCCACATTGCCTTTGAACGGAAATTCATTTTCGGGATCATGCGCTTCATCAACAATGATGTCTTCGAATTTACCACCGGCCAGTTCCTGGTGCAGCCGTGTCGTGGTGAAATACATATTACCGGGAATAATATCCCCTTTTTTGATCAGCACTTTCGATAAGATATTTTCAGCACCCCTGCCCTGGTGAGTAGGAACAAGATATTTATAACCATAGATGTTTCTCACCACTTCTTCCAAATGATAGAAATTACGGCTGCCTGCGTAGGCTTCATCACCCATCATGATACCAGACCATTGATGATCGCTCATGGCAGATGTCCCGCTATCGGTTAGCAGATCTATATATACATCTTCTGATCGTAACAGGAATGTATTGAAACCTGCTTCATGTAATGCTTTTTTTCTTTGGACGGGTGTTGTCATTTTCAGCAGTTCCACCATTTTTATTTTATAGGGTTCTGCCCAGCTTTTCCTGATGAACTTATTCATAATATTTTTTTTGGTTATTCTGTAACTGGTTTCAGCTTAACGGTAAAATGCCGCAGCATCGATGCTTCTTCAATGATGCTTAGCCCTTTTATGTTATAACGGTTATTGAAAACTTCAATGATCACTTCTGCTACATAATCAATGTGGCTTTGTGTATATACCCTTCTCGGAATGGCGAGACGTACCAGTTCCATATGTGCCGGGATGAGTTTTTTATTGTCATCATATTTTCCGAACATCAGCGAACCGATCTCCACGCTGCGGATGCCGCCTTCTGTATATAATGCACCAACCAGGGCCTGCCCGGGATATTGTTTAACAGGAATATGCGGCAGAAATTCTTTAGCGTCAATATACACAGCATGACCACCAGCCGGCTGCATAACGGGCACACCTGCATCAACCAGTTTATTAGTGAGGTATTCAATACTGCGGATGCGGTATTGCAGGTAATGTTCATCCATTACTTCATTCAACCCGATGGCGATAGCTTCTAAATCGCGGCCAGCCAAACCACCATATGTAGGGAACCCTTCCGTAATGATCAGCAGGTTGCGGCATTTTGTGGCAAGCTCTTTATCATTCATAGCGAGAAAACCACCTATATTGGCAAATGCATCTTTTTTGGCGCTCATAGTGCAGCCATCTGCATAAGAAAATATTTCATTGGCAATTTCTCTGACAGATTTAATGGCATAGCCTTCTTCACGGAGTTTGATGAAATAACTGTTCTCAGCAAAGCGGCAGGCATCAATGAACAGCGGGATATTATTTTCTTTGCAAACCTGTTTTACTTCCCGGATGTTCTTCATACTTACGGGCTGCCCTCCGCCTGAATTGTTCGTAATGGTGAGAATGCACAAAGGAATATTAGCTGCTCCCTTTTCAGCTATGACCTTTTTTAATGCATCTATATCCATATTTCCTTTGAAGGGTGCAGGGATAGAAGGATGCTTCCCTTCATCGCATAACAGGTCAATTCCTTCAGCACCTGAGAATTCAATATTGGCTCTTGTGGTGTCAAACAGTGTATTACTAACAAAATATTTTCCTTTGCCTCCAAGAATGCTGAAAAGAATTTTCTCTGCAGCCCGTCCCTGGTGAGTGGGAATTACTTCCGGCATGTGTGTGATATCCTGTACCGCTTTTTTGAAGGTATAGTAACTCGGGCTGCCTGCATAGGATTCATCGCCTTTCATCACGCCTGCCCATTGGTTACTGCTCATCGCGGATGTCCCGCTGTCGGTCAGCAGGTCGATGAGTACATCGTCGGCGTGAATCAGGAAAGGGTTATAGAATGCTTTTTCTAAAGTGGAAATTCGTTGTTCCTTCGTGGTGAACCAGATCGGTTCTACCGATTTTATCCGGAAAGGTTCTATGATCGTTTGCATATTAACATTTTTACAGTATTGCTGTGGTAAAATGACTAGTAATAGAATGCCACTAAGAAGGCGGAATGCAATCTGTAACTATGAAGGTTTCCGGATGATATTTTTCCAGATGGACATAAAAGTATTAACCAAAACTATAGAGGGCAAGGCCACGATATTATGACGCAGGTCAGCCAGGAAAAGGATTAAACTCCAAATTGCCGTAAATGGTGGTCAATATGCTTCCAGGTGGCTTTGCTCCATTGCTCTTTGGTGAGCTTTCCGAAAACAGGATGTTTTTCCATTACCATATTGGCTTCGGTAAAGCGGTTCACCATGTCAAGGAGCTTAGCTTTTTCTTTTTCAAAGTCTTTGGTTTCGCCGGTCATGATGAAAGACTTGTCGGTAGGCAGGCCCTGTTTATAGGGGCGTTCGTCGTATAGCAATTTTTTAAAGAAAGGAAGTATAAGTCTCATGAGAAAATTCCCTTTGATGCTGTGATCGCCGAGGGCAATACCCATCGGCATTTGCAAATGTGCCAGCATCTGCGCTGCATCCATTTTACCCCATTGGCTTTTTGCTGCGGAACTAAGCTGACCGATACGTTGGATGATCTCTTGTTTAACAGCGGGATCAAAAAGATTCTTTACTTCCATGCACGTGAAGTTTTAAAACGTTCCTGTTTTTCTAAAGGTAGTGAGTTCAGCATATTCTCGGCAATTGTTCGCCCGTAAGATAATTTACTACACGGCGGCCACCAATGCGGCTTTTCAGTATCACCTTTCCCGGATGATCAACTACAGCTTCACCAATGACCGTGGCCTTTCTGCCATTAACATCATTCTGCAACAGGGAAAGAAGATTATCTGCCATTTCCTTTTTTACCACTGCTATGAAAATTCCTTCGTTAGCCACATATAGAGGGTCTAACCCAAGCATTTCACAGGCACCTTCTACCTGGTCATCAATAGGCAGGGTCTTTTGATCTATTTCAAAACCTAAGGAGCTAAGCTCTGCAATTTCATTCAATACAGAAGCTACGCCTCCACGGGTTGGATCGCGGAGAAATTTGATGTCAGTTCCAAAATGATCGAGCAGATTTTCTATCGTTCGGTTTAAGTTGGTGGTATCACTTTCTATCATTGATTCGAATTCCAGCCCTTTTCTCACACTCATTATAGCGATACCATGGGTGGCGATATTTCCGCTGATGATGATCTTGTCTCCCGGCTCAATATTCTTATGGTGGATACCGGCTTTCGGGTGGATCAGCCCGATGCCGGATGTATTAATGAATATCTTATCGCCTTTCCCTTTTTCCACTACTTTGGTATCACCGGTTACAATTTTGACACCTGCTTTTTGAGCGGCTTCTTTAATGCTTACCAGTATTTGCCGGAACTCATCCGTAGCCAGCCCTTCTTCGATGATGAATGCCAGTGATAAATATTTAGGAATGGAGCCACACATGGCCAGGTCATTTACGGTTCCATTGACGGCCAGTTCACCAATATTGCCTCCCGGAAAAAATGCGGGAGTGACCACGTAGCTGTCGCTGCTGAAGGCTACTGGCCCGTTCAGGATAAAACTGGCACCGTCATGCTGCTGATCGAGAAACTCATTTTTCAGAATATCGAATACGCCACTTTTGAGCAACTGGTGCGTTAGAAGACCGCCGCTTCCATGACCAAGAGTGATCATATCAAAATCAGATTTCGGTATGGGACATTGCGGTTGCATAATCAGATGATTTCTTCCGGCTCTTTAGCAGATGCATAATGATAATATGCAGCACAGGTACCTTCACTGCTTACCATCGGTGCGCCCAGGGGATGCTCAGGTTTACAGGCCGTACCGAAATTCGGGCACTGAAAAGGTTTTTTCAATCCTTTCATAATTTCTCCGCTGATACAATCCTTGTTTTCTTCGGCAACAGGCAGATTTAGTTTGAATTTTACCCTGGCGTTATATTGTTTGTATTGTTCATTCACTTCGTAACCGCTTTGCGGAATATTCCCGATACCCCGCCATATCCTGTCACTGACAGCAAACACTTCCATCATCATTTCTTTGGCTAGGCGGTTGCCTGCACGCTGTACATAGCGGACATATTGATTTTCTACTTTGTATTCACCATTTTCCAATTGTTGTACCGCCATCAGGATACCCTGCAGGAGATCAACAGGTTCAAATCCCGTTATAACAACGGGCGTCTTATATTTTTCGGCGATGGGATGGTATTCTTCCATACCCATGATGGTACAAACATGGCCTGCTGCGAGAAAAGCATCTATCTCATTTTCTTTATCGCTTAATAAAGCTTCCATCGCCGGAGGCACCAGTACATGCGAAGCAAGTATGCTATAATTTCTGATTCCTGATTTATGCGCCTGCACAATACTCAGGGCATTGGCGGGTGCGGTAGTTTCAAAACCCACGGCAAAAAATACAATTTCTTTACCCGGATTTTCTTTTGCCAGTTGTACAGCATCCAGTGGTGAGTAAAGAATACGTACATCTGCACCTTCTGCCTTTGCTTCCAGTAAATTTTTTTTCGAACCGGGCACACGAAGCATGTCGCCAAATGAGCAAATGATAATACCAGATTGCTGTGCCAGGTAAATAGCTTCGTCAATGATACTGATGGGGGTTACACAGACCGGGCAACCAGGGCCATGTACCATGGTGATCTGACCAGGCAGCATATCGAGAATGCCATTCTTTACAAGGCTATGTGTTTGCCCGCCGCAGATCTCCATCAGTTTCCACTGCTTTGTAGTGACATGAAAGATCAGTTCAAGGTATTTTTCTACCAACTCAGGGTTCCTGTATTCTGAGAGATACTTCATTGAGTACTTTTTTCTTCATCAGCAATTTCATCCACTTCACCCATTCGTTTCAGGTATTCAAATGTCTGTTGCGCTTCTTCCTCATCCACCCGGCCAATTGCCACGCCTACATGTACCAGTACATAATCACCTACATTGGCCTCAGGCACCATAGAAAGATTTACTTCTTTGATGATACCGCCGAACGAGACCTTACCCTGCCTGAATGTATCATCCAGTTGCACAGTGACAGAAAGTAGTTTTCCAGGTATTGCCAGACACATAATTATTGGTTACGTTAATAATGGATCATTTCGGTTTGCTGACTATTTTTTTTCTCGTATTGTTTCATCAGTTGTATATAAGCGATCTGTCCAAACCCAATACACTCGTCATTCGGGCTAAGCTGCTTATGAAAGTATAATTCAAATTCTTCCTGCATCAGTTCGGCAATGAGATCGACCAGCAATGCATTCTGGAAAACACCCCCGCCGAAAGCAATTTTTTTAACACCGGACCGTATCGCTACATTCCTGATCAGCATCGCAAGGGATACAAACACTTTCCTGGCGATCAGCGGAATAGCAAGCCCCTCTTTTTTATCTGCCATGATTGCATCGATCATGGTGGACCAGTTAAGCCTGTTCTTATTGACAGGGATGGCATAATGATCAAATAAACTTCTATCACATTTACGGGCTGCGGCTTCCAGCTTCATCGCCGCTTCACCTTCATAGGTATTGAAGGACAGTATTCCCAGGATAGAAGCAATGCCATCCAGCAAGCGGCCGGCACTTGATGTTAGCAGATGTTGCTGCTGATTCAGCAATTTCAGGTAAAACTCTCTTTCTTCTATGGAGAACTGGTCACGGATCAGCATCAGGTGATCCATATTATTCCGCAATAATGATACAGCGCTTATTCTTGGTTCCTTGCTCATTTTATCACCCAGCAGTTGTGGGAAATAGTCGAGGTGCATATAACGGCTGATGTCACCATCTTCCAGCAAAAGGAATTCACCGCCCCATATTTGCTGATCATCACCATAACCTGTACCATCCCATATTACACCTAAAACATTTTCCTCATCATGAAGCAGATCATTCTCGGCCAGCACTGCACAAAAATGTGCTTTGTGATGCTGGATGCCGGATACCGGTATCTTCAATTCTTCGCCAATATCCTTTCCGGCCTTTGATACAAAATAGTCCGGGTGATTATCAATAAGGATATGTCCGGGCTTGAAATGCAGTAATGCCGATAAATGCCGCAATGTATTCTTATAACTTTCCTGTGAATCATAACTGCCCTGGTCTCCCAGGTACTGGCTAACGTAAAGATTGTGATCGTCAAGCAGGGCAAAAGAACTTTTCAGGTCTGCGCCCATTGCCAAAATGTTGTTGTCAATATCAAATGGCGAAGGATAATAATTTGGCGCCAGCCCTCTTGATCTCCTTAGCACAATACGGTGCCCGTATCGTTCCGAGAACTGTAATACACTATCATCCTGCGGAGTGACGATATCCCTGTCAAAAGCCAGGATAAGATCGGCCTGTTCACCAAGCCAGATCAATGCATCTTCATCTGTATAAATGACAGGAGAACCGCTCAGGTTGCCGCTGGTGGCTATTAAAGGATGAGCAAAACGTCTGGATAGTAAAAAAAGAAGTGGAGTATAAGGCAACATAGCGCCTATTTTATCCAGTCCGGGAGCAACAGCGTTTGCACATAACCCTGTAGCTGGTTCTTGTTTTAGTTTACAAAGAACGATAGGTGACACTTTTCCTGTTAATGCTTCTTTTTCTTTGCCAGTGATAATAAGGTCTTTTTCCATCATGGCAAGGGAGGGATACATCACTGCGAAAGGCTTGGCGGGCCGGTGTTTACGTTCACGCAGGGTCCTTATGGAATGTTGCCGGGTGGCATCGCAAAGCAATAAATACCCGCCGATACCTTTTACAGCAACAATTTTGCCTTCCTGTAACGCCTGGTGTACTAATACCATCGCACATTCGGTGTCATGGCAGATAGCTATTCCCTGGTTATCGAATAAATGGATAGGAATACTGCAATACGGGCATGAATTGGTCTGGCTGTAATGCCTGCGGTTGTTGATATCATTATATTCCGTATGGCAACAGGCACACATTTTTAGTTCAGCCATGGTTGTATTCTCCCTGTCATAGGGAAGATCCGATATGATCGAGTACCGCGGGCCGCATTCGAGACAGGTAGTAAAGGGATATTGGAAACGGTTACTGCCGGGATCCTGAATTTCGTGGAGGCATTGATGGCAGATCGCTATATCCGGGGCCAGCAGCATATCGGGTTTTGCGGTTGAATCACTCGCTTGTATCGAGAAGTCATCAAATTTTTGAGAATGGGCCCTTTCGCAATGATGTGTCCGGATGATGGCATTGGCAGGAGGAGAACTGACTAATTTGTTATAAAAGCCGGTTGCCTGTTCGCCAGTTGCATTGAACAGAATATGAACGCCGTCATTTCCATTACTGACACAGCCCTTTATTCCCAGAGCGCCGGCCATACGACAGACGTAAGGCCGGAAGCCGACCCCCTGTACCAATCCGCCGATATGGATATGCCAGGTGTTCATGGTGATCCAATAAAAAATGAGCCGGTCAATTTTATACAACTGCGGGCGCCAAAATTTTTTCTTTCAACCATTGATACCATTGTGCCATTCCTTCACCCGTCGTGCAGCTCAGTTCAATGAATGCCAGTTCAGGATTTACCTGTCTGGCATATTCTTTTACTTTTTCCATGCTAAAAGAAACATAGGGAAGCAGGTCAATCTTATTAATGATACACAATGTTGAAGTATGGAACATGTCCGGGTACTTGATAGGTTTGTCGTCGCCTTCAGTCACACTGATAATAACTACTCTTTCCTTTTCGCCGAGATCAAACATAGCAGGGCAAACAAGATTGCCGACATTCTCAATAAAGAGGATAGAATTCTCAGCAGGTTTCATGCCTTGCAGTGCATGCAGTATCATGTGCGCATCGAGGTGGCAGCCTTTGCCGGTATTGATCTGGGCTACTTTGGTACCTGTTGCATGAATACGGTCGGCATCCCTTGATGTTTGCTGGTCGCCTTCGATCACAAAAAATGCGAATTCATTCTTCAGGTCTGTCAGTGTTCTTTCCAGCAAAGTTGTTTTGCCTGATCCCGGGGAGCTGACAAGATTCAGCGCCAGGATATTTTTTGCATCGAAATAACCCCTGTTACGCTGCGCCAGCAGGTTGTTTTCGTACAAAACATCTTTTTCCACTTCGATGATCTTCTTTTCATGGGAATGATGATGATCGTGATCATGATGGTGGTCGTGATCATCTATCTGTTTGATCGACGGGGAGGCATTGGCATCGCAACCGCAGGTACTGCACATATAATGGATTTATAGTTGATGATGATTATATTCAGTTCACTACTATTGACCGCACTCTTAACTCTTTTCCCTTAGTAATCGTTATAAAATGTTCACCGCAAACTGGACACGGATCGTATAACCGGTGCATCGGGAATACAGCACCACATTCGATACACTGCCCTTCACCGGGTATGTGATTTATTTTCCTCGCTGATCCGTCGAGCAGAGAGGATTTGATAGCCTGTTCCCACGCAAAATCGAATGCTGATGGCTCAATGCCGCTTAGTTCGCCGATATCCAGTTCTATCTCCTCCACCGCGGATGCATTATTGGCAGCCGATTCTTTTTCGGCGATCTGTATAATGTTCATCACGATAGAGAGCTCATGCATGGTATCATTTTTTGGTGGCAGATCGTCTCCATTTTCTTACCATGACGATCGCTACTACAATCGCTGCAGCCAGTGGGATGAAATGCTCGGGCTCTGTGAAATAGTGAGTGATCGTAAAACCTTCTGTATGTCCATGCCCTTCATGGGCAAATGAAGACGATGAGGCTGACATGATAAGGAGGAAAGACAAAAATTTTCGCATACTCTTATTTTAAGGTTACCAATATTAGCCTCCTTTATCCTTACCAGTGCTGACTTTTATCACAATTTCCAATGACAATTCTCATCGCCTGACAATATTTATGTCAATAAACTTGCTATGCTTATTTCTCTCACGGCGATGTTGCCATAAATCTTCTGCACAATGAAGAACGAAGCTGTTCAGCAAAACCCCACTTACCTGGAAGAGTTTAAGAGAAAAGGATATTCAAGAAAGGATTTTCTCAAATTCTGTACATTGATGGCTGCCTATCTGGGCCTTGAGAATTCCTCTGTCGGGCAGGTGGTCAGAGCCATGTCGTCCAAACCAAGATTACCGGTGATCTGGCTGCATTTCCAGGAATGTACCTGTTGCAGCGAGTCGTTTATCCGTTCGTCTCACCCGATTGTAGCGGATGTGCTGCTCGACCAGATCTCGCTGGACTATACTGAAACATTAATGGCGGCTTCCGGCTTCCAGGCCGAAGAAGCAATGAAGAATACGATGACAAAATACAAGGGCGAATACATCTTATGCGTGGAAGGAAGTGTACCGACTGCTGCTGATGGCGTGTATTGCATGATCGGGGGCAAAACATCACTGCAGATACTGGAGGAAGCGGCTGAAGGTGCAAAGGCGATCATAGCATGGGGCAGTTGTGCCAGCAATGGGTGTGTACAGGCAGCCAGGCCTAATCCTACCTCTGCCACGCCTATTCACAAGCTCGTAAAAGGCAAGCCGGTCATTAAAGTTCCGGGCTGTCCCCCGATAGGGGAAGTGATGGCGGGAGTAATTGTCCATGTAGTAACATTCGGCCGGCTTCCTGAATTGGATGGATTAGGCAGGCCGAAGGCATTTTATAGTAAGAGGGTTCATGATACCTGTTACCGCAGACCTTATTACGATGCGGGTTTGTATGTGGAAAGTTTTGATGACGATAATGCGAAGAAAGGTTATTGCTTATACAAAGTAGGATGTAAAGGGCCATCAACTTACAATGCCTGTGCTGTCACCAAATGGAACAACGGTACCAGTTTCCCGATACAGTCAGGTCACGGATGTTTTGGATGCAGTGAAGAAAACTATTGGGACAACGGGCGTATCTATGAACGGGCTTCCGCTTTCCCGGGATTCGGCATTGAGTCAACAGCAGATACGGTAGGCAAGGTAGCATTGGGTGTTACTGCCGGTGCATTGGCAGCCCATGCGATCATGACCAATGTGCGCAAGAAAAAACTGATCAGGAACCTGGAGAAAGAAGGAAAGGAAAGTGAGCATGAACTGAAAGGGTAACCCATTTACTTACTGCCACAATTTTTTATATGAGTACAAGAATTGTTGTTGACCCCGTTACAAGAATAGAAGGCCATCTTCGCATTGAAGCAGACATTGAGAATGGTAAGATAAAAGACGCTTTCAGCAGCGGTACGATGGTGCGGTTGCTGGAAGAGATATTAAGGGGTCGTGATCCCCGGGATGCCTGGGCCTATGTCGGCCGTGTATGTGGTGTCTGTACTTCTGTTCATTCACTGACTTCTGTGCGGTGCGTGGAAGATGCATTGGATATTGTCGTTCCGCCCAATGCAGAGATAGTTCGCAATATTATGTTCTGTGCACAATACATGCATGACCATGTGGTGCATTTCTATCATTTGCATGCCATGGACTGGGTGGATGTGGTGAATGCTTTAAAAGCAGATCCAAAGAAAACCTCTGAACTGGCACAGAGCATTTCCAACTGGCCCAAATCATCACCCGGCTATTTCAGTGATCTGCAAAAACGGGTAACAAAGTTTGTTGAAAGCGGGCAACTGGGAATTTTTAGCAATGGCTACTGGGGGCATCCTGCTTATAAGCTCCCGGCTGAAGTAAATCTCATAGGGCTTGCACATTACCTCGAGGCCCTGGAGTGGCAAAAGGAAATTGTAAAGGTCCATACGATTTTTGGGGGTAAGAATCCGCACCCGAATTATCTCGTGGGCGGTATGGCCTGTGCGATCAGTACAGATGATGTGAGCGGTTTGAATGCGGAGAGACTCGCTTATGTTGAACAGTTATTACAACAGGGAAAACAATTCATTGAACAGGTGTATATCCCCGACCTCATGGCGATCGCTTCATTCTATAAGGATTGGGGTGCTATCGGTGGCGGTCTTGGTAACTATATGGTGTACGGCGACCTGCCGTGGAATGGTTACCGGGATACTTCGTCTTATAAATTCCCGTCCGGGGTTATCCTCGATAAAGATATCAGTAAAGTATATGATGTGGATCTGCGGAAAGATGACGAGATACAGGAGTTCATTGATCATTCCTGGTATGAATACAAAGGAGCGGCCAATGGTGGTTTACATCCCTGGAAAGGAGAAAGCAAGATAAGATACACAGGACCAAAGCCTCCTTTTGAAAATCTCGATACCACGCAGAAGTATAGTTACCTGAAAACACCCCGCTGGAAAGGCCATGCCGTAGAAGTAGGGCCACTGTCAAGAATGCTGGTAGGTTATGCAAGAGGAAGAGAAGAATTCAAAGAAGTAGTGGATAAAGCCCTGAAGGATCTGAATGTGCCTGTTACTGCCCTGTTCTCTACATTAGGGCGCACTGCAGCCCGTGGCCTGGAAAGTATTTTAGTGACAAGATGGGGCCTGGATTTTTATCACCAGTTAATTGAGAATATAAAGAATGGTGATACACGTATGGCTGATTCAACAAAAAGGGATCCGGAAAAATGGCCCGGCAAAGCATTGGGTGTTGGTCATTCGGAAGCGCCGCGTGGTGCATTGGCACACTGGATCAATATTGAAGATGAAAAGATCGCTAATTACCAGTTGGTAGTGCCTACAACGTGGAATGCTTCACCAAGAGATGGTAAGGGACAGGTTTCAGCATATGAAGCAGCGTTGCGGGATACGCCGGTCGCCGATCCAAAAAAACCGGTAGAGATATTACGCACCGTGCATTCATTCGATCCCTGCCTGGCCTGTGCAGTTCATTTGTATGATGAAGAAGGAAAGCATATCAACCGTATCAGTGTATTGGGCGATTAATTTTTAAAATGATCGTATGACGACTGAAAAAACTACTGTTCATAAACTGCGCCGGGTATATGTGTGGGAGAAACCGGTACGTTTGTATCATTGGCTGAATGCCTTTGTCATCATCGTGCTGATTGCTACGGGTTTTTATATTGCCAACCCGCTGGCGATACAAAGCGGGCAGGAGCCTTCGCAGCGTTTTGTGATGGGATGGGTGAGACTGATCCATTTTATTGCAGCGTATGTATTCTTCTTCAATTTCCTGTTCCGTATCTACTGGGGTTTTGCCGGGAACAAATATTCTAACTGGAAACAATTCGTTCCTACTTCTAAGAAATTCTTTAAAGAGATGTGGCATGTGTTCAAAATGGATATACTGATGCTGCGGGGAAAAGAACACATGAGTGTGGGACATAATGCCATGGCAGGATTGATCTACTTTTTCACCTTCATCGCTTTCTTAGTGCAATGCCTGACCGGGTTTGGCTTGTATGCTTCCATGAGCACCAGTTGGTGGTTTCCCAAAATGTTTGCCTGGGTACCTTATATGTTCGGGGGTGATATTTTCCTGCGCCAGGTGCATCATTGGACCATGTGGTTCTTCATTCTCTTCGCAGTTGTTCATGTGTACCTCGTTTTTTATCACGACTATGTGGAAGGCCGGGGAGAAATGTCGAGTATGGGCGGCGGCTGGAAATTCATAGAGGAAGATGTTTTTAAACACAATAAAGAATTACCCAATGCGCCAAAAAGCTGAATACGAAGACCGCATTCTCGTGATGGGGATCGGCAATTACCTGATGGGGGACGAAGGAGTGGGGGTTCACCTGGCACAATGCCTGTCTGCACTCAATTTACCTCCCAACGTGGATGTGCTCGATGGGGGAACCAGCGGTTTTCATTTGCTGGAGTATTTTGAAGAATACCCGCAGGTGATACTGGTTGATGCCACCCTGGATAATAACCCGCCGGGAACTATCCGTTTGATCAAACCAAAGTTTGCGGATGACTTTCCGCAGGCGATGAGCACACATGATATCGGGCTGAAGGATATGATCGGTGCTTTGCACCTGCTCGACAGGGCGCCGGAGATACACCTGCTGGTTGTCAGCATTGCTTCTTTGCAGCAGCAGGGAACAGGTTTGACAGAAGAAATAGAAGCCATCATGCCTTTGCTTTTTGAAAAAGTGACCGAAATGATTGGCGGGATCACTGAAAGAACATTGGAATGGGCGACGCCCTGAAATTCTTATACACTTAGAACACGGACGAACAAAATAAATAGCCTGCTATAATCGCTGCAGGCTATTTTTATTATAAAAAAGCCTGCAACAGTACTGTTGCAGGCTTCGTTCTTCTTACGAGCAGTATTATTTTTTCTTTCTTGGCGTTTCAAGGGCAGCTTGTGCAGCAGCTAAACGTGCAATAGGCACCCTGAACGGAGAACAGCTGACATAGTTCATTCCAATACGGTGGCAGAACTTCACACTTTCAGGATCGCCGCCATGCTCACCGCAGATACCCACCTTCAGGTGAGGTTTGTTCAACCGGCCTCTTTCTGTTCCTACTTTTATCAACTGACCGATACCTTCCTGGTCAATGGTCTGGAAAGGATCATCGGGCAATATTTTCAGATCAAGATATTTAGGCAAGAAACCACCAATATCATCGCGGCTGAAACCAAAGCTCATTTGTGTCAGGTCATTGGTGCCAAAGCTGAAGAAGTCGGCGACATTTGCCATGTATTCGGCACGCAACGCTGCTCTTGGTGTTTCGATCATCGTACCATAGAGATAGGGTATCTTTCTTACGCCCATTTTCTGGCAAACTTCTTTATACACCTGGTCAACAATCACTTTCTGGTGACGTAGCTCATGGGCGATCACTGTAACCGGCACCATGATCTCGGGGAATGCTTTTTTACCAGCCTTGTTCAGTTCGGCAGCGGCTTCAAAAATGGCCCTTACCTGCATCTCGGTGATCTCCGGATAGCTGATACCCAGACGAACGCCACGATGGCCAAGCATTGGGTTATTTTCATGTAGTGCCAATACTCTCCTGTTCAGCATACCCATGCTGATACCTAATTCTTTGGCAAGTTGTTTCAGCTTGTCTTTATCATGCGGAACGAATTCATGCAGAGGCGGATCGAGCAGGCGGATAGTGACAGGGTAACCATTCATGACCTCCAGTGTATCCTTTACATCTTTCTTTACATATTTGAACAAACCATCCAGCGCATCCCTTCTTTCTTTTTCTGTTTTGCTCACGATCATCTTACGGAGCTGGAACAGCGGCTCTTCACTTCCTTCGCCATAGAACATATGTTCTGTACGGAACAAACCGATACCTTCTGCGCCAAATTTCACTGCATGAACAGCGTCTTCCGGTGTTTCCGCATTGGCCCGTACGCCGATCTGCTTGGTCTTATCCACCAGCTTCATCAGGTCTTTGTAAGACTGGTTCTTGTCAATATCGATATCTACCAATGCCATGCTTCCTTCGTACACGAGGCCTTTGGTGCCATTCAAACTGATCCAGTCGCCTTCTTTGATAACCACGCCGTTCTTTGCATGGAAGACTTTGCTTTCACTATGTATCTCTATATCACTGCAACCAACGATACAGCATTTGCCCCATCCTCTTGCCACTAATGCGGCGTGTGACGTCATACCGCCTTTGGTGGTAAGAATAGCCTGTGCTTTATGCATACCATCTACATCTTCGGGAGATGTTTCTTCTCTCACGAGGATCACTTTCTCTCCTTTAGAGGCCCATTCAACGGCATCTGCAGAAGAAAATACTACACGGCCTTTGGCGCCGCCGGGTCCTGCCGGTAATCCTTTGGCAATGACAGGGGCCACCTGTTCAGCTTTGGGATCCAGCATCGGCAGCAACAGTTCTACCAGTTGATTAGGGGCCACTCTCATCACAGCTGTCTTTATGTCGATCAGCTTTTCCTTGAACATCTCGGTGGCCATACGTACAGCAGCCACACCATTGCGCTTACCGACACGGCATTGGAGCATGTATAGTTTTCCCTTTTCTATGGTGAACTCAATATCCTGCATATCCCTGTAATGTTTTTCCAGTTTCCTCTGTATGGTAAAGAGTTCTTTATACTGGGCAGGCATCAGTTTTTCGAGTGTTCCGAAATGTTCACTCTGTGCATTCTTTGAATATTCATTTACAGGAGCGGGAGTGCGGATACCGGCTACCACATCTTCACCCTGTGCATTTACCAGGAATTCGCCATAGAATTTATTCTCACCATTACCCGGGTTTCTTGTAAAAGCAACACCTGTGCAGCTGTCGTCGCCCATATTACCAAATACCATCGCCTGAACATTCACGGCAGTTCCCCATTCATCGGGTATCTTTTCAATGCGGCGGTATTCAATAGCCCTTTTGCCATTCCAACTGGCGAATACGGCGCCGATACCACCCCATAACTGGTCGTAGGGATTTTCAGGAAACTCTTTACCTAATACTTTTTTCACCGTGGCTTTATAATCTTTTACGAGTGCTTTCAGGTCATCTGCTGTAAGGTCGGTATCACTGTTATAGCCTTTCGTATGTTTTACTTTTTCAAGTTTTTCATCTAATTGTTTGCGGATGCCCTTGCCATTTTTTATTTCAATGCCTGCGGCTTTCTCCATTACCACATCTGCATACATCATGATCAGCCTGCGGTAAGCGTCGTAGGCAAAACGTTCATCACCGGATTGTTTGATCAGGCCTTCAATGGTCTTCTCATTCAATCCTACGTTCAATACGGTTTCCATCATGCCAGGCATGGATCTGCGGGCGCCGGAGCGAACAGAAACAAGCAACGGATCATTTACATCACCGAATTTTTTGCCCATCAGTTTTTCCATTTTTTCCAGGGCGGTCTGTACCTGCAATTTCAATACAGGAGGGTATTTCTTTTTGTTCTTATAATACCAGGTACACACTTCAGTTGTGACGGTAAATCCCGGGGGAACCGGTAAACGGAGTTTTGGATGCCCGGCCATCTCTGCGAGATTGGCGCCTTTGCCACCCAAGAGGTTCTTCATTGATTCGTTACCATCGGCTTTACCACCGCCGAAGAAGTACACGTACTTTGCAGCTTTTTTTGTTTGTGCCATAATAGAAGATTTTCGTGGCACAGAGTTACCGCTTAATTTTTCACGATTTAAATACCCTCGTCAGACAAAAAACTGATTATTGTCATTAAACACATGACAAATCAGGTAGAAAAATCAGCTTTTTTATATGAAATAACTGGAGAGAGGACCGGTCAATTCTCATAATACGGTATCTCGTCATGGCTGACAGGGTCTTTTTGCTGCCAGTAAGCCAATGTAACGACATGCCTGTCTTTTGTTTTCAGCAAACGGCCAAAGACGGCATTGACCCAGTTGAAAGTATAATCGGTAACACCGACAGTAAAGGTTTCCGGTGCAGTCGGGAGTGGCGGTGGCGGAGTGGCTGCTTCTCCTTCTTTAGGTGGAGGAGGAGCAGCAGCAGCTTTGGGCGCAGGCGTAGGAACAGCTACAACGGTATAACCATTATATTCCAGGAGTTCTTTTAAGAACGATAATCTTTCCGGTTTTACATTCTTCTCTACGATGCCGCATTTGACACCGTTGAGTTCTTCGAATTCGTGGTTCTTATTGATAGCCATCTTACTTACAATTATGAATGTTGAATGCAGAATCATGAATTGATCATTCATAATTCCGAATACTCAACTCAATTTGACAATGTAATCATACACCCAGCTTAACATGCCCGTCAGAACGATACCTGCCCCGCAGATGATCAGTGCCAGCCGGACAGAAGGGTTAGGTTGTATCTTTTCAACGGGTTGCTCATTCTTATCCATGAACATGGCCCTTACGATCCTTAAATAATAATACAATGAAATGATCATGTTCAGTGCAGCTACAGCTATGAACCAGTAATCAGCTTTGGATCCGCCTGCAGTTAATAAGAATAATTTGCCAAAAAAACCGGCTGTTGGCGGAACCCCTGCCAATGAGAATAATGCTAATGCCAGTATCCATGTGAGGAAAGGATTCGTCTTATACAAGCCTTTATAGTCATCTATATTCTCCCGTCCTGTTTTTTCTGAGATCACCGATGCCACACCAAATGCGGCAAGGTTGGAAAACACATAGATCAGGACAAAATACACAACAGAAGAAAGACCTTCGGGACTGTTGCTGCTGATCGCCACCAAAATAAAACCGACCTGTGCTATGGAAGAAAAGGCGAGGAAACGTTTAATATTCTGCTGAGGTAAAGCAAAAAGGTTACCGGTCACCATGGTGGCAATGGCCAGCACCACGATCATATTGTACCACACTGCTTCCATTGGCTGGAATACTTTGTACAGGGTACTGATGAAAATAAAAGCGATCGAACCTTTGGATATAACAGATAAGAAAGAAGTAACGGCGATCGGCGAACCTTCATATACATCGGCTGTCCACAGGTGGAACGGTACAATGGATAACTTAAAGGCAAAGGCCGTGAACAGGAAAACAAATGCCATGATCTGCAGGGGGCTTCCGTCTAATTGCGAAGGCAATTCTGCAAAACTGATCGTACCGGTAGCTCCATATAATAAAGAAATACCAAAAAGCAGGATACCGGATGAAAAGGCAGAAGACAGGATCATTTTCATGGCTGCTTCGGATGATATCTTTTTCTCCAGGTCAAAATTGGCCATCGCTGCTACAGGGATAGTAGCCAGTTCGAGTGACAAATAAAACATCAGCAGGTTGCCGCTGGAGATCATAAAGAACATACCCATCAGCGCTGACAGCATCAGCATGAAGAATTCAGACAAATGCGGGGTTTTCTTTAACCAGTCAGCACATAACAATGAAATAAGATAGACGCCAAGGTTCAGGATATTTTTCTGCAAAACGATCATCGGACTGGTAGTATAAAGCCCCTCAAACAACACTCCCTGTTTATTAAAAAAGAAACCCAGCAGAAAGTTGAGTAATAACAATACCTGTATCAGGGGCAGCAAGGTCTCATTCCTCATTCCTTTGCCGATCTTGATAAAGAGCAGCAGGAACAGAATGACGGTGACCGCCAGTTCGCTTTTCATCAATATAAGAAACTCGTTCATTCCGATCTCATTTATTTTACTGATGCCAGTTTTTGCATGATCAATTCAATACCCGGCTTCAGCAGGTCATTCAGCCAGAAAGGTGCAATACCGATAGCAAGAATACCTGCGAGTAACAATATCGCCGCCAGCTTTTCATTCCAGTTCGCATCTTTCAGTTGTGTATATTCATTTTTAATAGGCCCCATGACGGTTTGCCCTACCGCCCTTAAGATATAAACTGCAGTTACCACAATGGACATAGCAGCCGCAACAGTGGCGATACGGTGAAAAGCATCTGCATTTTCCCATGAGCCCACAAATACTGTCATCTCTGCTACAAATCCGCTCAGCCCGGGTAAGCCTAATGAACAAAGACCGACGATGAAAAAGACGGTAGCAACGAACGGCATCACTTTCATCAGTCCCCCCATATCGGCGACCATACGTGTATGCGTACGGTCATATATCATCCCGATCACGGCAAAGAAAAGGGCCGTCATCACCCCATGCGATACCATCTGCATCACAGCGCCGGTCATGGCTGTTTGAGTGAGCATGCCGATACCCAGTAAACTAAATCCAACGTGGCTGACGGACGAATATGCATTGATATATTTCAGGTCCTTCTGCATCATCGTGGCGAAAGCACCGTATAAAATGGCAATAGCAGATAAGATAATAATAATGTTCGCATATTCTTTTGCTCCTTCCGGTAATAGATAGGTGGCCACACGCAAGCAACCATAACCACCAAGCTTCATGGAAATACCGGCGAGGAACATAGAGCCGGCAGTTGGTGCAGATGAGTGACCATCGGGCACCCATGTATGGAAAGGAAATAATGCAGTGAAAACACCAAAGCCTGCAAACAGCAATGGAAACAGGATATGCTGTGTTGACGTATCCAGGTTCATCTGTGATAACTTCAGTAGGTCAAAGCTGCGGCCTCCTTCGAAGTACAATCCCAGCATGCCGACCAGAATCAAAGCCGATCCGCCCATCAGCATCAGGGCAAGTTTGTTAGCACTGTATTCTTTTTTGCCACTGCCCCATATACCGATCAGCAGGTATTTGGGTATCACTGATATTTCCAGGAAAAAGAAAAGAATGAAAAGGTCAAGCGAGATAAAGAAACCATAAGCGCCAAGGGCTAATAAGACCAGGAGGAAATAAAACTCTTTGGTCATCTTCTCTACATTCCAGGATACCAGTACACCTGCTACCAATACAAAAGAGGTTAGCAATATCATAGCGACGGAGATGCCATCCACGCCCAGGTGAAAATTGATATGCCATGCCGGGAACAATGCATATTTCTGTTCAAATAACATTTGTGCCGTATTGCCTGCTGCCCTTTCCGCTTTGAAAGTGAACAAAAGAGCAAATGAGGCGATCAGCTGGACTGTTGCACCGGTAAGAGATATCCATCTTACCTGTTTAGCATTCCGTGAAGCTAATACCGCCAATGCAGCAACAAGAGGTATTCCTATGAGTAATAAAAGATTCATTCCATTTTCATTAAGCTACTTCCATACATAAATAAACAATACAGCCAGTACGATCACCCCGCCGAGGAAATAAATCGCATACTGCTGCACTTTCCCTGATTGCAGTTTCCTGATTCCACCTGATACCGCTTCCGTGGTGTTGCCGGTCAGGTTCACTAATCCGTCTACTACATTCCTGTCGAACCAGGCTGCAGGCCTGCCCACCAGGTTGAACAACACTTTCTTTGTAATAAACAAATACAGTTCATCAATATAGAATTTATTATACGCTGCTTTGTATAACCCACTCAGTGAAGCAGCCAGCTTTTCAGAACGGTTATTAGGTTTAAGGTATAACCACATGGCTGCAACAATACCCGCTACACCCAATGCAACGGGTAAAGCGGAAATGCCAATGTCGATATGTGATTCCAGCGGAGAACCGTCAGTGCTTACATATTTGCCGAATGGAATAAAACCTGCCCCCGCAGCGCCAACACCTAATAAGATCAACGGCAACATCATCGCAAAACCACCTTCACCATGTTTTTCCCCGTGCAGGTGAGCTGGTTTGTTCCAAAAAATACTGAAGTATAAACGGAACATATAAAAAGCGGTAAGTCCTGAAGTGATCAATGCTATCCAATAGATCGCCGGGTTATTTTCATGAGCAGCGAGTAGTATCTCTTCTTTGCTGAAGAAGCCTGCGAAAGGAGGAATACCTGCAATGGCGAGACAGGCAACCAGAAATGTGACATGTGTAATGGGTAAATATTTTCTCAGGCCACCCATATCTTTCATTTCGTTGCTGTGGACATAATGTATCACGGCGCCGGCGCCGAGGAACAACAATGCTTTGAACATGGCGTGAGTGAAAAGATGGAACATGGAAGCTGTATAACCTAATCCTGCCTCACCTCCGTATTTGGATACGCCCAGCGCAAACATCATAAACCCGATCTGAGACATCGTTGAATAAGCGAGTACTCTTTTGATATCTGTTTGTGTACAGGCAATCACCGCCGCAATGACTGCCGATACAGCGCCGACCCATGCTACTACTTCCAAAGCAGCCGGGTCACTGATGGCAAATACCGGGAATAACCGTGCTACCAGGTACACACCGGCCACCACCATCGTTGCCGCATGTATCAATGCAGAAACAGGAGTAGGGCCTTCCATGGCATCCGGTAACCAAATGTGCAGCGGGAACATGGCACTTTTACCAGCACCTCCCATGAAGATCAGCAACAATGCCCATGTCAGGCCGCTTAATCCAAGGAAGGATGATGTGACGGCTGATTTTAACTGATCAGATTCCGGCGAGGTTAACCTTGCGATCAATGTATTGAAATCAAGTGTGCCGGAATACCAGGATAGTACAAGAATGCCGATCAAAAATCCAAGATCAGCAAAACGGGTAACAATGAATGCTTTCTTGGCAGCAGCCACTGCCGATGGTTTGTTATAATAAAAACCGATAAGCAGGAAGGAAGAAACGCCTACCAGTTCCCAGAAGATATAGATCTGGAAAAGATTGGAAGACATTACTAAGCCGAGCATGGAAAAAGTAAAGAGACCAAGAAAAGCATAATAAGCAGGATACCTTTCCTCTCCTTTCATATACCCAAGGCTGTAAATATGAACCATCAGGGATACAAATGTGACCACGACCAGCATCATTACGGAAATGGGATCCAGCATTACACCCATGTCTATGGATAAGGTATCCGAAAATTGCAGCCAGGTGTACGTGAAAGCTATTTCTCTGGGACGAATGGTGGCGGAAACGGAGAAATAATCATAAGCGACATAAACAGCGAGTACTGCAGACACCAGTAAGAACAATGTTCCGATTATACCGGAACTGTTCTTGAAAAATGATCTGCCGAACAATCCAAGCAGAATAAACCCTGCCAGGGGAAGCAAGGGAATAAGTGCTATATAAAAAGAAGAGTTCATTTATTTTATATTTCCCAACTCCCTTTCGGGGAGCGGGGGTTAATACTTTAATTCTTCTGCATTCTCCACATCTATAGATTGATGGCTGCGGTACAGGTTAATGATGATCGCAATAGCCACTGCCGCTTCTGCAGCAGCGATCGCTATAACGAATACGGTAAAGAACAGGCCATCCATCTTACCCGGCCACAGATATTTATTGAATGCAATGAAATTCAGGTTCACACTGTTCAGCACCAGTTCTACACTCATCAGCATCGTGATCAGGTTCCTCCTGGTAAAGAAGCCATATACGCCGATAAAGAATAAGGCGATACTGATAAACAAAAGCTGGTATAGTCCGGGTTCCATCATGTTGTTTCCGGTTTACTTCTTAAAGCGATCACAATACATCCGATCAATGCTGCCAGTAACAAAATACTCACTACCTCGAACGGCAACGCATAGCCGCCTTCTTTTACACTCAGCATCCGGTGGCCGATATTGGCCACAGTGGCGGGTACCGGTTCCTCTGCTGTTTCATAAAATGTATGCTGGTAGAGCTGCAGCATGGCCAGGGCAAAGGCGCAGAAAACGGCCAGTGCTGAAAATATCTTTCTGCCTAATTTTTGTTTCGGCAGTTTTTCCCCCGCCTGCTGCGTCAGGAATATGGAGAAGATGATCAGTACCACAATACCGCCGACGTACACTACAATTTGCACTGCAGCAATGAACTGGTAGTCCATCCAGAAATAAAGACCTGCAATACCAATGAGCGAGAATAAAAGATAAATGGCTGCCCGGAATATCTGTCTTGTGGTGACAGATAACACACCGCATACCAGTGTAAGGGCGGCCAGCAGGTAAAATATGATAGTTGCTCCTTTCATTATTCCACTCCTTCCATGATCTTTGATCCCGGGTTATTTAATATTTTGGTCAGTTGGCTCCTGTCATACACACTGTGTTCAAATGTCTGCGCCATTTTAATGGCATCAGAAGGACAAGCCTCGATACAGAGATTGCACATTGTACATAGTTCAAGATGATAGACCAGCTTATCGATCGCTTTCTTTTTCTTTCCGTCGGGTGTTATATCAAATTTGGTAACGACCTTGATAGTGCCGTTGGGACAGGCCAGTTCGCAAGCTGTACAGCCGGTGCATCGGTGTTCGTTGACTTCATTGTGTGGCATCACCACTTCACCCTTGAACCGTTCAGGTAAGACAAGTGTATCCTTATTGTCAGGGTATTGCTGCGTGATGATCTCTTTATGATGAGTAAAGTAGTATAGTGTCCGCTTCATACCAATAGCCAGCGACTTTACAGCACCCAAAATATCTTTTATATATTTTACTATAAACATAAGCTACGAGCTTTTAGCTGTGAGCTATGAGTTTGCTTTATATTTCCCTAACTCCCCTTTAGGAGCCGGAGGTTAAAAATGCCACCCCATGATCGCCATCAGTGTTGCCAGTAAAATGTTGAACATACTGATCGGCAATAGATATTTCCATTCCAGGTTCAGTAACTGGTCGATCCGCAAGCGGGGGAACGTCCACCTGAACCACATAATGACGAATATGAGGAAGAATGTTTTTCCAAAGAACCATACGCTGGACGGTATCCAGTCCATCACATGATTGAAGCCTTCCCAGTTACCGATATGAAAAGGCATCCATCCGCCCAGGAATAAAGTAGCGCCGATAGCGCATACGATGAATACGTTCATGTATTCTGCGAGGAAGAAGAGAGCGAACTTCATTCCTGAGTATTCTGTATGGAAACCGGCCGTTAATTCTGATTCTGCTTCTGCCAGGTCAAACGGTGCACGGTTGGTCTCCGCTGTTACGGCAATAAGAAATATGATAAAGGCAATGATCACGGGAATATGTCCTTTGAATATCCACCAGCCATCTGCCTGTGACATTACAATGTCTGAAATACTTAAGCTTCCCGTCAGTACCACGACAGCAAGAATGGACAGTCCCGCCGATAATTCATAACTCACGATCTGTGCCCCGCTGCGCATAGCACCCATCAGCGAATATTTATTATTGCTCGACCATCCCGCCATCAGGATACTGATGACCATAATGGATGATACCGCCGAAACATATAAGACGCCGATGTTCAGATCCCACAACTGAAAATCTTTGGCGAAAGCGATCGGAGCGAACAGTAACATCGCTACGATCATAGCAATGAAAGGCGCCAGGTTGAATAAAAATTTATCTGCGCCGGAAGGAGTCATCCCTTCTTTCACCAATAACTTCAAAGTATCAGCTAATGACTGCAACATTCCTTTTGGCCCTACACGATTGGGCCCGAGACGTATCTGTATCCAGGCAGATACTTTTCTCTCCATGATCACGAGTACCAATCCTAACGCAGCAAACAAACCGATCACACACACACCAGCGATCACCATTTCAATGATCAGGGTCCATGTAGGGTTGAAGGTGCTGCTTAACCATTCGTGAATGAAATCTGCTATATGACTAAAACTCCACATTTTATCTATCGATATCGGGTATTACTAAATCCAGTGTTCCCATCATCGCTACTAAATCACCGATCTTGCTGCCACGGGCAATATGATCCAGTACAGAGAGATTTGAAAATCCCGGTGAACGGAATTTGATCCTGTAGGGAGTCGTACCACCTTCACTGACTATATATACACCCAGTTCACCACGGGCTGTTTCCACTCTTGTATAGAATTCTCCTTTGGGTAATTTCAATACAGCTTTTGTTTTTGCCTGAAAATCACCTTCCGGTATATTGTCAATTAACTGTTCTATTATTTTGATGGATTCATGCATCTCGCGGATGCGGATCATATAACGGGCAAAAGAATCACCACCACTTTCCAGTACTTCATCAAAGTTCAGCTTGTCATAGATCTCGTAAGGATATATTTTCCTGATATCAGAGCTCACACCGCTACCTCTGGTTACCGGTCCCGAGCATCCGTATGCAACAGCGTCTTCGGGTGATAAATAGCCCACGCCTTTCATCCTGTTCTGGAAAATGATATTACCGGTCACCAGTTCGTCGTACTCGTGGATCTTGCGTTTGTATAGCTGAATGAATTCTTTTACTCTTCGTTGAAAATTGGGATGAACATCCTGCATAACACCACCCGGCACCATGTAGTTCATGGTCAGTCTGGCGCCACAGGTCTCTTCCATAATGTCGTTGATCGTTTCCCTTTCGCGGAAGGCATGGAAGAAAGGAGTGAAGGCGCCGAGGTCCATAGCCATAGCTCCCCACCATAGCTCGTGTGAAGCGATCCTTGTCAGTTCATCCATCAGCACCCTTATCACCTGTGCCCTTGCCGGAATTTCTACCTGCAATCCTTTTTCGACACATAATGCGCAGGCATGGTTATTAATATGTGCGGAGAGATAATCCATGCGGCTGGTGACATAAATGAACTGCCGGTAGGTCAGGCTCTCACACATCTTTTCAATAGAGCGGTGTATATATCCTAAGTGAGGCTCCACTTTCTTGATCGTTTCCCCGTTCAGGGTAATGACCAGGTGCAATACCCCGTGTGTTGCCGGGTGTTGCGGCCCTACATTGATGACCAGGTCACCTTCCTGCGGAGAGACTTGTGCATCACTTATTATATCAGTCTGCCTGTACATTCGTTTTATAGCTTGATCATATTCACAGTGTCCTCAAAATCTTTTCTCAAGGGATTCTTTCCTTCCCATCCGTCCGGGAGTATCAGTAACCGCAGGTCGGGATGGTTCAGGAAATTCACGCCAAACATTTCATATACTTCCCGTTCATGAAACCCCGCTGTTCTCCAGATAGCAGAAACAGTTTCTATTTCAGGTTTATTCCTGTCCAATTTCGATTTGATAACAATATTGTGGCGATGTTTTGTAGAAGACAGGTGATACACCATGGTCAAATGTGTCTTCCAGTCGATGCAGGTCAGGCAAAAGAGGTAATCAAAGAATAAAGTAGGATCAGTACGCAGTTGCTGCGCCAGCAGTAGCCAGTCATTCGGGTCAACGCTTACATTGAGCCATTCCCCTGTTTCGTCTAACGTGGCGGCGGGCAGTAACTCAGCGATCTTTATTTTCAATTCTTCTTTTGTCACCTTTCTATGTGTTTAGACCTTCCTTTCTTATCTGTTCTCTGGTGAGGCCGCTTTTTATTTTTTGCTGTAATGTTATCAAAGAATGTAACAGGGCTTCGGGTCGTGGCGGGCAACCCGCTACATACACATCTACCGGTATCACATGGTCAGCGCCTTTTACTACGGAATAAGTATTGTAAAAAAACGGACCGCCACTGATCGCACAGGCGCCCATGGCGATCACATATTTCGGATCGGCCATCTGGTCGTATAATCTTTTCAGTACCGGGGCCATCTTATTGACGATGGTGCCTGCAATGATTATGACATCAGCTTGTCGCGGTGTAGCTCTTGCTACTTCAAAACCAAACCGGGAAAAATCATATTTGGCAGAGGCCGTTGCCATCATTTCAATACCGCAGCAACTGGTGGCAAATGTCAATGGCCATAATGAATTCGATCTGGCCCAGTTAATGACGTCGTCCAGTTTGCTGAGAACGATGCCGCCACCGGCTGTTTCATGTATCTGCCCGGGGAAATCCTTTGTTTTATTTTGTTGGTTGGTCATTTCGTGATCAGGATTTCTGATTGCATATTTTTATTACATCCATTTCAACGCCCCTTTCCTGTGCGCATATAAAAAACCCATAAAAAGTATGAATAAGAAGATAACTATTTCCACTAATGCGATCCATCCTAAACTTTTTGCTACAACAGCCCAGGGATACAGGAAAACCAGTTCCACATCGAACACCAGGAATATCAGGGCGAACAGGTAGTATCCTACATTTAATTGTATCCAGGTTTTACCCTTTGTGGGAATACCGCATTCGTAGGGTTCGCCTTTTTGTTTATTCGTAGAAGCTTTCAGTACAAACTTTGATATAAGAATAGCTATACCTGAGAAGGCAACAGCAGCAATGATCAGTACTATGAGGGAAGAAGCTCCCATATTCAGTTTTGTTTGCGCAAATTTATCAAACTACATTTTAAAACCAGCTATGAGACATATCAGCATTCAGCTTGTCAAATATCATCTTTTATTTCCCTGCTGCTGAAAATGAGTGCTATCCGTACAGTTCCTGGTGAATTGATCTTTTGTCATACCCCATTTCCTGTATTCTTTTTTTGGCTTCGTCTATCATGTGCTTCCATCCGCAAAGGAAAAAACAGGCATCCTGTTTTTGTACACACAATTCTTCATATACCGGGTGGACATAACCGTTGCGTCCCGACTCCCAGTGTTCACGGGAAAGAGTAGGGAGGTAATGAAACCGGGGTAGCTTTTCTTCCAGGGCCCGCAGTTCGTCGTAATACAACAGGTCCTCTTTTCTGCGGCAACCAAAAATGAGATAGATGTTTTTAGTTGGTATATCATGAAGCTGTATATAGTTCACCATGCTTCTGAAAGGTGCAATACCTGTACCCGTGCAGATCAGGAAAAGATCTTTTTCCATCGGCTGAGGCAGGGTGAAAACTCCCTGCGGGCCACGAAACGTGAGTTCACTGCCAACTTTCACTTCATTAAAAAGATAAGTGGTGCCCAGACCTTTTTCAGCCAGTACTATCAATAACTCAAATACATTTGTTCCGTCGGGCCATGAAGCAATCGAATAACTGCGCCAGCGTTTATTGGGTTTCTCATGTATGGGAAGGTCAAGCGTAACAAACTGGCCGGGCATAAAATCAACTTTATCCAGTTCGGGTACTTCTATCCAGAACCTCTTGGTATTATGGGTGTGGTCGTCGATCTTGATCACTTTTCCTTTGCGCCAGGGTTGAATGGCCATGCAATCAATTTTTTGGGAAATATACTAAAGAAGTGGATTAATTGACCAAATGACAGTTCATAACCGGCTTAATTTTCCACAAATAGTCCCATTGGCATAGTAGTTGGCGATTTTATTTCAAATCTTAGTTATGAACAAAGGTGTGATCGCCTGTGCTGTTGCATCCATTGTTATCACAGGCCCGTTTACTTATAAAGAGCCTTTAAACTTGACCCGGCAAACAACATCTATTACCGGAAAAGTAAGTCCCCCCGGGGAGGCAGAAATGGTGAAGATCATCAGCGGGAAAGATTCATTGAAAATAGCCCTGGTATCCGGTAACTTTTTTGCACAGGTTAAACCCGGAAAGTATAAACTCATCGTGAATACCAAAGTGCGCTATAAGGAAGTGCAGTTGGACAACCTTGTGGTAAAACAGAACCAGGCGCTGGATGTAGGAGAGATCATTCTTCAATAATAAATTTTCTCTATCGCATAACAGGACGTTTCATTTCTTAATGCAAAGACCCCCGGTTTCAATACCGGGGGTCTTTGTGTTTACAGTTTGCTGTTATTATTTATTATTGCGTGACAACGATCTTCTTTACATACATCTTCTTATCATGCTGAACCTGCAGGTAATAGATGCCTGCTGCTAATTTACCAGGCCTGATCGTTTGAGAAAGGCGCCCGATAAAGTTTGGCGTCGTGGAGTGATATACTTTTTGTCCCATCGTATTCACGAGGGAGATATACAGGTTCGACCGGGTATCTGTTTCTAACTGGATGTTGAACTGTCCCGTACTTGTCGGGTTAGGTGAAATGATCAGCCCGATCTCGGACGGATCAACATTGGTAACAGGGGTAGCTGTAAAATTGATCTCGTTGGAAATAGCTGTACAGCCCGTCGAAGTAGTTTGCACGGTATAAATGCCGGAAGCTGTAGCTGTATAGCTCTGGCTGGTAGC
>JAEUVK010000017.1 GCA_016787135.1 Chitinophagaceae bacterium | reverse complement strand
AACATAGTTTAGAATAGTACAGGGTTGTCCTTCTTTTACCAGTAAGGTCTTTCGGGGTACTTCTTTGCAGGTAACCAGTGATGTAAGATGATCTGTTTCCTCTTTGCTGAGGTCAATGTGCTTCGCAATATTTTTCAGCAGGAGGTCGTAGGTCATGATTGTTAGCTAACCGAAGTTAAAAACAATTTGATGAAACAACCTGTAATGATGGGAAAGAAGACCTTTATTATCAGACTTGTGTTAGTGTTTTCTGCTGTTTTATTTCTTTCGCTAATTCCTCACCGGATTCCAGCGCCTGCCGGTTTATGGGCAGCAGGTTGTGGTATTTCTCCGGTAGTACTTTAGCAAGGGCTTCAATAATAGAATCATTTTGTACCACCGGTTTCAGTTGCAGGTAAGCGCCAAGCATGATCATGTTCATCACCTTTGCATTTTTCATTTTCAACGCCTCTGTAATGGCCGGGATACCGGTGATGATTATATCTGTTCTTATAGCAGGTTGTAAAATACTCGCTGATTCATACAATAACAACCCGCCTGGTTTTACCCGCGGGGCAAATTTATCCATCGAGGGCTGGTTGAGTACTATGGCAGAATCAAACATTGAAAGGATAGGGGAGCTGATCTTATTATCGGAAAGAATGACGATGCAATTGGCCGTGCCGCCTCTCATCTCCGGGCCATACGAAGGCATCCAGGAAATTTCTTTATTTTCCACCATCCCTGCGTAGGCTAATGTCATACCCAGTGATAGCACACCCTGTCCGCCAAATCCCGATACGATCAGTTCTTCTAATTGCCGGTGGTCATTAAGACTGTTCATGTGTGTTTGATTGAAGGGTTTTTATATCTCCTGCAGCCGGGACTTTAATATCTCCCAGTGGAAATGTTTTTATCATTTCTTCATCAATGAATTTTGACGCTTCAACAGGCGTCATTTTCCAGTTGGAAGGGCAATTGCCGATGATCTCTACCAGGCAGGTCCCTTTGTGCAGTTGCTGGTATTTGAATGCATTCAGCAACGCTTTCTTTGTTCTTCGTACAGCATTTGCACTGTTCACCGCCTGTCTTGTTACATAAAATGCACCCGGCAGGTTCGCCATCAGCTCTGATACTTTGATAGGCGCTCCATAAAAACTCACGTCTCTTCCATCAGGACTGGTGGTAGTATGCATACCGGGTAATGTGGTAGGCGCCATCTGCCCGCTGGTCATTCCATACACAGCATTATTCATGAATACGATCAGGATATTTTCACCACGATTGATGGCATGTAATGTTTCTGCAATACCAATTGCCGCCAGGTCGCCATCGCCCTGGTAAGTGAAAACATATTTATCCGGCATCAGTCTTTTGATACCTGTAGCAACGGCACAGGCACGGCCATGCGCCGCCTCCTGCATATCAATATCCATATAATCGTAAGCAAATACGGAACAACCCACCGGGGCCACACCGATCGTTCTTTCCTGGATACCCATTTCTTCCACTGCTTCCATGATCAGTTTATGCACTAAACTGTGGGCACAGCCGGGGCAATAGTGCATGCTTACATCCACCAGGGTAGCAGGTTTGTGGTACACCAGTTCATATTCATCTTCCGTTTGGCAGGAAGCTGTTATTTTATCAGTTAATACCTGTTCTTCAGTTTGCATGGTGATACTGTATTAAAGTTTCTGCATGATGAACGATCTCTTCAGGTGTCGGCATCATGCCTCCCATTCTTCCATAAAACTCAACCGGTACTTTTCCATTTACGGCGAGTCGTACATCTTCCACCATCTGTCCGCTGTTAAGTTCCACACTGAGTATCAGTTTTACCTGTGACGCCAGTTCTTCAAGACGATGATAAGGATAAGGATACAGCGTGACCGGCCGGAGCAATCCTATTTTAATACCTTTATGCCGGGCAATATCCATCGCTTTCTGACAGATCCTTGCACTGAGCCCGTAGGCGACAAAAAGATAGTCCGCATCGCTGGTATTGATCTCTTCAAAGCGGACTTCATTTTCCCGGATGGCCCTGAATTTTGCTTCCAGTTTCAGGTTGTGCTCTTCCATTTTCTCAGGCTGTATGAATAGAGAGGTGATATAGTTCCTGTTTCTTGTTCCTGGTTTTCCGGTGGTCGCCCATGATTTATCGATGACAGGTCTTGTATAGGGTTTGAACTGCACTTTCTCCATCATCTGCCCGATAGCGCCATCGGATAATATCAGCACAGGGTTTCGGTATTTATCTGCAAGATCAAAACCTAAAAAAACAAAGTCTGCCATTTCCTGTACGGATGCTGGAGCCAGCACGATCATGCGGTAATCACCATGCCCTCCTCCTTTAGTAGATTGAAAATAATCACCCTGCCCCGGTTGAATGGTACCGAGACCCGGTCCCGCACGGTTTACGTTCACAAGTAAACAGGGCAATTCAGCGCCTGCGATATAAGAAATACCTTCCTGCATCAGGCTGATGCCGGGTGAAGAAGAACTCGTCATGGCACGAAACCCGGCGCCGGCTGCTCCGTACACCATATTGATAGAGGCTACTTCACTTTCTGCCTGCATCACGATGCGGTTATGCTTTGGCATTTCCCGTGCTAAATATTCCAGCACTTCCGATTGTGGTGTGATGGGATAACCAAAGTACGCATCGCAACCGGCGAGTATTGCTGCTTCAGCCATAGCTTCGTTACCTTTCATGAGTTTGAATGCAGTCATGGCAGTGCTATTTTGAAGTATTGGTAATGGATAGTAGTTGTTCCCGGATATTTTCCGGGGTGATATCCACCGGTTTTTTCCTGGGGTGGGTGCGGTAAACAGTGATCACCGCGTCAGGACAAACCAACGCACAGTTCACACAGCCGGTGCAGAGATCATTGTTGGCGATTATGTAACGGTATCCTTTGATGTTAATGGTGGCAGACAATGTGAGGGCATGTTCCTTGCAGGCAGCAGTGCAGAGTTCGCAGCCTTTGCATCTTTGAATATCAATTTCAACCCTTCCTTTTACTTTTCTTTCTTTACCTGCGCCGGTTGTTGAGTTATTAGCTTCCATAGCCGGGGTTTTAGCAATTAGCAATCGTTCGGTTCCGGGCCCGGGACAAATGTCCAAAGAAGTAAATGGTTATTCTACTCAGCAGGTCATAAGGAGATATGATTGTTGTCAGGGTTTTGAGTAGTAAAAGCCCTTTTTGTGTTCAATTGGTTCATTCCGCGGGAGAGGATAATTCACGGAGTTCCTCCCGTTGAATGACAGGGTAAAAAATCCGGGATGCGGCGAGCTTATTGACAGCATTCGCAATGATAAAATGCTCATTTATTATTTGCGCTATGCCGGTAAAATATTTATATAAAAGAAAAGAGCCTGTAAAAGGCTCTTTTTGCAAAGGAGTGACGATCTTATTTACCATCTTTTGTTATCTGTTCTTGCGGCTTTTTCTCTCGCTACTGATACCGACATCTGCCTGCCTTCAATTTCTTTGTTGTTAAGCCCTTTGATGGCCTCTTTGGCTTCTGCATCGGAACTCATTTCCACAAATCCGAAACCACGGCTCCTGCCGGTTTCACGGTCAGTGATGACTTTTGCAGATGAAACAGTACCATACTGGCTGAATAAGGTTTTCAAATCTTCATCTGAGGTATGAAAGCTCAGATTCGAAACGTACATGTTCATAAAATAGTAATTTAAATAAAACAATAAAATACCTGTGATAAAAGGACTGTACAAAAAGTAACGAGGAGGATTAACTTTTACTGGACCGAAGAGTAAGAATTGATGCTGATCAGGACTGAATGTTGATTGAACTTTAAATCACGAAGTGAAGATAGGCTATTTAAATGGTAAGCCCGGAATTATTTTCCGGACATTGTATAGCTTGTGGCTGATAGGTGGTATTATCTGAAACGTTAAATAAACCGTTGATGTTAGTTAAAATACAGTGGCAGGTTGAATAAGTTCATCTTGTATAAGCAGGTTTCAGTAATAGTGATGTTTTAGTGATGTCAGGTGAGATCAGTGATTCTTTACAAACAATCTTATTGCAGCAAGCTCCGGTCTGTCAGTATTTACATTTTCTGTGATCGCCAGCAATTGCTTATAGTAAACGATAGCTTTCGGATCGTTACCGGATCTTTCTGCTGCCCTTCCGGCGCCGCTCAGTGCATTGAAGCGGTTAGGGCTTTTTCCCAATACGTTTTCGTAGGCCTGCAATGCTTCTTCATTCTGGTTTATTTCCAATAGCATATCGCCCAGTAATTCTCTTGCCGGTATCACTTCTCCCGGTGTTACCGGATGTTTTCCTGTACTATCTTCCATATCAGCAGCGAGCTTCATCAGTTGCCATGCTTCTTCTTTGTTGCCGGTTTTAAATAACAGCCATGCTGTACAGGTTTTGATCTGCACTTCTACCTGTTTTGTTTTATAAGGATCTTTTTGTTTTTCCAAAGTATCACGAAGCTGGTTCAGTATGGCCAGTTCTGCACGGGCTTTGTCCATCTGTCCGATATGAATATTCCCCATGGCTTTGGTGAAATGAATTATAGCTTCCTGCCAGGGAAAATCCTTCCACGGAAAAGAAGTGGTGCGCACCTGCAGCGATGCAGCTGCCTGCCAGTTCTTATTCTCCAGAACGATACGTGCCGGGATAGCTGCAAAAGAATAGGCCACTTTGAAATTAAGAGGGGATACCTCATTGATCGTTTC
>JAEUVK010000164.1 GCA_016787135.1 Chitinophagaceae bacterium | reverse complement strand
GGCGCTTATTCATATTATCATGGGCTTATTGCTTTCTCTTACTATTATCGGCATTCCCTGGGGCCGCCAGCATTTCAAGCTGGTCGAAATATCACTGATGCCTTTTGGAAAAAAGATCATGGATGCATAGTTGCTGTTTTCCGAATGCAAACGATAATAAAACGTTAACGCAATTCACTCTCTCTAAATCACAATTCATGCAACGTTGTTTTTTTCAACCGGCGGGCCTGTTATTTTTTTGGGATATTAAATACATCCTAAAAGATTCGTTATGCAACAAACTGTAACCAACAACCCGCTGAAGTATCTCATTGTATTATTTGTAAGCGCCATCATGCTGGTGTTTACTTCCTGCCAGAAAGATTCGGATATCAGTAACCCACCCCCGGCCGGTGCTTCAAAGATCAAAGAATACAAGAATGGCGATGAGTTCGTCCTCTTTACTTATAACGGCGACGGCACCATTAAGAAAGCCACGGTAAAAAGTGAACTGAACACTGCCGGTGAAGTAGTAGACTTCAATGTCAGCTACGATGCGCAAAAAAAGATCACCGAAGTGAATACCTCTGTTGGCGAGAAGATCGTTCCCGAATACGAGAACTGCCGGATGATACGGGCCAGCTATTTTGCAGGGCCGCTCCGCACCGCTTATACCAACTATTGGTATGAAGCAGGCAACCTGAAAAGAGCGACGATCTACATGAACATGGGGACTGACTTTGAACCTTCCCTTGAATTCATATTTACGTATGATGCCAATGGCAACCTTACCGAATCGGTCCTGATGATGGCAAATGGTGTACCCGGCCACCTGGTACGTGCCGGCCATGTCAAATATGAGTTCGATACCAAGACAAACCCTTTGTATGAACACCGTGATTTTCTCGCATTGCTCTGGCAGGGTGTTTCAAGGAACAATATCACAAAGGAAGAGCATTTCGATGCCACCCAGGTACTCGAAGATGTGTATAGTTATGTGTACACGTATAAGGCCAATGGCCTTCCCGAAAGTGCTGTAGTAACGATCGGTCTTCCCGGCCAGACACCGACCACATCGGCATTGAATTTCCTGTACCAGTAAACAAATAAACAAACTGACCTTGAATATAAAAGCCTTTCCGCTTCGAGCGGGCGGGCTTTTATTCTTACATTACCGGGCTGTTGATAATGTAATCTCATGTTGCGGATAAAGGATATTTCTATCTCTTATAAGACTATTTTTTGCTAAGTAAATTTCATTACCTGTTCACCAAATATCCATTAGGCAATGATATTTACCCGTGAGTAACACAATGTCAGCCGATATAATTACATTATTTTATGTGTGGTAATTGTCAGGCAAACACTTACCCTCGATTAGTAGCATAAAATCCATCCCCCATGAAAAGTGTGAAGCGGCTTGCCAGACGTGTCAGTATCTTTCTGTCAGTAGATAGCCAGACCATTTCCGGCTATTTCAATCCCCATGATCCCAGCCCGATCTACAACCGGCAATTGAGTTATGATTTTGAAGAATACCTGACCAATGCTGTACTAGGCGCCAAAAGATTTTCAACCATCCGTTACAAGATCACCTGTTCGACAGATGATAAAATATATACTGAGCCCCTTATACAGGCCATCCGCCGTCATTTCTACATTAAAAAGAAGATCAAAGAAGCAGAATTCAGGAAATTCAAGAAGAGAGCTTACATACTTCTTGGCGCCAGCATACTACTGGTGATGATATGCCAGGGCGCTTTACCTTATGTTTTCGGGTGGGAGCACCGGATCCATTCTGCGCTTAGCAATGCGCTGGATGTATTCAGCTGGGTGATACTCTGGAAACCGATCGAGCGGCTCATCTTTTACTGGAACCCTTTTCTGAAAGATATAGCGTTGCTGGAGAAAATGGCCACGGCTGAAGTAATTGTTATCGAAAAAAATAAAAACAAGAATAATCATGCGGTGGTTGCTGCTATACCTGGTGGCAGTCGTTGATTGTAATGCCCAGTCAAAATGGGTAGTGGAGAACTATCATTACCTGGGCAAACTTTATCCCGCATCCATTGTACCGATGATACACTATGAAACATATAATGACTGGTATGCAGAACTCCGTTATAACTACGAAGAAGCCGGGACTGTTTCTTTCTTTGGAGGCAAGACATTGACTGCTGCCGGAGACATGCAACTCAGCATTACGCCTTTACTTGGTTACTCTGCGGGGCGGTTCACTGGTGTATCGGCAGCAGTTAATACAGATATTACATGGCAGCAGCTATATCTTTCTTCTCAGTCGCAGTACAGTTTTGCTGTTAAAAAAAATGCAGAGAATTTATTCTTTAACTGGTCAGAGCTGGCATACCATGTATCGCCGTATTTCTTTTCAGGCGTTACTGTACAATATACAAGGCAGGACGGTATTCGTGATGCTGAGCCGGGAGTGCTTGCAGGGGTTTCCTTCAAAAACATTTCGATCCCGGTTTATTCATTCAGCCCCTTTTCTGCCGGACGTTATTTTATCATCGGGCTGTATTGTGAGTTAAGTACGGCCGGTAAACGATCATCCATAAAATAATACTTGTTTAAAACGATGCGGAAAATAAAAGATCATACAGTTGAAAAAAAGACAAAGGTCTATTAATAAATAAACGGATAAACTAAAAAACAACCAGGTCGGTATCTAAAAATCCATACTATGAAACAAAAGCTCACTATTGCTATGCTTGTACTTACCCTGTCTGCAGGCGCACAGGTAAAGATTGGCAACAACCCCAACAGCATTGATGCGAATTCATTGCTTGAATTAGAAAGTACCAATAAGGGGTTTCTTCCTCCCAGGGTAGCGTTGAACAGTATTAGTTCCGTTTCCCCGCTGACAGGCACGGTTCCCGCAGGTATGCTTGTATTCAGTTCGGGCGGCTCACTGACGAATGGCTACTACTACTGGAGCGGCACCGAATGGAAAAGACTTGGGAACGGGGATAAGAACCTGGTCACAAAAACCGCCAGTACGACATTGACAAAGACGGAAAACCTGGTGATAGCAAGTAACGATATCACACTGACGCTTCCTGCCGTTACAGCCGCCGACAACGGAATGGAAATAACGATCAAGAATATGGGCTCGCATACAGACCTTATTACCGTGCAGGGAAACGGAGGCGCAACCATTGATGGCCTGGCCGATTCAAAACTTACCCGTTATATGGGTGAAACATTTGTTGTTTCCGGTACCGACTGGTTTATTAAAGATGCTGCGAAGAACATAGAAGACCATCTTCTCGATGTAGATGAGAACAGCAGCTGGACAACGATACAGGAAGCCATTGATTTCCTTAACCTGCACATGACCGGTCCTTCTGTATTACGGCTGGCCGATGAAATTGTTGATATTTCCGGCACTATCGTTATTGACCTGCCCTATCCGGTTACCATACAGGGATTATCGTTTGGTACTACCACCATTGCTGCGGCCAGCGGGCTTGCCGGTAAGCCTATGTTCAGGTGTATATCAGATTGTTATTTCAAGATGTTGCAGTTTGATGCGACCACATTGGCTGGCTATGGCACTGCCGCAGGCGAAGATGCTATCCGGTTTACAGGGAGCGGAACGTATAATGAAGTGAAGGATTGTTCTTTTGATCGTTTTTATAATTCGATCCTCGATTCATCAGATGCAGAAATATGGGTGTTTGAGTGTGATATTTCCAATGCACAGGGAAGCGGTATCTTAATTCACAGTGCTTCATCGGGTGTGATCGTCAAAGTAGCCGAGACGGATTTTATCGGTTGTAATTACGGGATCAACCTGAGCAAAGCTTCCGGCGCCACTATCCAGCTTGCTTCGGGAGGATACTATAATATCAGCAGCAGTGATACAGCGATATTCTACCAGCCATCCACCTTTACTTCTTTTGTCAGTATTTCCATAACGGGCAATTCCTGGAACAATATCGGTAAGTACATCGAAGGATTTGATTTTACCCGTATAGATGGCAGGGATGCCAATGCTATTGTAGAAAGTAATGCCGGTCTTGGCGATAAAAAGCCGGGGTGTTATCTCAATTTATTAAATAACACCACGACAACGACATTAACGACAGCTAATTCATGGTACAAGGTAAACTGGGACTATACCAAGATCAGTTCTTCCACCTGTAAATGGACGATCACCAATGCTGCCGGCGGTGTAGCGAATGTGAACAGGATCACTTTTCAGCCCGTTAATAAAAGAGACGGGATAATCGTGATCACCGGGAACCTGTCAGTGAATAACTCCAGCAGGACCATTTCACTTGGCCTGGTGAAGAATGGTGTATCAGGCACCCGCTATGGCGAAACCACACTCAGGACCAGTTCAGCGGGTACAGCATCACAATTTTCAACCGTGATCTATTTATCGGATATCTCACCGAACGATTATTTTGAGGTATTCTGTTCTTCTACCAACAGTGGTGACATCATTACGATGCTTGACCTTAACTGGCAGGTATCTACGCAATAATTAAATCATTGAGTCAAGCAGTTACTTATGAAAAAACAAATACTGGTATGGGGCCTGTTAATGGGTAGCGGCTGCATAATGGCGCAGGGTGATATTAAAAATAACGGTAACCTGCAGGTACATTCCGGTGGATCGTTCAGCGGTTTCGGGAACTTCACCAATGCGGTATCCGGTGTATTGACAAATAATGGTAGCCTGTATCTGAAACAGAACATCACCAACGACCAGTCAGCGATGACCGTAGGCACGGGTACTTTATACCTGAATGGTTCTGCTGCACAGAGTGTGAATGGGTCACAGCCATTCAAAACGTATCACCTGAATTCAGATAACAATTCCGGTATTGCCATCAACAACAATCTTAGCGTAAGCGGTATCCATACTTTTACCGG
>JAEUVK010000193.1 GCA_016787135.1 Chitinophagaceae bacterium | reverse complement strand
ATTACCAAACGACTGGTGGAAGAAAAAGGATTTGATTTCATCGCAGTAGAAGGCGACTGGCCTGATTGTTACCGGCTGAACCGGTATATAAAGAATTATATCAGCAGTGAAAAAGGCCCTGTAAAAGTATTGCAGGATTTTGACCGCTGGCCTACCTGGATGTGGGCCAACTGGGAAATAGCTGCACTGGCAGACTGGTTAGAAAAACACAACCGCCCACTTCCATCCAATAAAAAAGTGGGGTTTTACGGGTTGGATGTTTACAGTTTATGGGAAAGCATGGACAGTATCATGCAATACCTGCAAAAGACCGATCCCCAGGCATTGAAAACAGCAGAAGAAGCTTATAACTGTTTTGAACCTTATCGCAGGGATGAAGGCCAGTCGTATGCCAGGGCTTCGCAATTTGTCCCTGAACTATGCCAGAATGAAGTAGTGCATTTGCTGAAAGAGATCCAGCGCAAACTGCCTTCTTACAATACCGATCATGAAAATGTTTTCAGTGCAGAACAGAATGCACATATCACGGTAAATGCAGAAAGATATTACCGGGCCATGATAGCGGGAGGGCCGCACTCATGGAATGTAAGGGACCGTCACATGGCCGACACACTTTCGAGGTTACTGAAATTTCATGGTAAAGAAAGCAAAGTGATCGTATGGGAACACAATACCCATATCGGTGATGCACGGGCAACTGATATGGTGAATGAAGGAATGTTCAATATCGGTGAACTGGCAAGACTGGAATATCATGCCCAGGATGTAGTGCTGGTGGGTTTCGGATCATACCAGGGTTCAGTAATGGCCGGTCATAGCTGGGGTGCACCTATGCAAAAGGTAAAAGTACCGCCTGCCATGAAAAATAGCTGGGAGTACTTATTACATCATGCCGGCGCCGGAAACAAACTGCTGCTGATGGAAGATCTTACCGGTGATCTTTTTATGGAAAACCATATTGGCCACCGGGCTATCGGCGTGGTGTATAATCCGCAATATGAACAATACGGTAACTATGTGCCGAGTATTCTGCCCTTAAGGTATGACGCCTTTATTTATCTCGATGAAACAAAGGCATTACATCCTTTGCATATTGAACCCGATGGTCACCAGGTACCGGAAACGTATCCATTTGGCGTATAAAAAAAAGAAAGTATGAAACAACGATCTGAAGCTACCAGCGCTGTTGATTTTAAAAAATTGAGGATCAACAGTGATGCATTTACTGATCATGAAATGATCCCTGCCCTGTACACCTGTGATGGAAAAAATATTAACCCGCCGCTGGCTATTCACCAGATACCCGCAGAGGCCAAAAGCCTTGCTATCATAGTGGATGACCCGGATGCTCCGAATGGCACCTTTGTCCATTGGGTAATGTGGAATATACCCGTCACTCATTACATCAGGGAAAATGAAGCAAAAGGCTTACAGGGATTAAATGATTTTGGCAAACACCAGTACAATGGTCCCTGCCCTCCCGGCGGCATACACCGTTACTTTTTTAAAGTCTATGCCCTGAATTGTGTACTTGACCTTCCCGTTGATACAACAAAAGAACACCTGGAAAAAGTAATGAGCACTAATATCATTGGTTTTGGAGAATTAGTCGGTTTATACTCCCGTCCTCACTAAAAGATAATGAGATGAGATCACTTCTGTTTATACTGGTTGCTTTTATCGGTGCCACCGCTACGGTATCCGGGTTACTAATGATCGCAGAACCTGGTGGCAGAATATTGAACCTTCCGCTCAGCCTCCTTGATACGACACCATTCACTGACTTTCTCATTCCGGGAATATTGCTGACCCTTCTTGTCGGTGTGATTAACCTGCTGGCAGTTTTCTTTAACCTGCAGCGGCATCCGTCCCGGTATAACTGGGCAATGGTGGGTGGTATAATGATAACCGGCTGGATCATTGTGCAGATGATACTGATCCAGGCAGCACATTGGCTGCATTTCATTTATCTCGGGATCGGCATACTGATCATTCTTATAGCCTGGCAGTTAAAAGGAAAATGGGCCGTGTAACTTATTGCCCCCATATCATCCCCTGCCCTGACGGGGGTCATCCTTTTCCGCACACGATGAAAATAGTTTTACAGAGTAAAAGAAGCATCATGTCCGGCAAAACTGACAAGCAGATATTCTTTGAAGTCCAATTGGACTGGCTGAACGCAAAGAAAGGCATCCTGTCTGCTAAAGATGCAGAAGGAACTATTTATGTGGCCACCCCTCCGAAATTCGGCGGCGAAGGCAAGCCTTGGTCACCGGAACACCTGTTTCTCAGTTCCGTCAGCAGTTGCTTTATGTCAACTTACCTGGCATTCGCCCAAAGAGGGAATTTCCAGGTATCACATTTTGATTGCAACGCAGTGGGGGAAATAGAGGTAGTAGAAGGGAAATACAAATTCACCACTATCAACCTTTACCCGAAGATCTATATATCCGATGAAAGTTTGCGGGAAAGGGCAACAGAAGCATTGGAAAAGACCCACAGGTCCTGCCTGATCTCTAACTCTGTCAATGCAACCATTTTTTACCACAGTGAAATACTGATTGCACCGGCGGCAGTGATCAACAAATCCGAAAATGAGTATGATAAGTTAAATCTTTTGTTATGACAACGGGCTCATTTCATACCGGCAAAACAGACCCGATGGCCTTGTTATTTATTTTCGGCATTATCGTGCTGGCAGCCATCGCAGGCAGGGATTTTATCGCCTGGCTGCTGATGAAGTTGTATGAAATATTCATTCAGCAAAATCCATTACGGTTATGAACATCTTTGAAGGTCATATTAACGGCAGCAAACCCGTGATCGTTGACTTTTCTGCAGAATGGTCCGGTACCGACAAAATGCTGGAGCCGGTGTTGCATGAAATAAAAGAGAAGACGGGGGAAAAAATTTCCGTCTTAAAAATTGATATTGACAAAGAGCCTTCCTTAAAAGAACTGTACGATATCAGGACCGTTCCTACCCTGATCATTTTCAAACATGGCAAGGTGATCTGGCGAAAGAACGGGATCGCTACCACACATGAGATCCTGGAACATTTAAGCACTTATGTGGAATGATATTTATGCTAAAAAGTATCTTATGAAAGGAATGATAGTATATAAAGGTAAATACGGCGCAACAAGACAATATGCCGCCTGGCTGAGGGATGAGACCGGTTTACCTCTTGTTATTTCAGATAATTGTACCCGTGAAGAGGTCATGCAGAATGACTTCATTGTTTGCGGCAGCAGTATCTACATCGGGCGGTTGCTGATACGCAAATGGCTGAAGAAAAACATTCATGCCCTGCAGAACAAAAGAATATACCTGTTCATTGTATGCGGCACGCCGGTCAATGAAACACAGAAACTGCAATCCTACCTGCAGGCGTCCGTTCCTGCCGAGCTGTTGCATCTTTGCCATGTTTATTACCTGCCAGGGCGACTGGTCTATAACAAACTCTCCTGGTTCGATAAATTCATGCTGCGCATGGGCGCCCGATTATCCAAAGACCCTGAAGCTAAAAAAGGATTGTCCGATTATGATGCCGTAAAAAAAGATAACCTGGAAGATATACTTACCGATATCAGGAAGTTTGTCAGCAGGGAAGTAAAACCTGAACTGGTAGAACACTGATCATTTATTTCCGGCCGAGCAGCAGGTTCAGCGGTTTCCATTCTTCAATATTATCCGTCACTATCTTCAGGATGGCTACAAAGGGAATGAACAGTATCATTCCCGACACACCCCACAATATGCCACCCGCAATGATCGCTACCAGCGTGGCCCATGTACTTACATGCAATTGCGTGCCGACCACTTTGGGAAATATCACATTTGCTTCGAGGTATTGTACAAAACTGAATACAGCTATGACACCAAGCGGGTACCAGACAGAGTCAGTTGTGATCCATGCTATGGAGATCGGCAATAAAGCACTGACGAAAATCCCGATATAGGGAATAATGGTCATGATGGCACAGACCATCCCGAAAAGAATAGCATGCCTGATACCTAATGCCAGCAAACCGATACTGTTGAGAATGCCCACGATGAGATAAACCAGTACCATTCCCTTGATAAAGTTGAAATAAGTATATATGCTCTCCTGCAATATGTCATCCAACTGGTGCCTGTATTTTTCACCGGCAATGGATTGCAGGTATTGTACAAATACCTTCCGGTGAAAAAGGAATAAAGCAGTGAACACAGGAATGATAAAGAACATGAACAGGGTATTGATCACATTATTGATCGTTCCCGCCAGTATATTGCCCCCATTCTCCAAAAGCTTCTCTGCCCAGTCGTTTTGCATAGTTGCTGTTACGCCAAGTGCATCTGACAACCACTGTTGTATCCCGGGCAATTGCTCTTTGAATTTTTTAATGATTACCGGCGCATCTTCGCGGAGTGCATTGATCTGCCAGATCAGCAGCGCCACTAACCCGGCTATTACCGTAGTAACGATCAACAGGCAGGCTGTGATGGCCAGCGATCTTGGCCATTTCTTTTCCTCCAGCCAATGGCAGATGGGGTACATCACCATAGCCACCAGCAAACCGAAGAACATAGGAATGAAAAGTGTCTTTCCGAAATATAAAATGACCGCTGCAAAAAATGTGATCTGCAGGTAAGTAAGTACCAAACTATGCTTTTGAGCAGGCAATGGCTTAATTTAATACTGTAAATTCATACAACAACTCCTCATTATTTATGAGTTGAATAAGCCGGCCGGCTGACAGTGGTCATCATGGCCGTCCTCTTTTTGATAAACCTTTATACAAATGCTCTCCTGGTTGGACATAGGAAAAATGCTGGCAGGTGTTGCCATCTTCCTGGTGGGAATGAATTTTATGGAAGATTCCCTCCGCTCACTCGCAGGCAGGAATTTCAAACTGTTCTTAAAAAAGCAAACTTCCAATACGGTCAAAGCGATCGGCGGCGGCACTGTTGTCACTGCGTTGTTGCAAAGCAGTTCTATCACCAACCTGCTGACACTTTCAATGGTGGGGGCTGGTGTGATCAAAATGAAAAATGCCCTTGCCGTCATGCTTGGTTCTAACCTCGGCTCAACCGTGTTTAGCTGGATAGTGGCGCTGATCGGGTTTTCCTTCCACATTGAAAGTTTTGCTTTGCCGCTGGCCGGTATCTCCGGCATCTGTCTCACTTTCTTCAGCAACAGCCGCCGCTGGTATCAATGGTGCCGCCTGTTCCTTGGTTTCTCCTTTCTTTTTGTCGGTCTTGGTTTTATTAAAGAAGGTATGCAGGAGGTCGTTGCACAAACAGATCTCAGTCAATTCAATCACTATCCTGTCATTGTATTCTTTTTAGCCGGCCTGGTGCTGACAGCTATTGTACAAACCAGCTCGGCAACGATGGCGTTAACACTCAGCGCTGTTTATACCCATGCCATTTCGCTCTATGCGGCCACCGCCATTGTACTGGGCTCCGAGATCGGTACGATCGTCAAACTATTTATCGCTTCTGCAAATGGTTCTCCGGTGAAAAAAAGAGTGGCACTGGGAAATTTCCTGTTCAATACGATCACGGTGGCGCTCCTGCTGCTCTTGCTGCAGCCGGTCAACTGGCTGATCACGGATGCGCTCAGGATACATGATCAACTGATAGCGCTGGTCTTCTTTCAAACCCTGGTGAACATAACAAGCATCATCCTTTTTTACCCGCTGCTGAATACGATGTCCCGGTTCCTTGAAAAACGTTTTGTTGCAGATGATGAAGAAAGCCTGTTCATCCACAAAGTGAACCTTGCTGATACCGAGCTGGCATTGGAAGGGCTGGAAAAAGAATCACTTCATTTCATGTATCATGTACTGTCGTTCAGCACGGAAGCCCTGGGGACAGGCAATAAGATACCGGAGGAGTTCGTCCACAAAAATTTCAGCCGCAAGACCGTAATGGAAAAATATGAATATATCAAACACCTGCACGGTGAGATACATGGCTTCGGTATCGGCCTGCAGGACAAGTCCACGATCAAACCACAAACAGAACGGATAGAACAACTGATATCCTCCACCCGAAACAGTATGTATGCAGCCAAAAATATCCGCGATGCCCTGCAGGATATTGAACAGTTGCGCAACTCCTCCAACGATACGAAGTACAGGTTTTACCTGGACACAAAGGATAAACTCGAAATATTCTGCCGGCAGCTTACAGAACTTATGGGTCATACTCCCGCTGCAGAACAGTATGAAAAAATCACGAACCTGTATAAACAGATACAGCAGGGCTATACAGCCACCCTGCAGGAACTATATCGCGAAGGAATGGCCCGACATGTGAATGAAGCGGAGATATCCACCCTCATCAATTTTAACCGGGAAATGTACACAGCATTCAAATCATTGGTGTTTGCCGTAAAAGATCATGTATTGAAACCTGCAGAAGCGGACCGGTTTGATAATGTACCGGGTTTCATTCGTTAGGAAAAGGTCGTAGCCAGTTTGTTTGATAAATATTGAAACACTAAGGCACCAGGGCACAAAGACACGAAGAAGTAATAAAAGAACTTTGTGCCTCCGTGACTTTGTGTTCCAAAAATGACGGGGGGTGTCCGCAAAAGAGATACCGGCCACAGAGGTGTACAGAACGAATGAGAACCACCCATACATTCTCTGTGCCCCCTCTGCGGCTCTCTGTGGGCTATTCTCTTACTTGTCCTTATTAAAAAATTTATTCATCAGCGCATCTATCGCTTCAGCCGCTTTGTCAGCAATACGGTCAGTGATCTTAGTAACAGCCGCATGAAAATTCTCGTTCTGGAAGAAAGATGAGAAGAAGTTGCTTTTCGCTTCTCCCTCTTCCTTCCGGCGCCGAAAAAAGGAATTCACGAACATGGATGAATAATGCTGCTGCACATGTTCAAAGTTCCTGTCAAATTGCTGCTCCATGTTCTTTGCCTCCAGTTTCAGGCGGTATATCTCTCTTTCGAGTGAGTCCAGGTTGTGTATATTCTTTGCTTTCTTCATAACTGTTCATTTAAGGTTCGATGTTTTCATTTTCTGTATCACTATCATCCGCCGCCCGGTGAATGATGTTGCGGATGATCGGGTTGACGAATAAGACCTTCCGCAGCAGGGCAAGGATAACGATAACAGCCAGTATGACCAGGGTGGTAAGCCCGAATCCTTTGGTATAGCTGCCTGTAAGGCTGCTCAGCCAGAAGCCCGTTGTTACCCCAAGGAAAATGATAAAGAGGAACAGCAGGAAAACAGAGATGAGTATCCATATTAAATAACCGGCGGATTTCGAGAATATCCTGATCATCTTCAGCCGGAAAATATCGAGGCGGGTATCGAAATAATCTTTGACGAGCTTTTTATTCTCCCGGAAAAAAGACCCGAAACTGTCAAACTCTGGCATAGTACAAAATTGTATTTAAAGCTAAAACAATAAAGGACACGAAGGAATGACGGGTGTCAGGATATTTGATGATTAAGCGTTCTCTGTGAAGAGAATACAACGGGACAGGCAAGAGGTTGAACTGACGAAGATTATCTACCGGAAACTCAGACCTCATTTTTCTTGACACGCAGCCGGGAGTGTCATAAATTTACGTGATAGCTTCAACTCAGTTGACCTCTGTTAAAATGAAGTTCAAACAAATTATACTAATATCACTACTTGCTTTAACATTTATACAGTCGTTGGCGCAATCAAAAAATTGGCTGGTTCCCAAATTGTATTCAGTTGACGAAAAAATTTATGCCCCGTTAAAAAAATTCTCTTGGGTAGATACCGGAACCCTTAAAAACTCGATGACAATAAAAGTACGTTGGAATACTAATTTCTTTTTCGATCAAACTCTGGACTGTTATACAAAGTCTTTTTTAATTGAGGATACAATTTACATCACAGGTTATATGATTGGTGAACTTGGATGGGGGTTCCAACTTATATTATATAAAGACAGCTACATTGCTGCTTCGTTTGGACTATCTGATGGCAAGATATACAAATATAATAAGTCTGATACCGACTCAACTAATTATATAATTCTACCAAACGTTTCCCAAAAAGTAGTTCTATCAAAAAAACCGGTCTTCCAAGATGGTGAAATAATTGCAGGGGTTATCGAGTTAAAGAGTATACCTTATTACTATACCAATAATGATAGATTAACAATAGACTTAAAGGCGTACTTTAAAACTGCGGCGTTAAAAGAATCTCAATGAGTGTGCAGCTAACATTGGGTTCCTATGTAAAACGGTATGAGAGGAATAATATGTTTCTTCCTGCCCGGAGTTTCCCTTTCATCCGTTCGTGCCCATGTCTCACCCAAAGCTATGAGCGCAGGCTGTGGACATTGGGCATTATGTAACGTAATGCTCTATTCAATACCTTTATGTTATACCGGTGGGCAACGAGTAAAACACGGGGTCAGCTTAGCGCAACGCCATGCTGTGAGACTCCGGCGGAAACAGAAAACGCTGCCTGTCTGCGGTAAATAAACCAGCATGAAAAACATTCCGATAAGATCTATTCATGCCCCCGTGGAAGAGCCCGCTTTTTCAGAAAGCTTCAGCATCCGGGATATCCGTGAGCTGCTGGCCGGAAAGGATATGGTGCAGGAGCTTCACCGGCATGATTTCTTTTTCATTTTAGTGCTTAAAAAAGGCAGGGGGCGCCATGAGATAGACCTTATACCGCACATGATCTTGGATCATTCCATTTTCTTTCTGCGTCCCGGCCAGGTACACCAGCTCACACTGAAAGCCGGAAGTACAGGATACCTGGTGCAATTCAAAACTGATTTCTATTACCCCGATAACAAGGCCGCCCACCAACTATTACGCAGAACAGGTACCAGGAACCTTTGCCAGCCCGGCGCCGATGGATTCAAAAAGTTGCTCCCTTTGTTGACCTGCATTTTCCGGGAATACAACGGCAAACAGGAAGGATATAAGGAGGTCATCAAAGCTAACCTGGGGATTTTTTTTATAGAACTTATCCGGCACCGGCAACATAGCAAAAGTTCCGCGACGAGTGTAACCCCCTATATGCAGGAACGTCTTGAAGAATTGTCAGAACTCTTAGAGACACATATTGCCGGCCATAAGCAGGTGTCCTGGTATGCTGACAGGCTGAACCTCTCTCCTTACCAGTTGAATGCCATCACTAAAACTACACTGGGTAAAACATGCTCGGAGCTTATCAATGAACAGATCATACTGGAGGCAAAGAGGGCCCTCCTGGCAACATCCGGACAGGTAAAAGAAATAGCATGGCAACTGGGTTACGAAGATGCTTCTTATTTTATCAGGTTCTTTAAAAAGCACACCGGCTATTCACCGGAAGGGTTCAGGCATAATTTCAGATAAGTCCTGTCAAACTACATTTTTGTCTTATCGTGCAGACCAGCCAGGTCATTAGTTTTGCCTGTAAATAAAATGATAATTAAAAAATAAGTTGTATGAACACAAAAGCAAAATTGATCGCCTCATTAAAGATCTGGGTTGTGATCTATCCGTCTATCACGTTGTTTCTTTACCTGTTCGCGGGAACATTATCTGTACTGCCGTTATATCAAAGGACACTCATACTAACTCTTTGCCTTGTTCCCTGGATCGTGTTTGCGGGTGTTCCTTTTGTGAACCTGCTCATCAGCCGTATCTCACCGAAAACAGGCAAGAGATAAATGGATGGCTTCGGCAGGGAAGCTTTGATTATTTCATCAAAGCGTAAATTCATAAAGAAAAGCGGGGTTGCGTTGTCAGCCCTTGCTTTATCATTTCCTTTAACCTTATTTTCAAACATGACCGGATGAAATATCATAAACATTTTGATGTAATAATCGTTGGCGGAAGTTATTCAGGGCTTGCAGCGGGCATGGCGCTGGGCAGGGCATTGCGTCCAGTTCTGATCATTGACAGTGGTAAGCCCTGTAACCGGCAAACACCCCATTCGCACAACTTTATTACCCAGGACGGAAAAACGCCCAAAGAGATCGCAACACTTGCAAAACTGCAGGTGGAAAAATATGACACGGTCACATTCTTCAACGGGCTGGTCACGAATGGAGTTAAAACCAAAAACGGGTTTGAGGTGTGGACAGCATCAGGCGAAATGTTTACGGCAAAGAAATTAATTTTTGCAACAGGCATTAAAGACATAATGCCCGCCATGGAGGGATATGCCGATTGCTGGGGCATCTCAGTCCTTCATTGTCCTTATTGCCACGGCTATGAAGTAAGAAATGAAAGAACAGGTATCCTGGGCAATGGTGAATATGGTTTTGAGTTCTCCTGCCTTATTTCAAACTGGACGAAAGACCTTACCCTGTTTACCAACGGAAGATCCGCTTTAACAGCCGGGCAAACAGCCAGGCTTGAAAGCCGGCATATAAAAATAAATGAAGCGCCAATTGAAAAACTGCAGCATACTAACGGGTATCTTCAGAATATCATTTTTAAAGACGGAACAACAACCCCGGTTAAAGCCCTGTATGCAAACAGCCCTTTTGAGCAACATTGCACGCTGCCCGAAACTTTAGGCTGTGAGCTGAATGATGAAGGATATATTAATGTTAACGCACTTCAGAAGACCACTGTTCCCGGAATTTATGCCTGTGGCGATAATACAACACGTGTACGTACAGTTGCAAATGCCGTAGCTATGGGTACAACAGCCGGCATGATGGTAAACAAAGAAATTGTTCTGGAAGAATTTTAAATATTCACACAATTATCCATAAAGGCAATGTCTATGAAAAATATGGAGCACATGGTGTACCTGAGCTGCAGAAAATAGAAAAACCTGTTCCGAAATCTGGCGGGGTATTAAATAAATTTAATGCCAACAACCAACTCAATAAGGGTTATTTTTTTGCCGAAGCCTCTGCCTCTTCCCTTTTCTTCTGCTTCTCCAGCTTGCGGAAATAACCCCGCAGCAGGAAATTATGTTTCAGCGCTTGCATGTTGGCATTAAATCCGGCTGTGCCCTGTTCAATATTTGAGAGACTGTTGCTGAGTTTTATCACGAGGGAAGAATCTTTCAGCAAGGCATTCACCGTGCCCTTGCCGTTATTGATATCGTTCTTTACGCTTTGCGTCATCGCCGAGAGTTCTTCCGCCAACTGATTGGCATGGTCGCCGACAGATCTTATTTTAACTACAGCTTCGCCCAGGTTCTTTGCGATAGACGTATCTGTGAGAATAGCGCCCAGTGAACCTTTCCCGTTCTTCACATCATTTACGATAGCACTCAGGTCAGCCGCCATATCAGCGGCCTTATCAGCAGCGTTGCGGATATTGGCCATGGATTCTTTCAGGTAAGCAGACAGTGTGGGTTCTTCGAGTATCTTCCATAACGCTTCGCTGTTATTGATCCGCTGTACGGTCCGCTTTATATCGTCTGAGATAACGGCAATATTATTATTTGTCCTGTTCAATGTTTCCATCATCTCTTCCGTGCTGGCCACTCTCTTCACCAGCAATATATCACCTTCCTTCACCAATGGTGATCCGTCCTTTCCGGGTGTGATGTTGAGCAATTTGTTGCCCATCAGTCCGTCTGTACTGATACTTACCAGGTCGGTCTTATGAATGAACGCCTTCATCTTCTCATCGATCAGCATCGTCACTTCGATCAGTGTATCATTGAGGATCTTTACCTTCCTGACAGTACCCACCTGTATGCCTGCATAGCGGATATTATTTCCTGATGTCAGCCCCTGCACGTTTTCAAACCGTACTTTCAGTTCAAAGTTCTTTCCAAACAGGTTACTGTCACGGCCAATCATATACAGCGCCAGTATCAGCAGCAGTAATCCTGCTATCACGAATACGCCGAGTTTGACATTATTGATCAATCGTTTTGCCATTATTCAAAGAATTGTTTCACTTTGGGATCATTATTCTTTTTCAGTTCTTCATACGTGCCGTCCGCATAACACTTCCCATCTACGAGCATCACGATCCTGTCGGCCGTGGCCCGGATACAGTTCATATCATGCGAAATAATCAGTGAAGAAGTATTGTACTTCTCACCCACCTCCACCATCAGTTTGCTGATCTCTCTGCCTGTGATCGGGTCAAGACCTGTGGTCGGTTCGTCATATAACATGATGTCCGGATTAAGGATCAGCGTACGGGCCAATGCAATGCGTTTCCGCATACCACCTGATAGTTCAACGGGCATCATGTCCCCTGTATGTGCCAGCCCTACATTCTTCAATGTTTCCATTACCCGTTCATCGGATTCATCCGGTGACATTTTAATCCAGTGACGCCGCATAGGAAATTCAAGGTTCTCTCTTACTGTCATTGAATCATACAGGGCATTGCTTTGAAACAAAAAACCCACTTTCACCCGGATACGGTCCAGTTCATCATGATCAAGTTCTGCAACATTTTGGCCCAGAACACTTATCTCACCACTATCCTGTTTCAGCAAGCCGATGATGCATTTGATCAACACTGATTTACCGGAACCTGATTTACCCAGTACGGCCACATTCTCTCCCTTCATCAGTTCCAGGTTGAAATCTTCCAACACTTTGTTGGCCCCAAATGATTTATACAAATGACGGATCGAGATCACTGGTTCCTGAACTTTTTCATTCACCGGGGGCCGTATCGTTTCCTGCATTGTTTCCATTGCTTGTTCAGTTTACTCCCAGCAGATCGGTCACCTGCACTACAATGAGATCAATAATGAACACCATCAGCGAGCTGACCACTACTGCTGAGTTCGCAGAACGTCCCACTCCTTCCGTTCCTTTCTGCGAATTATATCCTTTATAACAACCCACCATACCTACCGCAAACCCGAAGAAAAAAGTTTTGATCACGGCGGGCCACACATCACTGAAACTTAGTGCATCGAATACCTGTTTGAAAAAAAGCTGGAAGCTGGTAATGCCTTTTATATTCACCCCGAGATACGATCCGTATAAGGATATCCCATCACTGAGTATCACCAATACCGGCAGCATCGTGGTAGCGGCCAGTACCCTTGTTACTACGAGATATTTGAATGGATTGGTACCGCTTACTTCCATCGCATCTATTTGCTCTGTCACTTTCATGCTTCCGAGTTCAGCGCCGATACTACTTCCTATTTTACCGGCAAAGATCAACGCCGTCACTACCGGGCCGATCTCCCTTACAATAGCAATGCCCACCATGGCAGGTAACTGGCTTTCCACACCATAATCAATTAAGGAAGGCCTTAACTGCATCGTCAGTACAAGACCCATGATAAAACCGGTAAGCCCGATAAGCGGCAATGATTTATACCCGATGATAAAACACTGGTGAATGAATTCAGCAAATTCATAGCGGGGCTTGAAACCCTGTGCAAAAAAACGACCTGTGAAACGGGACATATCGCCTGTTTCATCCAGGAAGTTTTGCCATGTTCTGGGCAGTGCCATAACTGCACTTTACTGTACTCAAAATTTAATGATTACCCGGTAATATTCTATGAAACCCATCAGCGGGAGTAATGATTGTTATCAGAAAGGGCGTTTTACAGTGGTTTCCTGAGGCCCATTTTATACACCTCGAACCACATCACAGAAACAAAAGCGACCCCAAAGCTGACCCAGAAATCAAAAGATGTAATGGGGGCCAGCTGGAAAAGTTCCCTGACAGCAGGAACAAAATACATCAGTGCAAGGAAGATGATTGAAGCCACCAGCACCACCGGGGCCAAATTATTTCTGTACTGGCTGGTATAATAGATAGTACGGGTAAACGAACGGCCGGCAAACGTCAAAAATACATTGCTGAGGATAAGCGTATTGAAAACCACGGTCCTTGTTTCTTCGATGCTATGCCCGTCCGTCATGAATATATAATAAAGAATAAGCACCCCCGCTGTGATCATAAGTCCCTGCACAATACTGATCAGTAATTCTTCTTTGGTGAATAAACCCGTTCTCCGGCTTCGCGGGGTTGTCTGCATGATCGTTTCTTCTACGGGCTCCCTTTCATAAAATATTGAGCAGGTAGGGCCCATGATCAGTTCGAGAAAAATGACATGTATCGGCGTAAATATATTCGGATATGTCCAGTTCAATATCACCGGTAATGATGCCGTGAGAATAATGGGGATATGAATAGATATGATGTAGCGGACAGCTTTGACCAGGTTGCTGAATATCTTTCTTCCTTCACCTACGGCAGTGACGATCTTTTCAAGGTTGTCATCCGTAATAACAAGATCAGAAGCCTGCTGAGCCATTTCGGTTCCCTTTTTTCCCATAGCAATTCCAATATCAGACACTTTCAATGCGGGGCCGTCATTCACTCCATCTCCGGTCATAGCCACGATCTCTCCGCTAACCTGCAGTGCTTTCATAATTTTTACTTTCGCATCCGGGAACATACGGGCAAAAACATGCGTAACCTTTACGGTGGTTCGCAGTTCATCTGGTTCCATATTCATTATTTCATCACCTGTGCGGCAACGCAACGGGTCTATGATGCCCACCTGCTGTGCGATGTTCATTGCTGTTTCAGGGTGGTCGCCTGTCACGAGTTTGATATCGATCTTCGCGTCGTATATCTTCTTCAGTACTTCCGTTATATTTTTCTTCGGCGGATCATATAAAGCCAGCAGTCCTTCAAACTGCCAGTCAAAATCATCCTGCGTTTCCGGGAATTTATCATCAGGAGGCGTTGCGCTGGCGACACCCAGCACACGATATCCTTTTGAAGCAAGGTGCCGGGTATATTGCATGATCCTGTTCACCACAGGTTCATCCAGCCGGCAAGCAGCAACGATCCGCTCAGCTCCTCCTTTGGCAGCAGCAATTATTTTATCACCTGACCGGTAAACATGTGTCATCATCGGCGGCCTTCCTTCCAGCGGGTACTCGTAGATCATTCTTACTTTTTCATAACCATTTCCACCGGCAGCCCGGTAGGCATCCCATATGGCTTTTTCCATCGGGTCAAAAGGGTCGGATTCGCTGGCCAACACTCCAAAAAACAATACTTCCCTGTTACCGGCATCGGACTTTCCATCCATATTGATGACCATATCTTCCCGGTAATTATAAATGGTCTTTACCTCCATTTTGTTTTCTGTGATCGTACCTGTTTTATCCAGGCATAAAACAGTAACGGCGCCGAGATTCTCAATGATCTGCGGCTGCCGGGAGATGATACCCAGCTTGCTCATTTTATAAGCGCCAAGCGCCATGAAGGAAGAAAAAGCAACGGGGATCTCTTCCGGTACTGCCGACATCGCCAGTGTAAGGGCGAACAATAAACTGGTGGCAAATTCACGATAATGAAGGTAATTGACCAGGAAAATAACAAAGAAAGCCAGCAATCCGAATAATGCCAGCCTTCTCACAAACTTGTTTATCTGCAGTTGCAATAATGTTTTGGGAGGGTTATACCCTGTCACGGCTTTCCCGATCTTACCAAGAACTGTATTGTTACCTGTAGCACTGACCCTTGCCACACATTTGCCGCTGTTAATGGTAGTTCCCTGGTATATGATATTCTGTCCGCTTCTGTCACTTTTTTCGGCGGGTAAAGACTCACCTGTAATGATGGATTCATTTACACTCAGGTCATTCGATTGCAGGATCAATGCATCAGCGGGTATCTTCATGCCTTCTTCCAACAGCATTATGTCCCCAGGTACCAGTTCATCGTTATTGATCACCTGCTCACTTCCATCCCTTATCACTTTTACTTTCGGTTCTGCAAATTGTTTTAACGCTTCCAGCGCACGGGAGCTTTTTACTTCCTGGTATAAAGAAATGGCAGTCACTATTGCCATAGCTACTGCCATCATGATACCCTCGCTGGTGTTGCCAAGAATAAAATACAGCGAACAGGCGATCATCAGTAAGATGAACATTGGCTCGCGGAAAATATCCCATAAGATGTGCAGGAACCGGTTTTGTGCGGCAGACCTGAAAACATTCCTTCCGTACTGTTTTTGCAGTGACAGAACTTGTTGTACTGATAACCCTTCTATGCCGCTTAGCTCAGTTACTTTACCTGCCATTGATCAATTTCCTGCAAGTTAAATGCCATCGCCGGTATTTTATAAAACCGTTCCTTCACCCGCAAGGCTTTCCTGTATAAAATTTCTTATTTCTCCCGGTAACACGGCCATCACATCTTTGAATTCTCCCTCACTGACGAAATAATTCATCGCTTTGAATACCGCTGCCACCGCTTTTTCTGCCCTTTCATTATTGCCAAGATCATAGGCAGCCAATACGCCGTCCTCGGTTCGTACCTCATTGAGAAAATCATGGAGGTGAATGATCCGTGTAAAATCTTTTTTAAATTTCCATCCGTCAACATATATGCCTTTTATAGCCACAGGCAACTGGGCCAGTAGCTGGAAAGACTCTTCATGGGTCAACCTGTTTCGCAACGCATGAAAAACTGCCCGGATGATACGACCCGCCTTATCACGTGATACTATCAATTCATCCGCTACCAGCCGGACAAATTCATTTCCTTTTGCGGCATGTTTTTCAAAATCGAGTGGCATGGCTTTATTTTTTTGATGTTTTGACCAATGGAAGGCCGATCTCAAAACTCACCTTGGCCGTGATCCGGTAATTAACGATCTTATTGTTCCGGACAGTGGCGCTATGGTCCTGTATATAAACGGAGCGGATATTATGCAGTGTTTTCCCTGCTTCTGCAACAGCTTTCTGTGCGGCATCTTCCCAGCTTTTATCGGAATCAGCCAATACTTCGATCACCTTTACTACTGACATAAAAAACTGATTTTATGGTAAGAAATTAGTTTGTTATTTACAAGTTAGCGTCACCACAAAGCCATTAGCTATGATCGCTGTCAGCCGGGCAAGTAATAATAATCAGAAATTCCACTTGATCCTGAGAAAGGCCCGGTGATTAATGCCCTGGAATTGCCGGTTCAATTCCGTAAAAAAGGACTGCCAGATAATATCCATGCCCAGGTCCTCTGTAAGGCTATAGCTACATGAGGGCAGCAGTATTACCAGGTTCACTTTCGGGGAATAAACAGCACTGAGCCTAATGGAAAAAAGTGGCGTGATCTCTTTTGCGCCGGTAAATACAACATTCCACCTTGTCGGCATGAGCCTTTTTGGTGAAGGGGAGAAATCAAAACTCGTCCAACCGGTTGCCGGCCTGTTCATTCCTTCGCCACTATATAAAACAGCACCGTTGATATACCATCCTTTTTCAAAAACATAATCAACTTCCATCACATAATTAAAAGAAACGCCTGAATCCTTCCCATTGAGAAAAATCTGGGACTCCCCTTTAAAGCCGGCATTCCCGATATTTCCGGCCCATCCGGCCCCCAGCGTGAATTTGCCATGATAAAGACCAGCAAGCAACTGCATATCGTAACCAACCCTGTTCAAAAAATATTTAGCCGCCATAACTGTTTTACTTCTCTTCCCCGAAAAGTCAGAAGCAACTTCTATATGGGAAAAATCAGTAAAGGAATACTGGACCTTTGCAGCATCACTGCCGGGTCTTTCTTCGTAATCGAAGTCAAGAAAGTTGTACGTATTAAAAATATCGTTCGGATTCCAGTTAGTAGCAATACCCCAGTTGATGCGCTGGCGGCCGACCCGTATATTCCATTTTTGCTGCCGGTATTCTGCCCATAGTCTCTCCGTATTTGTATGCAATACAAGTCCTTTATTGTCTATCCATACTTTAGACATATCCAGCACATCGTTTGGACCGGTAAGCATAGCTGTAAACCCTGCCGTATTTTTTACCTCCTCACCCCAGAACAAACGGTTACGGAATTCAGCCACTGCAGTGATCGATCCGGATGGTTTCCATTTCAAATTGATCCGGTTATGAATAATATTACCGGAAATAAGATCAGAAAAATCTTTATCAAAAGTGAGGGATTGCATGCTCTTGATATAACCATTAACGGATAGCTTATGTACTTTTCCGGTAGAATCCTGTGCAGGTACCGGCAAATTGAACAAGCCTGTAATCAGTAGTACTATGATACAAAACGGTTTCATGATTTCTCAGTTGAAACTGGCGCTTCATGAGTAACCGGTACTGCAGCTGTATCATTTGAAATTTGCCCATCTACCAATGTGATAACCCTTCTCGCCCTGTCGATCACCCGCTGGTCGTGAGTGGAAAAAAGGAAGGTGATGCCTTCTTCCTTATTGAGCCGGGCCATAATATCTAATAGATTGGAAGCAGATCTTGAATCAAGGTTCGCAGTAGGTTCATCCGCCAGAACAAACTGTGGTCTTGATGCAAGTGCTCTTGCTACTGCTACCCGTTGTTGCTGGCCTCCCGATAACTTCGCCGGTCTTTCATTCAATTTATCTGACAGACCGATCTGTTTAAATAAAGCTTCAATCCTTTTTATCCGTTCCTTTCTATGCACTTTTTGCAACTGCAAAATGAACTCTGCATTTTCTTTGGCTGTCAGTACAGGTATTAAATTGAAGGACTGAAAGACAAACCCTATATTTTTCAGCCGGAAATTAATGAGTTCATTTGCCGAAAGGGTCGTTATATCCACCCCATTAATAATAATATTACCACTGTCGGGTTTATCGAGTCCTCCTATCAGGTTAAGCAATGTCGTCTTACCGGATCCTGAAGGGCCTACCAATGCAGTAAACTCCCCTTTTTGCAGATGAAGGTGTACATTATTCACAGCATATACCGGTATGGTATCTGCATTATAAACCTTACTTACATTATGCGCATCTATCACCGTTTGCATACAGCCTCCTTTTATTTTCTTAATGCTTCTACAGGCTGCAGTCTGCCTGCCTTTGCGGCAGGAAAAATACAGGAAAGCAATGCTGTCATTACAACGATCATCATGACCGTGAACAATTCAGGTCTGGGAAATTCGGGATAGATCATGCTACTGAAACCAAAACTGCTCATGGTATCACCGGCAAATGAGCTGATATCAATTCCTTTCTTATTATAATAATCTGTTGCCAGCCATGCAGCGAGTAATCCCGGGGGTGTACCCGTGATCGTAAGAAGTACTGTTTCGAGCAGGACCATCAGGAACAGCCTAAGCTTGTTCATACCCAGAGCAACCATCATTCCTATTTCCCGTGTCCGTTCCAGAATCGCCATCAGCATGGTATTAATGATACCAAACGCAAGCGCCAGCATGATGATGCCAATGATGATATACATGTAATAATCCATAGTGCTCACCATCAGTTCTGTTTCCGGAGATATTTCTTTCCATGATTCTACCAAAAACGAAGGGAATCGTTCCTGCAACTGACGTTTCGCCAATGCCAGGTCCTCGCCCCTGTTAAGCAATATGGCTATTTCATGAAATGAACCGTTTATATTCAGCAACTCATTCAGGTCATTCCTGTTCACATAAACATTTCGCTCATCCAGTGGAACATTCTCTGTCTGGTATATCCCGGCTACCCGGAAAGCTGCCGACACCAGGTCACTGGCTGTATCAGTGAATGTGAGTACGAGTTTCGATCCGGGTTTTAATTTCATCTTATCAGCCAGCTTCTTTCCTATCAATGCCTCATTCTTTTTTTTTCCCGTAAATCCATTACCCCAGTGGATCTTGTCTTTCAGTAACGATACTTTATTCTCAGTTTCCGGATCCACGCCGTTTACCTGCACACCTGCGCTACCGGTTGGTGTCGCCAGCATGGCTTGTGTGACCGTTCTTACAGCAACGGCTTTTATTGTATTGAAAAAAAGGATATCACTAAGCCATTTCTGCGGATCGCTGAGCAGGTATTGGGGGTCATAATCCTTCTTGAACTCCGGGTGATGTATCTGCAGGTGTCCGGTTTCCGAATCAATAACAGTTCTTATCCTGCTTTTCATCATACCCTTATAGAGGGCCAGAACCGACAGTCCCGCAAACAGGCCGATCGCTACGGATAAGGCAATGGCAATGCTCCGCATTTTATTACGCCAGATATTCCTCCATGCCATCTGTATGATCATAACCCGTTCTTTTTAATTTATCGTTTCATAGCCAGTACCGGTCTTACCCGGATGACTTTTACCATAGGATAAAGCGACAGCACCAGTCCTATCATTAAAACGATCAGCCCCTGTGTGATAAAATGAATGGTCTCAGTAGAGGCAGGGAATACCGGTTCAAACCCAAAGCGCTCATAGATCTTTGCTGTTTCGCCGGAAAGACTTATCGGGTGCCTGTTCAGGTACCATACAACAGGCATACTGGCAATGATACCGAGCAGGCAGCCGCTGACGACTGTGATCACCGACTCTATCAATAACAGGAGGATCAGTTTTATCTTTTTCATTCCGATCGCTACCAGCATTCCTATTTCAAATTTTCGTTCTACCATCATCATCAGCAGCGTTCCAAATATGCCGAAACAGATCAACAGATATAGGATACCCTGTATGATCCTTGAGCTGGCGGTGTCTGTTTTGATATGCTGCACTACATCAGGCATCATCTCTTCCCATGTCATCACTTCGTATTCCCTGCCAATGCCTGCATCTATTATTGAAGCTGAGGTCTTTTGGAGACTGCTGTTATCTTTCAGAGCCATCACATAAGAGGTAAGCCTATTGTAAGCACCATAAAAATCCTGGGCCAACGGCAACGTCATGAACAAGGCCTTATCATTGAGTTCCGGCGATCCAAACTTCAAAATGCCATTGACCGGGTACTTACCTGCCGCTGTAGCTCCCTGATACCCCTGCCCTATCAATATGATCGTATCATGTAAATACAATTGCAGTCTTTTGGAGAGTCCTTCTGATAACAAGATACCGGGGTCATTCTCCTGCAGATACGCCCCTTCTGTTATCTTCTCTTTTAATCTTGTTATTTTATTTTCTTCTTCCGGAGAAATACCTACCACCAGGCACCCTTTGGTAATTGCGGCAGATGACGCCAGTGCGAAAGATTCCAGTCGTGGACTGATAGCCGTAATATTATGATCAGTCAACACGCTTTGTTCCATTTTGTATGAAGCTTCAAAGCTGTTATCCAATACCTGTTCATCCCAATACCCTTTTTTATGCACCTGGATGTAGCCGCTATAAAAACTCACCATGTTCTTAACAAGATTATCGAACACCCCATCTTGCAGGCTGCTGGTCAGAACAGAAAGAATGACGGCAAAAAAAATGGCCGCCATCGTGATCAGTGTCCGGCTACGGTTTCGCCATATATTCTTCCATGCGAGTTTGATGAGCCACATCTTAATTCAGTGTTTTCATTTTTTCCGTGGTGAAGAAATTATCTGCAATGGGATTATTATACTTAACCGAACTATAGATCATTTCGGTCCTCTGCCCCTTTTTGTCCGCCGGGATCATTTCAAAGCGGGTTGGGATCAGCCGGCCATCCATCATCTTTATATCATAGCTGTTCATTGTATTGATCAGTTTCCCGTCTTCATCATAAAAACGGCTATGCAGTTCCAGGAAATCCTTTTTATCAATACAGAGTATCACTTTACTCCAAACCACGCCTGCCTCCGGCTTGGGGATCATTTGTATCACGTAACAGGGTCTGTTATCAATGACAGTATCACCCGTCAGGGTATGTGTGTAATCTTCTACAACAGATGATTCCTTTACAAGGTCATCGTTCGTAAAATCCGTTCCCATCCATGACTGACTCATCATAGATGGCGGCAACTTGATATTTCTCTCCAGCACCGGCATCCAGTTCCACACTTCTTTTTTTCTTTTCAGGAATACGATCCCCTTGTCTTTTGCCGGAGATTGTATCAGGATCATGGCAAAGGCAGACCCTTTCATCCATATTTTGCATTGCATTTCTCTTTTCCATGAGGGGCGAATGGTGCGTATGATCATCTCTGCCTGCAAAGTATTCCCCCGCATTTTTTCATCTGCTTTTTTCACAATAGAAACAGCATCCTGCGCAGCACCCGGAACTGAGCAGGCAATAATCAACCACATCATCACACCCAACCCACCCCACTTCATAAACAAAGCAAATTTGAATGTAAATGTTACTTTAAAACAAGCAGGTATTCAATGATGCCTGTCAGAGGTTACAGTGATAAGGGTCAGCGCATCCCTTATTAATAACCGCTTTTGTTGTCTTTTTAAACGGGATTGTGCACGGTATATATCTGCAATGACGTTGCTGTCCCCGGGCTCTGCCGCAGATCGCTGATCATTTTTAAGATGGGCCAATGATATGCAGCTATCCTGAAAACAGCCCAGCTCAGTTGCTATACCTGTCAGATATTTTTCCCGTTCAGCATCCCATCCATTTACAGGGAAAGGCAGTGACAGGTCTTTCTTAAACATCAGGGCGATGTAAATAATGTCCTTCAGGCTTTTCCTGACCGAATGCAGATCTGTATCACGAATGATCTTATGTCTCAGCAGGCATGCTATTTCAGACATTTTTTCAGAAACAAAATTCTCTATTGTGGCATCCTTCAGAATCTCCTTTATCTTCTTTTCGATCTTTTTCTGAGACTGTGGCAAAACATCATGCTGCATGGTTTTCGCCAGTTCCTTTTTTGCGGCAGCCAGTTTCCTTCTTACCCTTCTTATGTAGTTTACAGGACTATGTGAAGATGATGTGTTTCCCTTAATGGTTTCTATATGCAATTGCAGGTCCCTGACGGCTCCGGCCTTTTGATAAACATGATTAAGGGAACTAGGGATCTTTATTTTGCCATGTTCGCTTGCTGCCGACAATAACCGTAAAAAAGCCCGTAACTTTTTATACTCTACCCTGAAATGATGGATCGCTTCCTGGTCGTAATTATGCTCTATCCGCTGGTAGTATTTACACATCCTGCGAAAACGGAGGTGAATTATTCTTTTTATAGAGAGCACCTGCAACATATGCTGCGAAACTACACCCTGAAAAGCCGGTAACGAAAATCATATCCACTGGGCTCTCTTCTGCTTTATTTCTGTTCTACCAGTTGTATAATTGCTTTAATAATACTGGATCAACGCGATATGCCCGTATTCACGAAGTTTACCTTTATCTACAAACTCCACATCTCCCCCATGCTCCAATACCTTTTCGATCACATCATCTACGGCATCTTTGATATAAGAGAATTTGGTGTAAGGCTGTTCGGCTTTATAGATCACTTCTTCGCTGGATCCATGTTCCGCTGTATAAACGAAATTCTTTTCTACTATCAGTAAACGTCCCTTTCTTTGCGATGCACTTTTCCACACTTCTTTCATCCCGACTGATAATTTTCCTGCGTCTGCGGCTTTTTCTACCTGGTGGCGGAGGTCTTCCATCCGTACTTTCTTCCAGTTGTCTATATATGGGTTCAGCGCTTTTCCAAGTTCAGCTTCTGATGCCTCCTCATAATTACCATGGATATAACCGACAATACTTTTCTCATTTTTTGTCAATACTTTGAAATGTCCCAGCACCCTCTTTGTGCCCATTACAAAAACAGGAAGCGGGTAAGCCTGCAGCAAAAATTTCAGGCCATCATCCGTATGATGCAAGAATTTTTCGAGAAGTACCTCTTTACGGTATGAGGGATCAGAAAAATTAGTGACCCTTTCGGGTACATCGTTCGTAAACGCTGCAATATGGTCAGGAACATGAGAAGCTACTTTTGTAAACGAAGAATAATTACCGATATATACTTTACTCCATTTACCGCTTAATACCACTACCATGTATTTATGCAGCTCCTTTTTGGCCTGCAGCAGGTCACGTATCTCGAAAGAATCATCTACCATGATCTTTTCTTCAACAGGAATATCCAGATAAAGCACTTTCTCAAAGACAGGGGAGACGTAAATGGCAATACTTTTCTTGTACGTATTAAAGTTCAGATCTTTGATGATCTTTTTTAATTTATGAATAACCAATTCTGCCAGGTCATCTTTGTAATTCTTCCTCACCTCACGATCCACTTTATCAACAGCAAATTTCAGTTGCTGGTTCAGCTCAGATTTTATACTCATTTTCGGCTCAAATGGCATCACGATGGAAATTGCCGGACGGTAATGAACAGCTTCCACCACTTCTTTTATTTCGGGAGATAATGCTGTTTTCATAAATTATTGTTTGTTACCAAATTTATCCAGTGATACTTACTGTAAAGCATGACAGGGGTCACGGCCCGTTTTGATTAATATCATCGGAGCCCGGCACGATAAATGGGGAACTTTGAATCAGAGAAAAATAAACCGTGGTACAGGTACTAAAAAAATTCATCAGCCAGAATGCAGAATTGGCAGGTATTTTCCGGCAAATGGCTGCGTGTTACCGGTATATGGGCGCCGATGAAAGGTTCCGGGCATTAGCTTATGAAAATGCAGCCAAAACTGTTACTAATCTTGATGAAGATATCAGTGTTTATGCAAAAGATGTATCAGAACTGGATAAGCTGAAAGGGATCGGGGAAAGCATAGCAGAAAAGATCATTGAATACCTGCAAACAGGCAAAATAAGAACCCATGAAAAACTGTTGAAGCAAATCCCGGTTGAACTGCTTGAACTAATGGAGATTAGCGGTTGCGGGCCTGCTACTATCAGGACATTGCATGAAAAACTAAAAGTGAATAACCGTAACGACCTGGTAAAAGCTTTGGAAAGTGAAAAAATAAAGGCCCTGAAAGGTTTTGGTGCAAAAAAAATTGAGAACATGAAGCGTGGGCTTAAGCTCTATAAAGAAACGCATGTCCGCATGTTACTCAAGGATGCCGAACGGATCGGGACTGAAATACTGGAAAAGATCAAACAAATACCGGGAGTAGAAAAAGCAGCGCTTGCCGGAAGCCTTCGCCGGAAAAAAGAGACGGTTGGCGATATTGATATTGTAGTTATTGCAAAGGAAAAAGACTGGAAAAAAGTGATCGGCAAATTCATTCGTTTGCCGGATGCAGCCCGGGTACTTGCCAGCGGCGACACAAGGGGTAGTGTATTATTGAAAGAAAACAACACGCAGGTGGATATAAGAGTAGTCCATGATTATGAATATGGTTCCGCCATGCTGTATTTCACAGGTTCCAAAGAACATAACCTTCAATTGCGGATGATGGCAAAAGAAAGAGGTTATAAGGTAAATGAATATGGACTGTTTGATAACAATACCGGCGAACGGCTTGCCGGCGAAACGGAAGAAAGCATTTATAAAATCCTGGGGCTGTCATTCATACCCCCGGAAAAAAGACTTGGCAGCGGAGAAATAGAAAAGGCCTTGTTACCTCAATCCCATTGAATATTGATACAGCGATCTTTAATTGCCCTTTATCCTGCTCATCATGGCTTTCACAACATCCCAGTCCCATTTGGCAAAACGTCCCCGCTGCACCACTAATTCATTATCTTCCGGATGGTCCAGGTAATAATGAAATACGAATTTCTCCCGTGGCTCCTTCCAGCCTATTATCTGTCCAAAACGAAGATCATTGAAAACAAGGGTGTCATTCCATTTATCGACCGTATAAAAATTCTGTGAGAAGCGGATAAGTTTCTGCACATCTTCATGATCACTTACAGGTTCGAGCAAAAGATCATTCCGGGGAAAATATTCAAAAGAGATCTTTTTCCTGCTATCGAATAACGAACGAAACCCGACATAATACCCGCTGTCATTACCTGCTACCACATACCATAACCAATTTTGTAACGGCGCCGGTGTGGTAAAATATCTTGTATAGCTTATTTGTTGTTTTTGCAGTATGTCTTTTACGTCGTTATCTATCCTGCCTTTGTTGATCAGGCAATATACCAGGTACAGGAAACTAAAACCCAGGCCAAAGCGCCACCAGAATCTTCGTTTAGGCACTTTTTTCCTGAGCATGATCAATGCAGCAAAAGCAATGCCCGGCCATGCAGAAAAGAAAGGATCGGCCACATAGATAGCATTGAATGAAATACGCCGATGGCTGAAAGGCTCAAGCCAGCCTACACCGTAATTATTGAATGCATCGATAAAAATATGGATGAATATCACGCCACCGAAAAAAAGCAACCAATGTCCCAGCCGGACATTATGCGGACGATGCCAGCGCTCAGCCAGCAACGCAAATACAGGAGTGATCAGGAAGCAAAACAAAAAAGAATGTGTGAAACCCCGGTGAGCTAATAAATTGGAAGAAGTATCCATCCAGAAAGAGGCAATAAAATCTATATCAGGAATACTCTGTGCCAATGCTCCCCACACCATCGCCTTCTTGCCAAGAGTACGGCCGGCAAATGCTTCACCCATACAGGCGCCAAGGGCAATATGTGTCAGCGAATCCATTCCTGGGTGCTGTTATTTTTTTATCAGTTGCCTGATTTCTTCCATCAGCTCCATCTGTGCTTTTTGTATCTCGAAAAGGGTCTGCATCTGTTCGGACATCAGCAGATCGATTTTTTGGTGAAGATTACGGACCTCTATCTCAGATTTCAGGTTTACCAGGTAATCATTCACAGCCCGCTGACGGTCTTTTTCTTCTTTGCGGTTCTGGCTCATCATAATGATCGGGGCCTGGATCGCAGCTAAAGAAGATAACAGGAGGTTCAGTAAAATAAAAGGAAACGGGTCGAACGGCTTTTGAAGCAGGTAAAGATTGGCAGCCATCCACAGCAGCATGAAAACGATGAACCAGATAATGAACTTCCAGCTTCCGCCGAATGAAGCTACCTTATCTGCTACCTTACTTCCCAGCGGAGGATGCTTGTCTTCGAATTCATATAATTTTTGTGACAAAAGCTTCTCTTCCTCTACCGCCTTTAATACGATCTCGTTCAGCTTCTGTAATTGTCCATTTTCTGTGGCGAGGAGCTGTTGCAATTTTTCTGTTTCCATGTATTATTTATTATGGGCAATGAACAAAGGTAGCTTCAAATCCTTCATTAATACATCAGCCATACTTGCACGGAACCAGCGGGAAACCGTACCTCTCCGGTAAGCGCCTAAAATGACCAGCGGGTTACCGCCCTGCTCTTTCAGGTAATCGACAATTTCTGTTTCAGGCAATCCTTTTAATACTTTATAGACTGCCCTGGGGAAATGACGTTTCATGAATTCTTTCATTAACTTATTGTCCGGCAGGTGCAGGGATTGTTTTGGCGGATTTACAGATATCACTTCTTCAGGGTACTGTTTTAATGCTGCCAGCGTATAGCTGAACATTTTAATGGCATATACGGAAGCCGGCTCTCCATCATAAAGCAAGACCAATTTATCGATTGATTTGAATTTATGTGGCACCAGCAAAACCGGGCATTGCACATCAGTCAGCAGGTCACGTATAAAACGGGTAGGTATTTTTTCTGTATAATGTGTCAGAGTTTCACTGTTGTCAATGATCAGCAGGTCGGCATAGATACTTTCATGTAATAGTTCCTGCAGGGCAATACTTCTGTCATGATGCAGTGTGAACTCAATGCCCGCTTTCTGACAGGCTGATTCAAAATCGTTCGCGGCATCTGCCCTTAGCTTATCATCCTTTTTATCCAGCCGCTTTTGCTTTTCCTCAAAATGTTCTCCTTCTTCCCTGATAAGGTCATATACTTTATAGCTATGATAAGAGAAATCTTCCAGGAATATACCCACCAGGTGGGCACTGCTTTGTTTAGCCACTTGAATAGCGTAATCCCTTGTGCTGGCTGAAAATTTGAGTCCGTCAAATGCGGCCACTATCTTTTTCATATAAGGTTATTTAGCATCCACTGCCATTATCAGCATCAACCAAAGCTATCTGGTTATACTGCCTTTTTCAATGACAGGGGTTAGCGGCAGCGGTGATTAACATCAAAATGGCCTGAGAGAACCAAAGTTTTTCCGGCCTTTTGTAAGCACCTTTTCTTTGTGTAGTTTGCGGATGGCCTGTCTGCCAAGTTCTTCAATAGTGACGCCGGTGATATTGTGCGTGAATGATTTTGTCTGCATGACACAAACAGCCTCAAGTGTATTAAGGTCAAAGAGTATTATTTCCCAGAAACGGCCGTTATCGCTCCCTGCGCTGTCATTCTGCGGTGATATACTGATATTCTGATAATTCCAGACCCGGTTATAATAATGACTGGCAGGGTACTCATACATGTCTCCTGGTTTTTGAAATGTTTCTTTCGTATCATCTATCAACGCAATTGTCATCACGGCATCAATACCATTATGGCACAGTTTGAAATAAGTCTCTGCCTGATCCAGGCCTGCCAGGCCCTTTAGTCCGAACTGGGCATAAGCCGGCACAGCCTGGTAGCTTAGTCCTTCAATCTCCTTCACAAAAATATCCTCCGCTTCTGCCCGTAAAGAATCATCCTTATCCCGAAAAACGGCTACCGTCATTATCTTATCATATTGCTGCCTTCCCTGGTGCGGGACCTTCCAGGTAGTAACTATACCAGGGGAACTGCATGCTTCGAATACCAGGCTGCTGAGTAGAAATACCGTTGCTTTGATCGTTGTATTCAAAAGAAGTATTTATCAGGAGCAATTTAGTCATTACCAGTTCTTCCTGCCTGTGAGAGATGTTACGAAGAAATATGATTATTGTCACCGGGAAAGGCCGGTCAGTGAAGAAACCAGTATCGTCCTCTTTGCAGGATCAGTTGTATAAATAAAAGGATAGCTATATCTGTTTAATGCTATTTGATCATCCGGGCTGCTTCTTCCGCAATAGCAGCAGCCAGTGCAATAAGCTTATCTGTTGTGCCTGATAGTTCAAATCTTTTGACATCTTTCCCTTTGCGTACATTCACTTTCACAGTAATAGTATTATCCTTCACTTCATACCGTCCGCCGAGTTTATATGCATCGGGTGTAGCTGTATTGGATATGAAAGCGATCGGAGCGGCCGTTCCTCTTTCAGATAAAGCAGAAAGGTGGTTATCGATCATCCGGCTCAACCCAAGGTCATCAGCAGCTATATTTTCGTCACTGTTCTGCAGGTTGCTGGCAGCAAACAGGGGTTTTTCCTGTGGCAACAGTATCTTAGCCATCACTTCTTCATCCACCAGGCCAATATTAAAATTGGAATTACTGATCAGTTGCGGTTGTTGTCTTACCCCATTTTCTTTTGACAGTTCTGTCACCGTTCTTTCTGCAGCACCGAACCAGCGGCTTACATTCAGGTATTTGCCGTTATCGAGTATATCCGGCTGCTGTTTGATTGCTTTCAATAATGAATACGTAAGTATGCCTTGCGAGTAACGGCTCATTTCATAGGCCTTCTGGTTACTGGCTGATGCAGAAAGAATGAATAGACCTGACTTTTCATTCAGCTTTTCAATCGCCTTTATCTGTTCTGTCTTCTCATCATCTCTTGCTGCCACATAGTTTTGATCGTCACCTCCCAGTTTTACAAAATCCCGGATCGCCTGTCCGCTGTTGCAGGCATCGAATACAAGAATACGTTTCTGCGCTTTGATATTTTGTGGTTTCATCCAGTCAGATAGCTCGGCAGTGCTGATACCTACCTCTGTTGTCGCATCGGCAGCTGTAGCTTTGGAAGCATCCGCCGTCAAAAAATAAAATTGCTTTTTCTCCCCGCTCATCATTCCATGACCGGCAAAAAAGATCAGGAGTATATCATTGGGCTTCGCTTTTTTCCCGATGGCAGACAATGTCATCCGGATCGTGTTCTTGTCGGGGATCCCGGAACGATCCTTTTCTGTGTTCAGGTTATAGATGAAAACATGTTCCTTTCCATCTGTGTTCAGTAGTTTTTTTGCCGATACAGCCACCGCATTAGAAATATCCAAAGCGTCCTTTCCTGCATACTTCAGATCGAGTTCATCGCCTTTGTAATCACTCACTCCTATCATCACGGCATACAAATTCGGTGGCATAGTTGCTTTACTATCTCCCTCCTCATCTTCTATGACACTGCGTGATGATATATCATTACCAGCCGTATAGGCCTTCACCAACACACGGTTCGTTTGCCCTGCCACGAACCACGAGCTCAGTTCGCTTCTTTTAATATTCAGGCGGTAATCATTCCCACTTTTGATCATTTGAGCGGGTCTATATCGTTTTGCCTCGATCCCGTTTACATATACTACTGCTTCTCCCAGCCCCCCACGCCTGGGAGTGATCATATAATTATACTCTGTTTCATGATTACTGATATCCTTTACCTGCGGTGTAAGACCACAAATATTGACGTCCGTTATACCCTTTGACCGGATCGTATCGCCGTGGAAAAGACGCTCTGCCAGTCCGGGCACCCAGAGCTGATCTTTTACCTGGTCAAGACTGATGATCTCGGTGCCGCAGGTAAAATAAAGAAGCTTGCGGGCCTCGCTGCTACCGTCATATCTCCCGACGCTATCCACAACAAGATACCCTTCATCGCCTGCTGAAATGATCTTTAATACCGGCACTGATGATCCTATATCATAGATATCAACAGAAAATTTATTATCAATTATAAATTGCGGCCTGACGGGGTTGATCACATAAGTAAGGCTATGATTGAACTTGTCGAGGACAGAAGAAACAACTTTCCCGGTACTGATATCCCATATTTTCATTACACTTTCAAACGAACGTGTCACAAAATACTGTTTGCCGTTCCTTGCTAGCGGGAATCCGAACATATCATCTCCGCCGATCCTGACGGTAGCATACAGTTTTCCGCTTTCCACATCCCACACTTTTATCGTAGTGTCATACGAATTGGTCAAAAGGAATTTACCATCAGCCGTAAACTCCATTCCGGCAATTTTCTTCCTGCCGGGTCTCAGTTCAGCAAGCAGTTTACCGGATGGAAATGCTACCAGTTTTAAAAGATCTTCTGCCGTGGTAATGGCCACCACATCCCCTTTTTTATTAATGGCGAGCCCAGGCATTCCTTCACTCATCGCCTCCCGGAGGCCCTTCGCTTCTGTAAGTTCAAATAAACGTTGTGTCTCTCCTGTCCGGATGTCTGTAATATGTACACTGTTACCCTTCCGGAACATGAGATATTTCTCTGATGGATCAATTCGTAAAGAGAAGACAGAATCCTTTACCGGATCAAATGAAAAAAGTTTTTTCCCGGTAGCTGTTTCCGTAACGACGGCTTTGTAGTCGTCATAAAAAACAGTAATGAAATACTTCCCGTTTTGGGAAAGGGTAATGTAGTAAATGCCATTTCTATCTGCTGTAAGAGAGTCGTGCTTTACTGATGCTACGAGGTCGCCATTCTCTATATCCCATATCCGGGCCATCCCTGCAAACGTCTGTGTGATGAGGTAGCGACTGCTATCAGCAAAGTAGCATTTGTACACACCCTTCTCATGCCCGGCAATGACCCTTACCAGTTTGCCTGAATACAGGTCCCATACTCTCGCGGTACTGTCGGCTGAAGCCGTAGCAATAAACCTGTTATCCTGGCTGAACTTTATGTCTGCTATTGCATCAGTATGCCCTTTCAGTTCGTACAGCAAATTACCCGAAGTCATGTCCCATACAGCTACATATCCTTCAGAACGCTTACCCATTCTGATAATTCCTGTGCTTCCTGCAGTAGCCAGGATTTTTCCATCCGTGCTGTAACGCGGCATACTGATCATAGAAGATATCCCTTCCAGTTTTGCCACTTCTTTACCTGTATAAGTTGCCTGTACCGATGCTACATTATTAAGATTTGCAGCTATGATAAATTTTGAGTCATCGCTGAACGCAGCCTGCATATATTCTAAAAAGTCTTTGAAGCTCATTTGCTCCAGCGAAGCCTTCAGGAATGGCGGCAACGCTGATACACTACGAAGAAGCTTGCCGGTTTGTGTTTCCCATAACCGGGTGACGCCATCTGCACTCATGGTCAGCAGGAGCTTGCCATCACTATTGAATACAGCTGATACAACCAATGAATCTCCCGGTAACTTATACGACTGTACCGCGGCCCCGGTCTTTATATCCCAGAGCTCCAGTTTTCCCCTGAGGCTTACCGGGTCAGCGGAAATGGTCAACACTTTCTGTCCATCCGGATGAAATAAAGAAAACCATACGGAGTTCTTTTCATCCGTTCTGGACCTGACCAGTTTTACTCCCTCTGTTTCCCAGACAGTGGTACCGTTACGGGTCGCGGCAAGGAACTTTTCCCCGTTCCTGCTGAAATTGCATTGATGAAAAAGAGCCCGACCGTCTTTGACCTTTGTAAGTATTTTACCCGATCCGTTATCCCATAATTTAATACTGCTGTCTGAATTGACCGTAATGGTAAATCTTCCGTCAGGGCTCATATCATAGCTATAAAAACGATGCCTGTCCCTGAACAGGTTTTGGGTCACGGTGAATGAGACTGTATCCAGCAGGGGGCGAATGAGCTTCTTCGATAAAAGATCATGAAGTTCCATCGCATCATCAGAGATCAGCAATATTTTTTTTCCGTCACTGCTGAAGAATCCTTTTTCGATCCAGTTGCTGAAACGGTAATAAATAGAATGATATAACGTACCGGAGGAAATATCCCATACCCTTGCAGTTTGATCATGACCGGTGGTCAGCAGGTATTTGCCGTCAGGGCTAAAAGAAACGGAAGTGATCTTTTCAGCATGTGCGTCAATCGTTTTGATAAGATTACCGGTCTCTGTTTCCCAGATCTTTACATTTTTTTCCTCCTCTCCAATGGTGACAACCAGCCTTCCATCAGGGCTGAAACACACTCCTGAAATGGGAGTAGCATGTCCTACCGGCAATAACAGTTCAGGTTGCTGAGCAAAATTTTCTCCGGTTATAAAAAGCAGGAGTAAAAAAACGACAAAAGGTTTCCCCCGGAGCATGTAAAGTTTTCCGAAAAGCTATCACAATAAATTTGTTTGAACAATACCGTCCGGGCGGTATTGTATCATTCATCAATCAGATCAGAACATTTTTTTCAACCCTTCCCATCTTACTTTCCATGCCCCATTCTT
>JAEUVK010000182.1 GCA_016787135.1 Chitinophagaceae bacterium | reverse complement strand
TATTCAGCCAACGCTGACTACAAAAATGCGTTGAAATATGCGAACATGGCATTGGCCTCGGCGCCGGGCCTGCAGGCAAAAACACAGGTAGAAGGAATGATAGAGAACCTGAAAGCGGGAAAAGATGTGAACTGAGACCGTCATGAATATTGAACCGGGAATAATGAATGTTGAATGAGAGAATACTTCTCCTGTTCATTATTCCCGGTTCGGTATTCGGTATTCGGTATTCTTAATTACATCCGAGTAATTCGCAAAGTTTGGACTCAAGGTCCGATCCTCTTAAATTCTTAGCTACGATCTTACCATCAGGACCGACCAGAAAGTTTTGCGGTATGCTCTGTACTTTATATTGAACAGCTACTGCATTATTCCAGAAATTCAGATCGCTGACATGTGTCCAGTTCAATTTATCCATATGGATGGCCTGTAACCATTTCTCTTTTTGTCCCGGCCTGTCGAGAGATACACCCAGTACGGTAAAATTCTTTTCTTTGAATTTATTAAAATTATTTACCACGTTAGGATTTTCCTGGCGACAGGGCCCGCACCAGCTTGCCCAGAAATCCACTAATACATATTTACCCCGGAAGGACGAAAGAGCAACCGGGTTGCCTGACGTATCAGCCTGGGTAAAATCTATCGCATCAGAACCCACTGCGAGAAACTTTGCCTCAGCAATGGTCTGTACCAGGTAATTACCGTAAAAATTTTTGACGGCAGCAGGTTGCAGGGAATTGAAACGCTTTTCGGTCAGTAAAACGTCCTCGCTCAGTTGCATAGTGATCGCCAGTAAGAAACTACTGACAGCTGATGAATTATGTTTGGTAATAAAGAGATCAATTTCCTTCTGTATATCACTTCTTACATTATCCAATGCCGGTTCCAGGCTATCTCTTTTGCCACCCATCTGCAATTGCTGGCTGATCATCCCGAGTTTTTCAAACAGGGGATTGAACTTTTGCTGAAACTCATCAAAAGCAGCCTGTGAAGGCGAGCCGGTCACTTTTACCGTTTTCAGGTCGCTGATATTTCCTGTGATCTTTGCTTTAGAATTATCGAGGAATAAATTGGCCCTTTTACCGCTTACATTCATAGAGACCAGCATCGGCTCTTTCATGGTACCCTTTAATACAATAGCGCCGTCTTTTTGCGCTTTGGCTTTAGCAATAGTATCAGAAGGATTATTGATATCCGTAATGGAAACAAGGGTGCCTTCGGTCAGACCGGTAATGTTGCCGGTCAGTGATATTTCATTCTGTGCACATGCTAAAAGCGGACTAAGAAAAACGATCGTCAAAACGTGTTTCATCGGGAACTTTAGTTTTTTATACATAGACAGACAAAGATAACCGCTTTTTGGTTGGCAGTATAGTCGGCTAGCTGACCAAAATACTATCCATGAAGGCTTTAACAGAATTTTCAACGGAAGGGCTCGTTTCCAATGCCTTAATAAAGGCACTGCCGATGATAGCACCATTTGCATGCCTGCAGGCTGCGTCAAAAGTGGTTTTATCTTTTATCCCAAACCCAACCAGCACCGGATTTTTGAGCTGAAGACTATTAAGCTTTTGCAGGTATTGCTCCGTATCGGCCATATTCTTATCGCTGCCGGTAGTGGAGGAAGAAGAAACTGCATACAGGAAACCGCTGCTCAGGCTATCCAGTTTTTCGATCCTTTCCAGGGAAGTTTCCGGCGTCACTAAGAAAATAAAATCAAGTCCATGTTTTTTGATGATAGCGCCATATTCTGTTTCAAATTCATACATCGGCAGATCTGGTAATATCAATCCATCAATACCCACGGTTGATGCATCCGCACAGAATTTTTCAAACCCATATTGCGATACCGGGTTCATATACCCCATCAGTATCACCGGAAGATTTACTTCTTTGCGAAAGCCATTTAATTGCTCAAATAATTCTGCGATGGTCATTCCATTGGCAATAGCTACACTGCTGCTATGCTGGATCACCGGTCCGTCAGCCAGCGGGTCGCTGTAAGGCATACCGAGCTCGATAAGATCAGCCCCATTTTTCTGTAAGGCTTTCATTACTTTCAGCGTGCTGTCCATCTGCGGGAAGCCGGCCGTACAATACACATTCAACACCCGTTCTTTTTTTCTGTCAAATAATTCATTGATCCGGCTCATGGTCATTAATTGGAAGGAATGATAGCGTACGTATCATTATCTATTGTGATATAATTGTATTTCGGATAACTGTCAATATCTAAAGTAATGGCATAAGCATCCCCGGATTTACCTGGCGCCGGTTGCTTAAATTGGATCAACACAGTATCGCCTTGCCTTGATGCAGTCATTTGTTCTTTGGTGAAATCTGCAGGCAGGCATTTCTCAAACTCAAACCGCTCACCTCCAAAATTGGAGGTCATCCTGAATGAAGGAGAGATCTTTTCACAGCTTCCATTCATTTTCTCAAACTTCAGTTTATGCTCTACAAAAGGCTTGCGGTCGCAGGCAGCAAAAAGAACAGCAACTACAATTATTAAACCCGTGAATTTCATATGAATCATTTGCTTTGACTTATTTGACCTCTCTGACTACTTTGATTTACCTTGTTTTCGTCTTATTTCATGTGCATCATATACGTGGCAAGATCCTTATCCCCTCTCCCGCTCAGGCAAACCACGACCACGTCGGTCTTTTTGAAATTGATCATTTTTAGCGCATGTAATGCATGGGCAGATTCCAGTGCAGGGATAATGCCTTCCAGCTTTGCCAGTTCAAACGCGGCATTCAATGCTTTATTATCCGTAGCACTCATGAATACTGCTCGCCCGCTTTCAAATAAATGGGCATGCAAAGGTCCGATACCGGGATAATCCAGTCCTGCCGATATACTATGGGGCTCTACTACCTGGCCATCTTCGGTTTGCATCAGCAGGCTTTTGCTGCCATGCAAAATTCCCGGTTTGCCTAATTGGGTCGTCGCGGCGCTTTTCCCGCTATTGACCCCTTCACCTGCTGCTTCTACAGCGATCAATTGCACGGATGGCTCATCGAGATAATGATAAAAAGCACCGGCCGCATTACTGCCGCCACCCACACAGGCAATGACATAATTAGGCAACTCACTTCCCGTCTTTTCCTTTAGCTGCCATCTCATCTCTTCACTGATCACACTCTGGAATCGTGCCACCATATCCGGGTAAGGATGCGGCCCTACCACCGAACCAATGATGTAATGCGTATCATTCGGATTATTGATCCAGTCACGAATCGCTTCGTTGGTGGCATCTTTCAATGTCTTACTTCCTGAAGTAGCAGGAATGACAGTTGCTCCCAGCATTTTCATTCTCGCTACATTCGGCGCCTGTCGTTCGATATCCTTTTCACCCATATATACGATGCACTGCACTCCTTTCAATGCGCAAACTGTAGCCGTAGCCACCCCGTGTTGTCCCGCTCCGGTTTCTGCAATGATCCTTTTCTTGCCTAGCCGCTCTGCCAGCAATATCTGCCCAATCGTATTATTGATCTTATGCGCCCCGGTATGGCAAAGGTCTTCCCGCTTCAGGTAAACAGTTGTTTTATACCGGTCGCTTAAACGCTTCGCATGATACAAAGGTGTTGGCCGGCCTGCATAATCTTTCAGCAACTCACTGAATTCCTTTTGAAATCCTTCTTCATTGATGATCTCCAGGTACTTTGTCCGCAATTCTTCTACATTCCGATAAAGCATTTCAGGTATGTATGCGCCACCAAAAGAGCCATAATAACCTTGTTCGCTGGGTTGTTGATATGTCACCCTGAGCTTGTCGGAGGGTGTTATTTGTTCAGTCATTCTGATTGTATTTATTACCACCTCAATTCTAAATAATCATTAATCCTACCCCCAATACCGGTTCAGACAACTATTCACTATCTTTCTTCCCTATCTCCCCTTTCAGTTCTTTTACAAACTTTCTCACCTTCTCCATATCCTTTATTCCTGCATTGACTTCAAACTTACTGTTGATGTCCACGGCAAAGAGCTTTTTCCCTATCGGTTCATTCAAAAACGCTTTCAGCTTTTCTGCATCCCCCGGCTCTATGCCCCCGCTGAGAAAATAGATCTTATTGATCACCGATTTCTTTAATGCCTCCCAGTCAAATTTTTTACCCGTGCCCCCATAACCAGCGCCTAACGTATCGAACATATACATGTCTGATGAATCGTGAAATGGCTTTACCATCCATTCTATCGGGTCATTGTCAGAAAGACGGAATGCCTTTACGACAGTAATATAGTTGGCTACCTTTTCACAAAACACCGGCGACTCATCCCCATGCAGTTGCACCATATCCAGCCGGTAGTCTTCCACGGTCTTCATCAATTCGTCGTACGGCATATTGACAAAGACACCCACTTTGGCGATCTTTCCTTTAATCTGTCTCATTTTCTCCGGCGATATCTTGTTGCCCACATACCGGGGAGACTTGGGATAGAATATGAACCCGGCCAGGTCAACACCCATTTCATCAAGGGCTGTCACCTGCTCAGGCAATGTCATACCGCAGACTTTAATTCTCATTCGCTTTTGCTTTAAGTTTTTCGACAAAACTGGCAAAAGCAATCGCCGGGTCGGCTTCTTTCATAAATGTTTCCCCGATCAGGAAACCTTTGAAGCCGGCCTGTTTTAAAGTTACAATAGTTTCCACATCACTGATACCGCTTTCTGCAATGGCGGGTTTGTCTGATGGTATCTTGTTGATAAGTTCCAGCGATGTTTGGATATCTACTTTAAATGTTTTCAAGTTGCGGTTGTTCACACCGACCATATCCACTTCATTACAGATATGGTCCAGTTCTTCTTCATTGTGTATCTCCAATAAGACTTCCAATCCGATGTTTTTGGCATAAGCCGCCATCTGCTTCGCTTCTATCCGCGACAGGCAGGCGGCAATGAGCAATATCACATCAGCGCCGAATGCTTTTGCTTCTGCGATCTGCCAGGGATCTACCATAAAATCTTTGCGCAGTACCGGCACATCGGTAATTACTTTTGTTTGGATCAGGTCATCGAGATCCCCACCGAAAAAAGCTTCGTCTGTCAATACAGAAATACCGGCGGCTCCTAAATTACTATATGGTACCACCACCGGTTCCACTTCCAGTTCTTTGGTCTTGAACCATCCTTTGGTCGGGCTTTTTCTTTTGAACTCTGCAATAATGCCGGTACTCCCTTCTTTCAGCAGGCTTTGCACCAGGGAGCGGTTGGTGAACTTCCAGAAAAAGCCATCCCGTTCAAAACGCTCAACACTGCTCAATGACTTGAACTTTTCGATCTCCTTTCTTTTGTTGGCTATTATTGTATCTAATATCGTACTCATTGTAATGAAACTAGTTTTTGCAAAGCCTTATGAGCGGAGCCACTTTCCAAACTTTTCACCGCTTCATTATAGGCATCGTCATATACTTTGTACTTACCTGTACAATGCAAGGCCATGGCTGCATTCGCCAGCACTACCGCATTCTGCGCCCATGTACCATCTCCTTTCAATATGGTGGAAAATATTTTTGCAGCATCTTCTACAGAATTACCTCCGGCAATATCTATGGCAGATACCATTCGTTTGCCTAACTGCTCAGGCGTCATGATCTTCTCTCCTTCGTTCGTAATCACTTTGGTATCGTTGGTCAGTGATATCTCATCATACCCGTCAAGGCCATGAATGATCGTGAATGAATTGCCGGTTAACTGCAATAAATAATTATATACTCGTGCCATTTCAAGATTGTACACACCGACCAACTGAAATTTAGGAGAAGCCGGATTCACCATCGGCCCAAGCATATTGAAGAAGGTACGCATTGCCAGGTTCTTCCTGATGGGGCCCACTGTTTTCAATGCCGGGTGAAACATAGGAGCATGCAAGAAACATATACCGGCATCTTCCACCTCCTTCTTTAATTTATCATTGTCATTTTTAAATTTATACCCTAATTGCTCCATCACGTTGCTCGCACCGCTTACAGACGAAGCACCGTAATTTCCATGCTTTGCCACTTTTTGTCCTGTACCCGCTACGATAAAACAGGCCAGCGTCGAGATATTGAAAGTATTCTTGCCATCACCGCCGGTGCCTACTATATC
>JAEUVK010000161.1 GCA_016787135.1 Chitinophagaceae bacterium | reverse complement strand
ACCAATAATACGGGTATCGGGTTCAGGGTACTGGACTCATTGACAACGGGTGGATTCAACACTGCTTTTGGTTATAAATCCCTTCATGCGAACAGTACGGGAAATCAAAATACAGGCGTCGGGCTTACGGCATTGCGATCGAATACAACGGGCAATAGTAATACAGCCATCGGATCACAATCACTACTCTCCAATAAAACGGGTCATTTTAATACAGCTGTAGGACGGTTTTCGATGGCATCCAATACAGGGGGGAATAACAATACGGCTTCCGGGTACCAGGCTTTATTTTCCAATGAAACGGGCAATGATAATTCTGCTTATGGAAACACCTCACTGGCGACGAATAGTACGGGGGGACAAAATTCCGCATTTGGGAGTTATTCATTATCAGCAAATACAACAGGAAATAGCAATACAGCAATGGGGAACCTGGCCCTTTTTTCCAATGAAACCGGTAACCATAATACCGCCTATGGATATAATGCTCTTTCTTCCAATTTAACCGGTTATTCCAACCTCGCAGTAGGAACACATGCGCTATACACCAATGGTAGTGGCAACAATCTGGTGGCAGTGGGGGATTCTGCATTGTTTTTCCAGGCTGGTGGAGAGGGATATAACACAGCTATTGGTTCAAAGGCATTATACAGTAATCTTTTTGGTAACCGCAATACCGCTCTGGGATTTCAGTCCCTTTACTCCAATACGGTTGGTTTGCAAAACACGGCCAGCGGTATGATGGCGCTTTATTCCAATACACAGGGAAATTATAATTTGTCGAATGGAGCGAATAGTATGTATTCAAATACTACGGGCAGTTATAACACTGCTGTGGGTACTAATGCTCTTATGACAAATAGCACCTCAAATGGCAATACGGCTATCGGGGCTTCTTCATTGAATAATAATACAACGGGTGCTTTTAATACAGCGCTTGGATTTTATTCCCTGCGGTTAAATACTACAGGAAATGCCAATATCGCAATTGGTTCAGCAGCCTTATTAAACAATACTACCGGCGACTATCTGGTTGCTGTTGGCGACTCGGCGCTTTTTAACCATAACGGTGGATCAGCATTTAACGTTGCGGTAGGTTCAAAGGCGCTATTCAGCAATACTTCCGGTAACGCCAATACGGCTATAGGCCATCGTAGTCTTCAGTATAATGTCGGTGGGTATTCCAATACAGCAGTTGGAAATGTCGCTTTGCTAGGAAATGCCTCCGGGCACTCCAACACAGCCGTTGGAAATGTGGCGATGGTGAGTAATTCCACGGGTTACGAAAATACTGCTGTTGGGAACCTGGCACTTTTAAACAACACAACAGGCAATTCGAATACTGCCATGGGTAATATGGCACTTCAAAATAACACAACAGGTGAAAAAAATGTAGCAATTGGCATAAATGCTTTACGGGGTAATACAACCAGGTCAGGATTGGTGGCGGTTGGCGATTCGGCTTTATTTAACAATGGCAACGGTGCTTCAGTTAGTGCTCATTCCACAGGAAATACAGCTATAGGTTCGAAAGCACTTTTTACGAATACGACCGGTTATGCAAATACCGCAACCGGAGATAAATCCCTCTTTTCCAACACTACAGGTTGGGTAAATACTGCAATTGGTAATTCTTCTCTTTATTCCAATACAACAGGTTCGTCAAATACAGCAATCGGTAATTCATCACTTTATTCCAACACAACAGGTACGTCAAATACAGCAACCGGGAGTATGTCACTTTTCTTCAACACTTCTGGTTTTCGTAATACTGCAACAGGTGGGGAGTCGCTTTTATTCAATACTACCGGTTCTAACAATACAACAGCCGGCTTTAAATCCCTTGAAAGCAATACAACAGGCAGCTACAATAGTGCTTTGGGTGTGCAATCGCTTGCTGGCAATACAACAGGTTCTTATAATACCGCTATTGGATACCAATCACTCATTTCCAATGGTGAGGGGAGTTCCAACACCGCAATAGGATCCGGTTCTATGGGTGCAAATACGACAGGTTATGAAAACACATCCAGCGGGGCAGGTGCTCTTCATTCCAATACAAGCGGATATGCTAACACGGCGAATGGATTTAGATCTCTTTATTTCAATTTGACCGGCTTCCATAACACGGCATTTGGATATGGTACCCTGTATTCGAATTCCACGGGCCGTGCGAATACAGGCATCGGGTTGAATGCACTTTCCAACAATACAACCGGAAATAATAACACGGCTACCGGATCAGGCTCTATGGTCACCAATACTATAGGTGTTAATAATACTGCTAATGGGTATGCCAGCCTTGGTTCCAATACTACCGGCTCTGGCAATGCTGCATTTGGGTATAACGCTCTAGTCAACAATTCAACAGGCAGTAATAACACTGCTATTGGAAATTCAGCAGGTACAATTGCAAGCTTGAATCCTTCAAATTTTACCGCTATTGGCTACAACGCAGGCAAGGTAGGCAGTAACAGCAATACGGTTGAAATTGGTAATACAAGTGTAACATGGATTGGCGGACAAGTAGGATGGAGTACATATAGCGATGAGAGAATAAAAGATGATATTAAAACAGATGTTCCGGGACTTGCCTTTATTTCAAGACTAAGGCCTGTTACCTATAAGCTGAACATGCATCAGCAAAGCGAGTTGATGAACATCAGCGACACACTTCAATGGGAAGGAAAGTATGATATTGAAAACATTGTTCAGACCGGTTTTCTCGCCCAGGAAGTTGAACGTGCAGCCAAAGAATGTAATTACAATTTCAATGGTGTTGCTCCGGCCAAAGGGAACAGCCGGCTTTATAGTTTGCAGTATGCTTCTTTTGTAGTACCGCTGGTAAAGGCCGTTCAGGAACAGCAACAGCAAGTAGAATCATTGCAAAAAGAGAACGCAGAACTTAAAAAACGAATAGAACGGATAGAAGCGATGCTGATAAAATGACCGGCCGCTGCAAATAGTGATTGCTGTTATCCCATATTATGAAACACTTTCTGTACGTCATCATCCTGCTCTAAGCGTTCGATCAGTTTGCTGACATCTTCAGCCTGTGCGTCGCTCAGGGGAACAGTGGTGGTGGGTATCCATTCCACCTCGGCAGAAATTGGAGTGATATTTTTTTCTTCCAGCGCCTTCTGCATATTGCCAAAATCAGTGAAGCCGCAACGAAGTACCAGCACGGTTTCCCCATTTTCCCCGGTTCCTTCTCCCAGCTCTTCAAGACCATGATCAATTAATTCCAGTTCGATATCATCCATATTAATGCCTTCGGGTTTCAGTTTGAAAACTCCCATCTTTTTGAACTGGAAAGCCACACTGCCGCTGTTGCCCAGCGTGCCACCACCTTTATTGAAATGAGATTTTACGTTGGCCACTGTTCTTACGTGGTTATCGGTCGCCGTTTCTACCAATATCGCTACACCATGTGGTCCATATCCTTCATACAATATCTCATCATAGTTGTCCATTTCTTTACCCTGTGCTCTTTTGATAGCTGCTTCCACCCGGTCCTTTGGCATGTTCACACTCTTGGCATTCTGAAAACAGCGGCGTAATGCAGCGTTGGTAGAAGGGTCGGGGCCACCGGCTTTTACAGCAATAGCGATTTCTTTTCCGATGCGGGTAAACTGTTTAGCCATCCGGTCCCAGCGGGCAAACATCGAGGCTTTACGAACTTCAAAAATCCTTCCCATGGTATATAGTCATTAAATCAAATCGGTCAAAAGGTCAAATAAGTCAAGTGGTCAAATAGGGTTCTGTTGATGAACTGTCACCATGCAGGGCAGGGTGAGGCTCCGGGGCTGCAAATTTAAGGTAATGGGGGTAAAAGAAAAACCCGTCCTGCTATACAGAACGGGTTGATTATTTCAGCAAACCTATCAGTTGAAATCAGATGCTTTAGGTAATATCTCACCGGGGCTTCCCAGCTTGCTTCTTTTTCTGCTATAGGCAAAATAGACCACCAGCCCGATAGCCATCCAGGCAAAGGCGACAGTAAGGGTTTGTTTGTCGAGACCCACGATCATGGCTGTACAAATGATCGCACCGAGGCTGCATACAACAGGTACCAGGGGTGTTTTGAAGGGACGTTCAAGATTAGGAGATTTGACTCTTAATATCCAGACACCGATGCTGACAAGTACAAACGCAAACAGTGTTCCGAAACTGGTCAGGTCGCCTGCCACATGACCGGGAACAAAAGCCGCGAAAGCACCAACAAAAACAAATAATATCCAGTTGGCTTTATACGGTGTTTTGAATTTCGGGTGAATAGCGCCAAATGCTTTTGGAATAAGCCCGTCATTGCTCATGGTATAAAAGATACGGCTTTGCCCCATCAGCATTACTAATATCACTGAAGAGAAACCGGCTAGTATCGCCACTGTTACAGCATCAGCCAGCCATTTATAACCGGTCATATAAGTACTGATGGCGTAAGCCACAGAAGCTTCACGGCCTTTTTCGGGATCAACAAAATCCTTCCAGTCCGCTACGCCGGTCAAAACATATCCGAATAAGATATAAAGAATGGTACATACGATCAATGAACCAAGGATGCCGATCGGCATATCTCTTTTGGGATTCTTGGCTTCCTGCGCCGCCGTACTTACTGCATCAAATCCTATAAACGCAAAGAAGACTATCGCAGCGCCGCCAAGTACACCTCCCCATCCGTGTTTGTTCCAGCCGCTGTAGTCAGCAATCACTTTACCTGCCTGGTCAGTGACAGGAGGTGTTCCTTCCGGGATCAGGAAAGGAGTATGATTCTCGGGTTTGATGAATTGCCAGCCGATAGCTATGAACATAAGAACAATGGCTACTTTGATGAACACGATGATCGCATTCACCAATGCAGATTCCTGGGTACCTTTTATCAGCAATAAGGTCAATGCCAGCAGAATGACCAGAGCCGGAGCATTCATGATACCGGAATGGTGAACGCCTGCCGAATCTGTAAAGCTTTCAAACGGCGAATGGCACCATTCATAGGGAATGCTGCCTCCGAACAGCTTGTTTAAATATTCACTCCAGGCAATAGAAACGGTGGCGGCGCCAAGTGCATATTCCATGATCAGCGCCCATCCAATGATCCAGGCGATCAGTTCGCCCATAGTGACATATGAATAAGCATAAGCGCTTCCGGCAATAGGGATCATTGAAGCGAATTCAGCATAACAAAGACCAGCAAATGCACAGCCAATAGCGGCTACAACAAAAGAAAGGGTAACAGCAGGACCGGCTGCCTGACCGGCCGCCGCCGCAGTACGGACAAACAGGCCGGCACCAATGATGGCCCCGATACCGAGAGCTACAAGATTACCGGCTCCGAGAGTCCTTTTCAGACCTTTTTCAGAATCGGCTGCTTGTGTCAGGATCGCATCCAGTGATTTTTTCCGGAATAAACTCATAAATAGTCAATTGGGGTTTTAGCAATACAAAGTCGTAAAATAAAGAATAATTTCATTCCGGGATACAAATCTTTTACACGGAAGGCATTATAGCCCCTTAAATGTTTTTGCCATCCGGTATTTTTTCCGATTTTCGGCTTTCTTTTACCCGATCAGCTTATGTCAAAAGGAAACAGGCTCACCCTATTCATACTTATTGCAATGGCATTGGGTATTGGCGTAGGGTATGTTATAAATAAACAGTCATCTCCCGAATCAATAGCTAAGTTTTCCACTAATATTAAGCTTCTCACTACTATCTTCCTTCGCCTGGTACAAATGATTATTGCACCGTTGGTATTCTGTACACTGGTAGTAGGTATCGCCAAGCTCGGCGATCTGAAAACTGTGGGACGTGTGGGTGGCAAAGCGCTGCTTTGGTTTGTTACTGCATCATTGGTGAGTTTGCTACTCGGTATGTTACTGGTCAATTTCTTTCAGCCGGGTGCAGCCATTGATCTCAGCAATGCGGATACAGCCGGCGCCAAAGACCTGATCGGAAAGACACAGGAGTTCTCCCTGGCTAAATTCGTAGAGCATGTATTTCCCAAAAGTGTATTTGAAGCCATGGCCACTAATGAGATACTGCAGTTAGTGGTATTCAGCATTTTCTTTGGCGTGGCAGCTACGGCATTGGGCGATTTTGCAAAACCCGTCATCAAAGCGCTGGATGCTGCTTCGCATATCATATTGAAGATGGTAGGGTATGTGATGAACTTTGCCCCATTGGGTGTATTTGGCGCCATTGCCGCCGTGATCGCCACCAAGGGATTAAGTGTTTTTAATTTTTACGGGCAGTATCTTTTGTATTTTCTCATAGGTATCGCTTTGTTGTGGGCCATCCTGCTCGGTGTCGGGTTCCTGATATTGCGTAACCGGGTGCCGGTCTTATTAAGGCGCATCGCCCAGCCGTTACTGATCGCTTTCAGTACGACCAGCAGCGAAGCGGTCTTTCCCAAACTGAC
>JAEUVK010000131.1 GCA_016787135.1 Chitinophagaceae bacterium | reverse complement strand
TGTGATCGCTATTTTATACCAGCTATCCAGAAAACCGCTTGCGGTCACTGTTGATACAGAAAAGATCGTTTACACTTCCTTCCCCAAAAAGAATATTACATGGGGCCAATTGAACAATGTTATCCTGAAAGACGGCCTGCTAACTGTAGATCTCAAGAATAATAAAATACTGCAATCAGAGATAAGTAACCTGCAAAAGGAGGCCGGAGAAAAAGAATTTAACGACTTTTGCCAGGCGCAATTGCAGTCCGCTAACTGACTCATTTGACCGATTAACTTTATGTCCCTGTCATCATCACCATATATTCTCTACTCTGACGGCAAAGGCAACATCTTTGAAGACACTTCGCTTTATGTAACCGGTAGAAGCGGTTGGGATGCATTACCAGTGCCGGAAGACGAGTGGATCGAATTGCCCGATGGAGGTTCTTTGTATGAATTGCCAGGCAGAAGAGGGATCGGTATTGATGTAAAGACCGGCGAGATGCGTTTGTGTGAAAAAGGATGGGCAGTAGCTGCATTTATTCCGCCTGCACATACAGGTTTTTATCTCGCAGCGTATGAAACAGCGAAGGATGCCCCTACTCTTCCTTTGTTTTGCTATACTGCTGCCGGATGGCTGAATGATAAATTCTATGTACCTGCCACAAGAATAGAACCGGATATTCGACAAGATTGTGCCGGGTATGACCGGGAAAAGGTAAAAGCAGGAGTAAAAGAATTACAGAAGCATTACCCGCATAACCGGCTGGTAACACACCTCACGAATAATTGTGCACTTACCTATCATTGTCCCGCTGCCCGGAATTTTGCTTTGGGCAGATGGGAATGCCCAGTGCCGGCATCACCGGCGTGCAATGCTAATTGTGTAGGTTGTATCTCGCTGCAGCCTGATGAAGAGCCCATTGTATCTACACAGGACAGGTTATCTTTCAAGCCGACACCTGAAGAGATCGTCGAGTTCACAGTTCCTCATTTGGAATCAGCGCCTTTCCCTATTATCAGTTTTGGCCAGGGCTGTGAAGGCGAGCCCTTACTGATGTGGGAAACGATACGGGATGCTATCATCGAGATCAGGAAGCATACAAAAAAAGGCAGCATCAATATCAATACAAATGGCTCCAGACCGGATGCTGTAAAAGCATTGTGTGAAGCGGGGCTTGATTCCATACGGGTGAGCACCAATTCGGCGAGAAGGGAGATATACATGCCCTACTATCGGCCAAACAATTATGATTTTGATGATATCGTGGAAAGTCTGAAAGTGGTGAATTCCTTTGGTGGCTGGACATCTATCAATTACTTCGTTTTTCCCGGTATGACCGATTCAGTGGCGGAATATGAAGCCTTACGGAAGCTGATCAAAACAACCGGGCTGAAGATGATCCAGTGGCGCAATTTCAATATTGACCCCGACTGGTATTTAGGCAAGATCGGGGTGACGGATACCGGTGAATGTATGGGTGTAAAACAATTGCAGGAACTGATCCGGGAAGAATTTCCCGGTTTGCGATACGGTTATTTTAATCCTCCGATGGAAAGGATCAAAGGAAAGTTTGACATGGACTTTGCTCATTGAATCAGGAAGAGTGTGTAATAATTGTATCCCGTTCAGATCTTCGTTTCTTTTAATGCCAACTACTCAAAGAAATACTTACATAGGCATCAGTTTTGCTGTGCTGGCTGCATTCATCTGGTCGGGTAATTTCATCATTGCCAAAAGTGTGAACCGGCAAATACCACCCGTAAGCCTGGCATTTTACCGATGGCTGCTGGCATCGGTCATCATCTTTCCGTTTGCTGCCAAACAGTTCAAAAAGGAATGGCCTGCTGTGAAGCGGTCATGGCATTACTTATTCTGGGCATCACTGACCGGTGTAGCCTTATTCAATACTCTCGTTTATGTCGGGGCGCATCATACTTCAGCCATCAACCTGACATTGATCGGCACGACCACCTCACCTATCGTAGCAACGGTATTGGCCCGTATTTTTATCAAAGAAGAGATCGGATGGATGAGACTGGCCGGACTACTATTTTGTATTGCCGGTGTTTTATTCCTGTTAGCAAAAGGTGACTGGCATAATCTACTTACACTGACATTTTCTGCCGGCGACCTGTGGGTCATGACGGCTGCCTGTTGTTTTGCCGTCTATAACACATTGGTGAAAAAGAAACCCATCTCCATCTCTCCCCTCAATTTCCTGTTCGTTATTTTTTCAATAGGTACGTTACTATTACTCCCCTTTTTTCTGTGGGAAACAGACCATACAGCTGCTATTACATGGAATAGCGGGCTTTTGTTATCCATCATTTATCTTGGTCTCGGCGCTTCCGTGATCTGTTTCTGGATATGGAATATAGCCATCAGTAAGATCGGGGCAGCGAGAACGATCCTATTTGGCAACCTTATTCCTGTTTTTGGTACTATTGGTTCTGTTGTGTATTTGCATGAACAATTCACCCGGGTGCATGTGACCGGGATGATCATAGTTTTTACAGGAATAATACTTGCCAATTTGCGAAACCCGAAACGGGTTTAGAACAGGGATCTTCCTAAAATTGTTTTTCCCCTGCACTTATACAAAATATTAACAATTCATATGCCCCTCCTCATGCAAGTTGCATGTGCTTTGCATCGTTAGTAACAGGTGTGAAAAACAAAGGTTTCGGCACCTGTTCACCAAACTATAGATTTGCATGAATAACGCTTACGCTATGTCTGCCACCCTTGAAGCAAGGAAGAATACACAGGCTACGATGATCACAGCCGGGTTTGCCGGACTGATGATATTGCTGATGTTTTTATTGAAATGGAAACTACCTGAGATCGAAAAGATCATAGAAGCTCCAGCTATTGAAGTGGAACTGAACCTGCCTGATGAACCTCCCACACCAGTTTCCGGCGGTGGCGGTGGTGGTGGCAATGAGGTGCAATCCCCGGGTCCTGCGGGTATTGCACAGGCTACTCCTCCTGCTCCCGGCGTGGATGAAGAATCAAAAGATATAGAAACAGATGATAATGACAAGGCAGAACCTGCCGTGGTAAGACCAACTAATCCGAAGCCGGTCAATAAAGTGGTGGAGAACACATCGGTAGTCAAGACAAATCCGAAACCGGTTGAAAACCCTGCCCCACCAAAACCCAAAGCAGTATTGGGAAGAACCACAACCGGGGCCGGAAATGGCGGTGGTGTTGAGACAACATATGACCGGAGTGGCGGCAGCGGTAATGGTTCAGGAGTAGGAAATGGTAATGGCAACGGAGGCGGAACAGGGGGTGGTAATGGCGGTGGCAATGGTACAGGAAGCGGAACCGGTAATGGCCCGAAAAGAATAAGCGGTAACCGCATAGTGATCAGCCCGAAAAATATGGATGCCGGTGAGAATCTTCGTGGAAAAGTATTGGCGGAAATAAAAGTGTCTCCGGATGGGATTGGCACCTTTGTAAGAGCTACAAGAGGCTCCACCTATACAAGTGGCCAGGCCATTGAGATCATCCGGGAATGGCTGAGAAGAAACCGTTTTAATAAAACAAGTGATGAATCCACTGTTGTTTATGAGTTTAATTTTATAATGGGTGGCTAACCTTGAAAACAGTTTTGTTGAAAGTGCCGTTCTCCAAAGGAATGGCACTTTTGTTTGATGGAAACCGGAAGGCTGTTCCCTATTTTTGCGATGTATGAATGCTGTCATCGAATTGATAAAAGGCGATATTACAAAGATGAGAACGGAGGCTATTGTGAATGCCGCCAATTCATCTTTGATGGGCGGCGGCGGAGTGGATGGCGCTATTCATCGTGCAGGTGGCCCCGCGATACTGGAAGAATGCCGGATGATCGTTGCCAGGCAGGGCTCCTGTAAAACCGGGAATGCAGTGATCACAACCGGGGGATTTTTGCCGGCAAAGTATGTAATCCATACAGTCGGGCCAGTGTGGAACGGAGGTGGCAGGAATGAAGCCATACTACTGGCAAACTGTTATCTCAATAGCCTGAAACTTGCCGAGGAGTATAAAGTCCGTTCAATAGCCTTCCCCAATATCAGCACGGGTATTTATGGATATCCTAAGTCTGAAGCAGCTGAGATAGCTATCCATACTGTAAGCCTGTTCATACAAGCCAATACTATAATTGAAAAGGTTCATTTCGTCTGCTTTGATGAAGAGAACCATGAACTGTATAAAAACATTCTGTATCTCTGATGGATTACCAGCAAACACTCGACTATCTTTTCACCCGTCTGCCGATGTTCAGCCGTATCGGTGCTGCTGCTTATAAAGCTGACCTGGACAACACCATAAAGCTGTGTAATTTTTTAGGTAACCCCCAGGTAACATTCAGGTCTGTACATATCGCCGGTACGAATGGAAAAGGATCGGTAAGCCATATGCTCGCAGCGATTTTTCAGACAGCAGGATACAAAACAGGTTTATATACTTCTCCCCACCTGAAAGATTTCAGGGAACGGATCAGGATAAATGGCGAGATGATCAGTAAAGAGTTTGTCGTTGATTTTACTGAAAGGATCAACCCGCTGATCTCTGAAATTGAGCCGAGTTTCTTCGAGATAACCGTGGCAATGGCCTTTGATTATTTTGCAAAAGAAAAAGCAGATATTGCCATTATCGAAACCGGGTTAGGCGGCAGATTGGATAGTACGAATGTCATTACCCCTGAAGTGTCCGTTATCACCAATATTGGTATGGATCATATGAATCTGCTGGGTGATACACTGGAAAAGATCGCAGGTGAAAAGGCAGGGATCATCAAGGAAAAGGTCCCGGTTGTAATAGGTGAAGTACTCCCGGAGACATTGCCGGTATTTGAAGCAAAAGCAAAACAAATGAATGCCGGTCTTTCCATCGCTTCACAGCAACTGCAGGCGACCGACTGGCGATGGGAAAAGCAGGAGATGATCGTGGAAGTAGCGAATGAACATAAAACAGACCACGTTATCTATCATCTTGACCTGCCGGGTATTTACCAGCGAAAGAACCTGCTGACCGTGCTGGAAACGTGTCACCAGTTAAACAATAAAGGATGGAAACTTGAGCATGAAGTGATTAAAAAAGCATTGCGGCAGGTAAAGAAACTGACCGGGTTGCACGGGCGATGGGATATCATTCACCTATCCCCTATGGTAGTGTTGGATGTAGGCCACAATGAAGATGGCATAAGACAACTGCTGGAGCAGATCGAATTAACTGACCATCATGAACTGCATGTGGTAACAGGGTTTGTAAAAGATAAGGATATTGATCAGATACTTTCCTTATTGCCTGAAACAGCCCGTTATTATTTTACCCAGGCCCAAATCCCCCGGGCAATGGATGCTGAAAGCTTAAAGCATAAAGCTGAAAGCTATTATCTTAAAGGAAAAGCTTTCAAAGATGTAAATACCGCACTGGATGAGGCGAAACTGAAAGCAGGCAGGGACGATCTTATTGTTGTTTGCGGCAGCGTATTCCTGGTAGGTGAAGTAAGATTTTAAAACTTCATTTCACCCAGTTCCTGCATGGCATACAGGAAACAGGTAACATGCATGGATTGTATGATCTTATTCTCCCTTACCATTTGCTTTACTTCTTCTATAGAAAATAGTTCGATCTCTATTTCTTCGTTGTGATCCAGTTCCTGTTCGGCTATTTTTTTGCCGCCTGTCGCCAGGAACATATGCATCAGGTTATTGTTGGTAGAAGGGTTGGCAGAAGTAGTGCCGATCGATCTTATACCTGAGAACGAATAACCTGTTTCTTCGAGCAACTCTCTTTTGACTGCTTCTTCAAAACTCACATCGGTATCATCCACGCATCCCCCGGGAAATTCAATACAGGTATCTCCAATTGCATGACGATATTGACGCACCATGATTATTTTTCCGTCTTCCGTTACCGGCACGGCTGTTACCCATTCGGGAAATTCGTACACATAGTAGGGATCAACGATCTTTCCCTGTGGTGTCTTGCAAATGTCTTTTCTTACTTTGAACCATAGGTCATGGAAGAGGTATTCGGAGGAGAGAATCTGCCATTTCATATTTATGCGTTACTTGTTGTCGGCTATTCAAAACGGAGTGACCGGCAACCAGCAACCGGTAACTTGTAACTTCATCTACCACCCCATTCTTTCTCTCAGCGAAGTAATATGCGCCACATGATGACGACCATGCCAGGAATATAAACCGAGCAGGAACCACAATCGCATGGTTTTTTTTGTAGCAGAATGAACAACGGTCCGGTTATTCCATTCATCATCTTTTACATATTTCAGCGCTTCGTACCAACGGGCATGCAGGGCATGGAGCAGGGTCATTGAAACATTGATGGGTAGTTTCTGCACGTCATTCATTTCTGCCCAAAGTTTTTCTTCGTATGACTTTACGGTGGGATTATCTTCTGTCAAAGCCAGCTTGAACCGGCAATATGCATTGATATGACTATCGGCGATATGATGCACCAGTTGGTGAACGGTCCATCCGCCATCCCGGTACGGTGTGTGTAATTGTTTCTCGTCGAGGTCGAGAATGGCATTTTCCAATGCCAGCGGTAAAAATTTGATATCGGCCAGCCATTCCACTTTTTTTTCAATCGAGAATGGCTGTGGTTCATATTCGCCTATCGGATAACGGGGGTCTGTGATGGTTACCGGCATAGCTTTTTATTTTATTACGCTTATTAACTCTACTTCAAACATCAATGTAGCGCCGCCAGGTATATCTGAGCCAGCTCCTCTGTCGCCATAAGCCAGATCAGAAGGAATCCATAAACGCCAATGGCTGCCTTCTTTCATCAGCGGCAATACTTCCTGCCAGCCTTTGATAAGGGAACGTAACGGTGCAGTGAAAGGCTGGTTCCTTCTGAAAGAACTGTCAAATTCTTTTCCATCCAGCAAGGCGCCTTTATAATGCGCTTTTACCGTATCACTGATCAGCGGCTGAGTGCCGGTTCCCTCTTTTAAGACAAGGTACTGAACACCCGAAGCGAGTTCAACCACTCCTTCTTTCTCTTTATTTACTTTCAGAAAACCGGCACCAGCCTCTTTTTGGGCAGCGATCTTATTGCTCATAAATTCCTTTAGTTTATTTTGAATACTCATAAATGGTAATAGGTATCAAATTTGAGATCCCGGATCATTCTTCTCTAAGTGAATGACCGGTAAGATGAATAAATACATCTTCAAGGTTTGCTTTCTTGACTTCTTTTGGTCTCTCAAAACCTGAAGCGACCAGTTTGTCTATCATATTGTCTGGCGAATCCAATGCAATGATCTTCCCGGAATCAATGATTGCTATCCTGTCACAAAGATATTCGGCTTCATCCATGTAATGGGTAGTAATAATAACAGTGGTCCCTCTTTCACGGATGTTTTTGACCAATTCCCACAAGCTTCTCCTTGCCTGCGGATCAAGACCGGTGGTAGGTTCGTCCAGGAAAATGATCCGTGGCTCATTAATCAGGGTGGTAGCCACAGAAAACCGTTGTTTCTGACCGCCGCTCAGGTCCTTGAATTTAGCTTTCGCTTTATCTTTCAGGTTCACCATCTCCAGCAACTCCATGGGTTCTACATCACGATTATATAATCCGCAGAATAATTCAATAAGCTGTAAAAGGTTCAGGCCGGGGTAATAACCACTGCTCTGCAGTTGTACGCCGATGATCTTTTTGATCTCGTCGGGTTGTTTATCCAGGTTAAGCCTATCCACGATCACTTCACCGCTTGTTTTCTGCCGGAGTGTTTCAATGATCTCCAGCGTGGTGGATTTACCGGCGCCATTCGGGCCTAATAACCCGAATATCTCACCTTCATATACTTCAAAAGAAATTCCTTTTACTGCCTGGAAATTGCCGTAGCTCTTTACAAGATCCCTGACTGAGATGATAGTTTTATTTTCCATAAAGCGGCAATTTACAGCAAAACGATTTGCTGCCGATGCCGGGAAAAAAAATTTACCTCGCAAATACCTGTGTATAATAGATGCGCCCTTTACGGTCCTTTGCTATACCGATACCGATATACTTATACTGGCCGAGCATATTACGACGGTGCAGCGCTGAGTTTTTCCACATCGCAACCGCTTCCTTTCCCGTCGAGGCACCGAAGGCAACATTTTCAGCAAAGGCATTGAACTCGGGGATCTTTTGTTTTGCCGCGTTATAACGTTTATTGAATACCCCATGGCCAAATCCGACCTTTCCCTGCGCCATATTCCTGCTGTGTTTTTCGGCAATGTCATTCAGGTCACTATTGATGACCAGGGCAGCCATGCCTTTTGACCTCCTGAATTGATTGGTATGACTTAATACGTCATCAATAAGGCTTTTACCAGGAACAGGAGAAAAAGAAATAAGACAGATAACCAGGGCAATAAGGCAAAGGCCGGACAGTAACGAAACACGTTTCATCAGGTCGAAAATTATTTTTCCCTTCAAGGCAAGATTTATACCAATCATGCACCATAAAAGCAACAGGTATTTACCGTACTGTTAAAAAAAATGTCAAAGAACAAGTTCCATTCGCACATCTGCTGTTTCAAATGGTGATTTATGCAATTCTACATGCCTGAATCCGTATTTTTCGTATAGATTGATCGCCGTTTGCAATTGGTGATTAGAGAACAGGGATAGCTTTTGCGCTCCAACCTTTTTTGCCTTTTCGATACATTTTTCTATCAGTAGTTTACTGATGCCTTTGCCGCGATGTGCGGCGGTGACCGCCATCTTCGCCAGTTCATATTCTCTTTCTTTTTCTTTTATCAGCGCTGCCGATCCCACCAGTTCCCCACCGGCTTCAGCCATCCAGATAAACCCGCCATTTTGAATGATCGTTCCTTCAGGATCGTCCAATATCATCAGGTCATGGCTTTCAGTAAGATGGTAATGGTCCAGCCATTCAAGATTCAATTGCCGGAATGCTTCGTGGTGTTCTCTTGTATAAGGAATGATCGTTATCTCCATCTGGCAGATGTTTGACTGTTTGATACGCAACATTACTATATATACCTTGATAAAAGCTATATCAGAAAATGTGAAATTAGCTGTATCACAAGAGTATGTGATATGACCCTGTCAGATTTTGTTTGTATCGTTAAGCTATTGATCTTTCTGAGTCAGCACCGGGCTTTGTATTATTTTTCACTCATACAGGTTTCTAGTTCAGCCATCATATCCTTGCTACCGATGAACATAGGACTTCGCTGGTGGAGTTCAGTAGGTTCAACATCGAGAATCCTTTGCTTGCCATTAGTAGCCTTGCCTCCTGCCACTTCTACTATGAAAGCAAACGGATTACATTCATACATTAAGCGGAGTTTACCTTTCGGTTTATCGATGGTGCCGGGGTACATAAAGATGCCCCCTTTGATCAGGTTGCGGTGTACGTCGGCTACCATACTGCCGATATAGCGTTGGGTATATGGTCCGCCGGTCGTTTTAGTTTTCTTCTGGCAGATATCAATGTATTTTTTTACGCCTTCGTCATACTGGAAAAAATTACCATGATTAACAGAGTATATCTTTCCGGTCGGAGGACACTTGATATCAGGATGGCTGAGTGTGAACTCTCCTATAGAAGGATCTAAGGTAAAGCCATTCACACCCCTTCTTGTAGCATATACAAGCATAGTGGATGAGCCATAAATGATATATCCTGCTGCTACCTGCTGAGTGCCTTTTTGCAAAAAATCCTCTTTAGATGCGACCTCCCCCCTTTCGGTCACACGGCGATAAACACCAAAGATGGTACCGATTGAAACATTGACATCGATATTACCACTACCATCCAGCGGATCGAAAAGACAAACATATTTTGACTGACAACTGACAGCATCATCAAACGCTACAAAATCATCTAACTCTTCGCTCCCTATACCGGCGCAACTAATACCGTGATGAAGCACTCCGGTAAACTGGTCATTGGCAAATATATCCAGCTTCTTCACATCTTCCCCCTGTACGTTCACACTGCCGGCATCGCCGAGTATGTCCACCAATCCTGCTTTATTCACTTCCACATTGACCCGTTTGGCGGCCAGGCCTATGTCACGTAGCAAACCACTCAGCTCGCCGGTGGCATTAGGTATGTGGCGAAGTTGCTGGATCGTAAATTCATCGAGGGTGAGTACTCTGCGGTTGACGTTCATACTGGCATGTTAGTTTGAAACAAATGTAGAGAAAAGTTGACAAGATAGTTAGCCATACAGTTGACAAGTTAAACGGATTATTACGACTTTTGCAAACTTGTGAACGAATAAATTTTCAGCGCAAATGAAGGTTTTCAAATTCGGCGGGGCCTCTGTCAACAGCGTGGAGCGGGTTAAAAATGTCGGGGAAATACTCAAACAATTTTCCGGGGAAAAATTGCTGATCGTTATATCAGCCATGGGCAAGACAACGAATGCACTTGAAAAAGTGGTACAGGCATTTTATGATGGCAAAAAGGAAGAGGCCCTTCAGCTTTTCGAACAGGTAAAACAACAGCATCTTACTACTGCCAGGTACTTGCTGGTTACCCGCTATCTTGCCTGCGAGGAGCAACTCAGGGATTTCTTCACTGAGGTCGAGTGGCTGATGCATGATAAACCGGTTCGGGAATATGATTATTACTATGATCAGGTGGTTTGTATCGGTGAGTTGTTTTCAACAGCTATTGTCAGTCAGTACCTGAATGAGATCGGAATAAATAATAACTGGACTGATGTACGAGACATTATCAGGACGGATGACAATTTTCGTGATGCAAATATTGACTGGGAATTCACTCTGGCCAAAGTTCATCGCTCTATTATTCCATTGTTCGATGAGGCCGATATTGTTTTAACACAGGGGTTCATTGGCGCTACAGATGAAAATGAAAGCACTACGCTGGGTAGAGAAGGCAGTGATTATTCCGCTGCTGTTTTTGCCAATATGCTGGATGCCGAAAGTCAAACCATTTGGAAAGATGTGGAAAGTGTGATGAATGCAGACCCCAGGCAGTTTCCAGATGCTCAGCCTATTCATGAACTTAATTATAATGAAGTAATCGAAATGGCTTATTACGGGGCGCAGGTCATACACCCCAAGACCATCAAACCGTTGCAGAATAAAGGCATACCGCTTTATGTAAAGTGTTTTTTGAATCCCGATCTTGAAGGAACTGTTATTCATAGCCGATCGCTGAAATATCTGCCTCCTATTATTGTGCTCAAAGAAAATCAGGTAATGCTGGAAATGAGTTCTAAGGACTTTTCATTTGTCGGAGAACATCACGTAGGGCATTTATACCATCTTTTTGAAAAGCTGAAAGTAAAACCGAACCTGACACAGAACGGAGCTATCAGCTTTCTATGTGTGATGGATGATCGTACTGAAAGGATAGAGAAGCTGGCTCTGGAAGCTTCAGTTCTTTTTGATGTACAGGTGACAAAAGGGTTATTGTTGCTTACTATACGACATTATAATGAAGATATACTGCGTAATATGATAAAAGAGACATCCATCCTTCTCCGCCAGCAGACCCCTGAAACTATCCAGGTATTGATGAAGAAATAAGGATGGATGCAGGATAAAAATACTGATAATTCTATTCCACGATCTCGACTGGCCCGCCACATCCGCCGATCCCGGTCAAGGTAAATGTGCAGCAGCCCGTGTTGCTTCCCGATTTATAATAACCGGGTACGGTTCCTTCTGTAAAATCCTGGTTGACGATAAGGCGGTAATACGATTTTGTATTACCCGTAGTGCCAAAGTCAAATTTTATCACAGGAGCGGTCATGCAGCCCTGACTTGGATCAGGTTGATACGAAGGGGTAAAACTGGTCCAGTTTGAACCGTCGCTGCTATAAGCTCCGCTTACAACAGAAGAGAAGTTAACGCAACTGCCAAGTTGCATTCCCCAGTGGCTGAGATTCTGTACTGTTCCATTATTTCCATTGCCGGGGTTGGAATTATAGACACTCCATGTCCATTCCCAGTATCCGTTTGTAAAAGACCTGCTTTCAAGAGTAATGACATATGCATTCGGATTGCATACGCCTTGTGGCGGGTTTTGTTTTGCATTCAGGATGATCTGCCCATCAGATGCGGCTGAGTTATTGTTTTTCAGTTTAACTGTTTCCATAATTGAATCACGCTGACAGGAAACGAATAAGAAAGCCGACAGCGCAGTTCCGTAAAGGATAGTTTTTAATGTTTTCATTGGGTAGCATTTTAAGTGAATAAAAATCAAAGCATCAGTGTTAGTAGCTGGCGCCTGACTGAAATATAAACCTAAGAGCTAAAATTGAAAAACAAAAGCTGACAGGTGATTTTTCAGGTGACTGAAGGTATAAGCCACTTGTATAATGAGGAAATACCGGAACGGTTATCGTAACACAACCCCTTTAAAAGGGTAATTAATTAACCTTGAAAAGTAAGGAGGAGTTTCCGGGAAATGAATGAATAAATAAGCGGGATAAATTTATCTTCCTGCATCGGCCAGTTCCTGCGGGATCTCTATGGCAATTGTCTGCACCATTTTCTTGGCCACAGGTTTTTCATTTAATATAGCAGGTTGCCAATCCGGCATTTTTTCCATTTTGGTGATCAGTTCATCAATAAAATCCTCATCGCTTGCTCCACGCAATACTTTGAAGTTAACAGGAGTGCCGTCTTTGTCAATAATGAATTCGACCTGTACATAAGCTTTTCTGGTTCCTTTTGGAAGGTAACTTACCATGTCTTTGCCGAGGTCTTCAAGGTATTTTGTGTAGGCATTCGCTCCACCCGGGAATTTGGGCCATTCATGCACAGCATCAGCCAGCATGCCGATCTTTCTTTCGCGGCGGGCGATGGGTATCCGTCTTTTTACAGGCACTTCTTCCGGCTCCGGCTTTGCTTTAAGATTGCCAGTACCGTTTACAATATAGTCACCTTTATCACCGATCATGATAACGGGTAATTGTTTGTATTTGTCAAAATAATCAAAAGCATCTTCCAGTCTGGCTGCGAACCTTTTTAGTTCCGGGTCATCCTTTGACAGGTTATTCAGGTAATTAACACTCTTCTGTACGTTATACCTGACAGGGAAAATATGAACCGGAATATAATCCTGTCCCTGGTTTTTGGCATAGGATGCAAGGATATATACTTCATCGATCTGCTCGTCAGTAAGGGGAATGCAACCAACCGTAACACAACTGCCATGAATATAAATATCACCTCCGGGACGCAGCGAATCACTCAGCATCCTGTCTGAAATGTTGGGATAATTGATACCAAGGGACAAATAGTAAGTGCTTTTCGGGTTGAACTCATTGATATAATAAAAACCTTCCGGAACCTGATAATCACCTTCCATTCTTTTTGGACCAAGAGTGCCGGCAAGTGCGCATACCTTATATGTTTTGAACAATTTGAATGGTTCCGTTATATCATTTTTTACCCATACTTCTAACTGGCTATCGTATTTGAACGATCGGATGTAGATATAATTAGCGGGCCATTTAAGCCCTTTTGTCTCAAACTGTTTCTGGAGCGTATCTTCTTTTCTTCTGAAAGATTCTTCAGGACGGGTAAATGATCTCTGGAAATCAATAAAGGAAGCGAATGAGGCCCCTCCTTTTCCGGGGGCGGGTGACGGCTGGGCTACAAGGCCTTCAACACACAGGATCAGAATAAAACTCAGAATCAGGTTTTTCATTCGTACTATTAACAATTATGGATAACGACAGAATCACCGCTTTATGTCGCAATTTCTGTAAATATTTGTAAATATAATCTGAATTTAAAACCGAAAGATCAAAATACCCTGTTACCCGGCAGAAACGACATGAAATAAGGGTTTCCCTTTCGGACTTTTCCCCGGCATATACAGTTATCCACATTTCCTTAGCCCATTTTGCCGTCAGAATGATGCTATTCTTTGCACTGTCCGGATCGTAGACCTTCTGTTACAAGTTTCCCCTCTCAGCCTGTTCCCTTTCAATCGCTTCAAACAGGGCTTTGAAATTTCCTTTGCCGAAACTTTTGGCTCCTTTACGCTGAATGATCTCGAAGAATAAAGTGGGCCTGTCTTCTACGGGTTTTGAAAATAATTGCAGTAGATAGCCTTCATCATCACGGTCAACAAGGATGCCCAGTTCTTTCAATGGCTCCAGGTCTTCATCAATATGTCCTACCCTGTCAAGAAGATCGTCATAATAAGTATTTGGAACACGGAGGAATTCCACACCCCGGTTCCTCAATTCAGTTACGGTATGAACAATATCATTGGTCGCCATAGCTACATGCTGGCATCCTTCCCCATTGTAAAATTCGAGATACTCTTCCACCTGGCTTTTCTTTTTACCTTCTGCTGGTTCGTTGATCGGGAATTTGACAAAACCATTTCCGTTGCTCATTACCTTGCTCATCAATGCAGAGTATTCTGTAGAAATATCTTTATCATCAAAGCTCAGGATATTCCTGAATCCCATCACCTCCTCGTAAAATTTTACCCAGGGGTTCATCTGGTTCCAGTTTACATTCCCCACGCAATGGTCCACATAGAGCAAACCAGTATCAGCAGGCTTGTAATAAGGGTTATTCCACGCCCGGTAACCCGGCAGGAATGCGCCTTTGTAATTTTTTCTTTCAATAAAAAGGTGAATCGTATCGCCATAGGTGTGAATCCCGCTCATCACTACTTCCCCATCATTATCTTTCAAACGCACAGGTTCCATATAACTTTTAGCCCCGCGGTGGGTAGTTTCTTCCCAGGCTTTGGCAGCGTCATTGACACGTAAGGACAATGACTTTACTCCATCTCCATGTTTATAGATATGATCGGCGATCTCATTGCCGGAACGCAAAGGTGTTGTGAGTACAAAGGTCAGCTTATGTTGCCTCACCGCATAACTGGCTTTATCCTTTATGCCGGTTTCCGGTCCTGCATAGGCGAGGGCCTGGAAGCCAAATGCGCTCATGTAATAGTGGGCAGCCTGCTTGGCATTGCCAACGTAGAACTCTACATAGTCTGTGCCCTCCAGTGGAAGAAAATCTGTTTGAATAGCGGTATTCTTATTGGTAAGCGTTGTTGATGACATGGTAAATGATTTTGAAATTGATGAATTCCGGCGAAAGAAGATTGTCGTTGCCATGGCAGAAATGGCATATCCAAAATCAATGACTGTCCATAGCCAATGTCTCCATCAGCAGGCTAAAGTTGCTGCGCTGGTCATTGAAGAGTTTATGAGGATAGTCGGGCCGCATATAGCAAAATTATACAAAGAAATTGTTTTGTTCAGCAGAATCAACAGGGAATGCGTATTTCAATTTTACATCCATTTCCGGGGCTGCTGATAATAGTCAGTTCACCATTAAAGGATTCTACCCTGTTGATCATATTGGAAATACCGATACCGGTTCGTGTTGCCTGCGGATCAAAACCTGTCCCATTGTCTTCTACTGATACTTTTAGATATTCGCCATAGGTGTCGACTTTTATGATAATGGCTGAAGCGTCCGCATACTTGAGGATATTATTTACCTGCTCTTGGATGATGCGATAAATATTTAATTTAAGATCATCATCAATTCCTTTTTCGAGGTGGTATTCAAAGACAGTGCGAATTGATGTGCTGTCATTCAGCCTGTCCACTATCACCTGTATCATTTCCCTGAGATCAATCTTCATCACAGGCGTCACCTGGTTTTGACTAAGTGACCTTATTTCTTCGATTGCCGAGTCAAGTAGCTCTACCGATCTGTTCAGTAGCCTGGATTCCTCCGGGCCGCTTTTTTCTCCAGCCATTTTTATAAAAAGCTTGGTACTTGCCAGTATCTGGTTTACGTTGTCGTGCAATTCCCGGCCTATTTTGTTCCTCTCTTTTTCTTCTGCATTCAACACTGCTCTTGTGATGGTCTTTTGTTCCTGTATCTTCTGATTCAGTATTTCCCGTTCCAGCATGTATTTTTCGGTCAGATCCATCATGGAACCCAGCATCCTTACCGGCCTCTTGTCTTTGTCGTAAATTATGTACGCCCTGTCATAAAAATGGCGATAACTGCCATCAGGTATACGAAAGCGGAACTCTTCAGATACTGCCTCACCTTTATTTATAATGGCTGTCTGCATCCGTTCTTCTATCCTTGTTCTGTCATCAGGGTGAACCCTTGCCAAAAAGCTTTCGTATTTCCATATCTCACCAGGCTGCAGGCCATAATATTCATAAAAGACATCATTACCCCAGTTATGATCGCTAACCATATCCCAGTCCCATACTGCATCATGGGTAGCTTGTGAGACCAGGCTGAATCTTTCATTGGCTTTTATTATTTCCTCTTCTGCCATTTTGCGTTCAGTTATATCCCTGGCTGTAATACAGGCGCCGATGATCATCCCTTTTTCATCAGTGACAGGTATATAAGATACCAGTACCCATGGCGGTAATCCTTCCCGTGGTACATTCAATTCATATTCGATCCTTTCGCCTGACATTACCTTACCCAGGCTGGTTCTTATCGGTTCATCTTTTTCATCAGGTATAAGGTCAAGTATATTCGTCCCGATGCTGACCGGCCTTCCCCATGCTTTTTGCAGATTTCTTTGTGCCGCTTCATTTATCAGGGTGACCCGGTAATCTCTATCAATCACATAAAAATTGTCAGACATACTGGCCATTACATAGCGAAGACTTCTTTCTGATTCCTCCAGTTTACTTTCTGCTTCTTTCCTGGCAGATATATCCCGGATGATAGCCCACATAGAAACAGGTGCTCCTGCATCATTTTTTAACAGATATGTCCTTAGTTCTACCGGGAATATCTTACCGTTCTTATGAATATATTCTTTCTCATAGATATCAGAGAAACCACGGGTCATCACCTGCTGCTGTAAGATAGTATTCTCCATGGTATGCCATTTTTCCGGCGTAATACCGGAATAAGTAAGCTGCAGTATTTCTTTGGCTTCATAACCTATAAGGCTCCTGAATGCAGGATTGAATTCGATTATTTTTCCCGACATGTCCACTTTTGAATAGGCGTCAGTCATGGATTCAAACAGCGACCGGTATTTTTCTTCGTTCTTGCGGATGACGACCGTTTTTTCGGTCACCTGTTTTTCCAGTTCAGCATTGAATTGTTTCAACTGCTGCCCGGCCTTTTGGGTATTTTTTACATCATGATAGATGAACCAGAAGCTAATCACCAGTATCAGCCCTACAAGCACCGACAATATCCGTACAAACGAAAAGGTTTCCCGTGTAAGACCGATACTCTTTTTATAGGAATTGTTTAGTATTTGCCGGTTTTCGTTTTCCAGTTGGGTAGCAATATCTATGAATTTATCTGCAAGCGGGATACTATGGCCGGCTGATACGATCGCTGAACCAGGAATGGTTTGGGATATAATGTCCCCGTTACTCAATAAAGACAGATCATGAGCGATACGTGCCAATTCAAGGTATGTCCGGCCTTTTTCTGCAATCGCATAGGACAGCGATATCATATTGGCTGAATCGTCATTCATCATGCCGGCAGCCTTATCTAAAAGAGTCAGTAGTTTTTGATCGCCGGTACTGAAGTAACTGACAGCCACAGATTCCAATTCCTTTACATGAATAATGGCGGGCCCTAATTTTTGCAAAGCTATTCTTGAACGATCGATCCCGATCTGCTCTTCTTCCTGCGACCGCAGCGTGGAAAAAGTGCGCAATACGATCAACAGTACCACGACGATAACGATGGCGAAACTGATAAGCAGCTTTCGGATAGAGTAAACCATGAAAGGTTCACAATTTATACAGCCAATTTAGATTAATTAAATAGTAATGAGATAATTATTTTAAGACTTTACTGTTTTGAGACATTTTGCATAATAGGCAGCGTAAAATCACGTTCACTTATCTTTGCGCCATGCAAAACCTTTCGGCTTCACTCAGGGTCGGGATACTCGGTGGCGGACAATTGGGAAGAATGCTGCTGCAGGCAGCGGCTAATTATACGGTGGAAACTTTTGTCATGGAAAATGACCCTGAATGCCCGGCGGCGCATCTCTGTCATCACTTTATTAAGGGGGATATCCGGAATTTTGAAGATGTATATAATTTTGGCAAGGGACTATATGCAATCACCATCGAGATCGAGAATGTGAATGCAGAGGCGCTGGAAAAACTTGAAACAGAGGGAGTGAAAGTATTTCCCCGGCCTTCAGTGCTCAGGACCATCAAGAATAAGATACTGCAGAAAGAGTATTACAAATCTTTTGATATCCCTTCGGCCGCTTTTATTGTTACCAATAACCTTAATGAACTGAAAGAGCAGGAAGATTTTCTGCCTGCAGTACATAAATTAGCTGAAGGCGGATATGATGGCCGCGGGGTGCAGATCATTAAAGAGAAGCTGGATATTGAAAAAGGATTTGCAGCCACATCTGTTTTGGAAAAAATGGTGAATGTGCACAAGGAAATAGCGCAGATGGTGGCCATTAATGAAAAAGGAGAAACCGCATTATACCCGCCCGTCGAAATGGTCTTTGATCCTCATCTCAATCTTTTGGATTTCCAGATATGCCCCGCGGAGTTAGAAACAAGAATATTGTGGAAAGTTGAAGCAATCGCATTATCTGTCGTAAGAAACTTTAAATCGCCAGGAATATTCGCCGTGGAAATGTTCATTGACCGGAATGGGGATGTTTTTGTGAATGAAACGGCACCCCGGGTGCACAATAGCGGCCATCATACTATTGAGGCGCATTATTGCTCACAATTCGATATGCTCTGGCGGGTGATACTTGGTTACCCCTTAGGAAACGCCGAACAGATACTGCCTTCCATCATGGTGAATATTGTCGGTGATAATGGGTACAGCGGCGATGTTAAATATGCCGGTTTGGAAGACGTACTGAAGATCGAATCTGCTTTTGTGCATTTATATGGCAAAAAACAAACAAAGCCCGGCCGGAAAATGGGGCATGTCACCATTATGAGCCGTGATAAGCAGGAATTATTGCACCAGTCGAACAAGATCAAGTATACTTTGTTTGCCCGTTCCTGATCCCCCTTTTATCCATTGACGTGGCCGCTCATACCTGTCCCGGTTTTGAGCGAAAGGTTTCTTATCCGTTTGACGTCAAAGGATTGTCTTATCCTTACCTTTACGTCCCTGAGTATTTTAACCAACAGCACACAAAGAAAAACATGAGAGTTATTTTCCCGTCATTGGTTCTATTATTACTGGCGTCATGTGGTGGCAAGGACAAGAAAGCTGCTCAACCGCAGCAAGCTAATGCCGGCCAGCCGCCACTTTCCGTTGAAGCTTACATTATAAAACCTGAAAGTATCAATGATAATATTGAAGTACCCGGCACCATCCTTCCTTTTGAATCTACAGAGATACATCCTGAGATCTCAGGCCGCCTGGTATTGCTGAATGTAAAAGAAGGAAGTTTTGTCAGTAAAGGCTCTTTGCTGGCAAAGATCAATGATGGCGACCTCCAGGCACAGTTGAAAAAGCTGGAAGTACAATTAGGCATTGCAGAGCAATCCGAAAAGCGTTCTGCACAGTTATTGAAGATACAGGGTATCAGCCAGCAGGACTATGACCTTAGTTTGCTGAACGTAAATAATATCAAGGCGGATATCGAGATCACGAAGGAAGCAATTTCCAAAACGGCTATACATGCACCATTCAGCGGCAAGCTGGGGTTGAAGAATATCAGCCCGGGGGCATTCGTCACATCGGCTACAATCATCGCAACGATAGCCCAGGTCGATCAGTTAAAACTGCAATTCACTGTTCCCGAGAAATACGGCGCCCAGATAAAGAATGGCCAGGATATACAGTTTTCAGTAGATGGATCTGCCGCTATATTTCATGCAGTGGTATCAGCTACTGAAGTTGCTATTGAGGAAAACAGCCGCAGTCTTTCAGTAAGGGCGATTGTAAAAGGCAAAGACCAGTTACTTATTCCCGGCGCTTTTGCTAAGGTGAAAATGATCCTTGGTAAAAATGATAATGCCCTTATGATCCCCAACAGTTCTGTTTTGCCGCAGGGAAGAAAAAAACTGGCTTTCGTTTATCGCAGCGGTAAAGCTGTCACTGCTGAGATAACTACCGGCGTCCGTGATTCTGCCAATATTCAGATAGTTTCAGGTTTGAATGCCGGGGACACGGTTCTGACTACCGGCTTAATGTTCCTGAGAGCAGGAAGCGATGTAAAACTTTCTAAGATCAAATGATAAAATAAGAAAGGATGAATTTATCAGAGCTAAGTCTCCGGAGACCAGTTTTGGCAATAGTATGCTCTATTGTCATTATCATTTTTGGGGCTATAGGATATAATTTTCTTGGCGTAAGAGAATATCCTGCGATTGACCCTGCGGTGATCAATGTCCGTACATCTTATGCCGGTGCAAATGCAGACATCATAGAACAACAGATCACCGAGCCGCTGGAAAAAGCGATCAACGGAGTGCAGGGGGTAAAGAATATCACTTCCAATAGTTCCCAGGGCAGTAGCAATATAACGGTGGAGTTTGACCTTGGCGTTGACCTGGAAAGAGCTGCTAACGATGTACGGGATAAGGTATCGCAGGCGGTCGGTAACCTGCCGCAGGATATAGATGCTCCTCCTATAGTAAGTAAAGCTGACTCTGATTCTGACCCCATCATGTTCCTGCAGATACAAAGCCAGACAAAAGGCCTGATGGAACTGACCGATTATGCCGAGAATGTGGTACAGGAAAGATTGCAGACGATTCCGGGTGTGAGCTCGGTCAATGTATTTGGCCGCCGCTATTCTATGCGGATGTGGATAGACCCGGCTAAACTAGCCTCATACAAACTCACTATCGGTGATATACGTTCCGCACTTGACCGGGAGAATATTGAATTACCCGGCGGTAAGATCCGCGGTAATGAAACACAGCTGATCGTAAAGACATTTGGTAAGCTGACCACTGAAGAAGAGTTCAACAATCTTATACTTCGTGAAGATAATAATGGCATAGTCAGGTTTAAAGACGTGGGATATGCTGTATTAGGGCCCGATAATGAGGAACAATCTTCCCGTAAGAATAATGTGCCTTCGGTAAATATGGGTGTGGTAGCGCAGCCGGGCAGTAACCAGATAGAGATTACCGACGAGGTATATAAAAGGATCGGGGAGATAAAAAAGGATATGCCGGCTGATATCCTGCTGGAGGTAGGGTATGACCGTACCACTTTTGTCCGTAATGCCATCGGCGAAGTGAAAGAAACGCTGATCATAGCTATTACATTGGTGGTGCTGATCATCTTCCTCTTCTTCCGTGAATGGATCATTGCCTTCCGGCCATTGATCGATATCCCGGTTTCCCTGATCGGCGCATTTTTTATCATGTATGTCATGGGTTTTTCCATGAATGTGCTGACATTACTTGCCATAGTTCTCGCTACAGGCCTTGTAGTGGATGACGGCATCGTGGTGACGGAAAACATATTCAAAAAGATGGAACAGGGTATGAATAAACACAAAGCAGCCCTGGAGGGTTCCAAAGAGATCTATTTCGCCGTCATCGCTACTTCTATTACACTCGCCATAGTATTCTTACCGATCATTTTCCTGGAAGGTTTTGTGGGCAGGTTGTTCCGCGAATTCGGTATTGTACTCGCCGGTGCGGTATTGATCTCTGCATTTGTATCATTATCGCTAACTCCTGTACTGAATATTTTCCTGACAAAAAAGAATGTACATAAACACTCATGGTTTTACCGGGTAACGGAACCTTTTTTTGCAGGACTTGAAAATCTATATCGTAAAACGTTGCATGGCTTTATGCGTTTGCGTTGGCTGGCATTTGTCATAGTACTGGCTTGCGTAGGTATCATTTTTTTCATTGGCTCACAGCTTCCTTCCGAACTGGCGCCGATGGAGGACCGTAATCGTATCCGCTCCAGCATACTCGGGCCGGAGGGCACTGATTTTGATTTCACAGATAGGATGGCCTATGAGATCACGCAACAAGTGCTTGACTCGGTGCCCGAAAAAAGCGTCGTACTCACATTTGCACCCGGTTTTGGCGGTGGTGGCTCCAATGCCGGAATTGTTGCAATCGGGCTTACAGATGCAGGTGAAAGAAAAAGGTCACAGGATCAGATAGCACAGCAGTTGACCAGGATGTTCAGGCGATATACCAATGTACGGGTATTTGCCACACAGGAACAAACCATTTCCGTAGGCCTTGGAGGTCGGGGTGCTTTCCCGGTTCAATTCGTGTTGCAGAACCTGAACTTTGATAAACTGAAAGAGAAAGTTCCGCAGTTTCTGGAAGAGGTAAGAAAGAACCCAACCTTCCAGAATTTTGACGTAAACCTTAAGTTTAACCAGCCGGAATTACTCGTTACCATTGACCGCCTGAAAGCAAACGAACTGGGTGTATCAGTATTGGATGTAACCAATACGCTTCAACTGGCGTTAAGCGGAAGAAGGTTCGGCTACTTTATCATGAACGGCAAACAATACCAGGTAATCGGACAGGTAGATCGCCAGGACAGGGATGATCCTCTTGATGTGAAGGGCCTATTTGTCCGTAATAACCGGGGAGAGCTGATACAATTAGATAACCTGGTGAAAATGGAAGAGACAGCCAACCCTCCTACTATCTATCATTTCAATCGTTTCAAAAGTGCGACCATACAGGCGGGGCTTGCTCCCGGCAAAACGATCGGTGATGGCATCAATGAAATGGAAAAGATCGCCAGGAAAGTGCTTGATGAATCATTTGAAACAGCCCTTAGTGGCGCCTCACGGGATTTCCAGGAGAGCAGTTCCAATACCTTATTTGCCTTTCTATTGGCGCTGGTACTTATTTTCCTGGTACTGGCCGCACAGTTTGAAAGCTTTATTGACCCGCTCATTATAATGATCACGGTGCCTTTGGCATTGGCCGGTGCTGTATTAAGCCTGTGGCTTTTTGGTCAAACACTTAATATCTTTTCACAGATCGGGATGATCATGCTGATAGGACTTGTAACGAAGAACGGTATCCTGATCGTAGAGTTTGCCAACCAAAAAAGGAGACATGGCGAAAAAAAGATCCCTGCTGCTATAGATTCAGCAGTGGCCCGTTTGCGACCGATCCTGATGACAACACTGGCGACGACACTTGGGGCATTACCTATTGCAATGGCCGTCGGTTCTGCAGGCAAAAGTCGTATTCCACTTGGTATTGTTATCGTAGGTGGTATGCTGTTTGCTCTGGTGCTGACATTGTATGTAGTGCCTGCATTATATTCTTATTTATCTTCTAAAAAGAAAGTAAGCGACCTGGATGCAAAATTTGCAGAAGTATCCCCGGAAGACCCCGGGCATGAAAATTAATAATGTGACCAGCTTAAATAACCGATCAGCTATGTTGCAGTTCACCCCGCCCCCGTCGAAGGGCATACTTGTGCGTTTTATTCTTTTTGCAGCTTCTCTTTTTATTATACCAGGTATTCACGCACAACGTATGCTGACGCTGGAAGAAGCCATAGCAACGGCATTACAGAATAATTACGATATACAGCTTTCTAAAAATGATTCAGCAGTTGCAGCATTGGATTATTCTTATCGCAATGCAGTTTTTATTCCACGGCTGAATGGTAACCTTGGCACTACATGGAACAATAATGCACAGAAACAAACGCTTGCCGATGGTAGTAAAAGAGAAAGTAAGGGGATCAAATCACACAACATTGCAGCAGGGCTTGCATTGAACTGGACCCTGTTTGACGGATTAAAGATGTTTGCTGCCAGGGATAAAGCGGAAGAATTCATCCGGCTCGGTGAACTCACCATCAAGAACCAGGTGGTAAATACAGTAGCCGCGGTCATTACTAATTACTACAGTATTGTCAGGCAGAAACAGCAATTGAAGGCCATCGAAGAACAGATGTCCATCAATAATGAAAGGGTGAAGCTGGCCCAGTACAAATTGGATATTGGTACCGGCGCCAAACCTGACCTGCTGCAAAGTAAAGTGGATCTGAATGCGCAAAAAGCAGCGCAACTGAACCAGCAAACGCTGATCGCTCAGTTAAAAGAGCAGTTGAACCAGTCCATGAATGTTGCCGGTGACATCTCTTATGAGGTTTTGGATACTATCATTTTAAATACACAACTTTCACTGGTTGATATCCAGAATGGAATGGAAAAGACCAACCCATTATTGCTGATCGCCGGAAAAAATATTGATATTGCCAGGTTCACGCTGAAAGAAAGAAAAGCTGAACGCTATCCCACTGTATCGTTTAATTCGGCATATAACTTCAGCCGTACGGATAATAAGACGGTCATCAATCCATTCTCACCTTTGTTCAATCAGGCCAAAGGTTTCAACTACGGATTCACCGCCACGATCCCTATTCTGAATAATTTCAATACCAAACGGCTGATCAAACAGGCGCAGACAGATATACAATTTCGTGAATTGGTCTATCAAAATCAAAGGTCACAGATCAATTTAAGTGTACTCAATGCTTTCAAAGACTATGAAGCACAAAAACAGGCGTTGAAATTGGAAGAAGAGAATATCCTGCTGGCAAAAGAGAATGTGAGTATCATTTTCGAAACTTATCGTCTTGGCGCTGCTACCTATATTCAGTTGCGGGAAGCCCAGAATAGCCTGGAAGCAGCTTATAACCGGCTGATTGCTGCCCGTTATAATACAAAGCTCGCCGAAACAGAGTTGCTGCGGCTGAAAGGCGAGTTGATTAAATAGATTTCCCGCAACAGCCCCAAAACACCATAATGAAAGTTTTGTGCCGTTGCGCCCTTGCTGGTAGCCAGCAGGTTTGCAGTGATTCTTTTTTCACGTTTCTTTGCTGTATAAACTTCTTTCATGAATCCTTTGGTTGGCATCATCATGGGCAGCGACAGTGACCTGAATGTAATGCAGGCAGCGTCGGATATTCTTAAACAATTTGATATTCCCCATGAAGTAACTGTTGTTTCGGCACATCGTACTCCTCTTCGCATGGTGGACTATGCACAAAAAGCCGCTGACCGGGGACTAAAAGTGATTGTTGCCGGAGCCGGAGGCGCCGCCCATTTACCCGGAATGGTGGCATCTATTACACCTTTGCCCGTCATCGGCGTGCCTATCAAGTCTTCCAACTCCATTGATGGCTGGGATTCTGTTCTTTCCATTCTTCAGATGCCGAACGGTGTGCCTGTTGCTACTGTAGCCCTCAATGCGGCAAAGAATGCAGGTATTCTGGCTGCTGAGATCATTGGCTCATCTGATAATGCTGTTCTCCAAAAAGTAGCGGATTACAAAAGCTCCCTGAATAATGAAGTGATCGAAAAAGTGGCGAAACTGAAGAAAGACGGATGGGAGAATAAGTTCGATTGAGCCTGCCAAAAACGACGGTTTTTGGTATCGAATCTTTCCGTAAATTCATTTACAAAACAACGCCGTATGAGAAGTGTATCTGCTTTACTTGCCCGCAAAGGCGCCACTATTGTTAGTGTCTCCCCTGAAACCCCTGTAGTGGATGCCCTGAAAATTATGGCCGAAAGGAATATTGGCTCTGTAGTTATCATGGAAGGAGATAAATTTCTCGGTATCATGTCAGAAAGGGATTATTCCCGCAAGGTGATATTGAAAGGAAAGAATTCTACGGACACCCAGGTATCAGAGATCATGTCCACTGACCTGCCTCCGGTAAACCCTTCTGAGTCAATTGAACATTGTATGGCATTGATGACGTCGCTTAACATCCGTTATATGCCCGTTTTTGACGGAGGCAAACTCGCTGGTATTATCTCCATGAGTGATGTAGTGAAAGAGACCATCCTGGCGCAACGGGAAATGATCCATCACCTGCAGAATTATATCCAGAGCTAATGGTGAATAGCGAGCGGATCCTTTTTCAAGGACTATTCACGATTTACCACTGAGGATCACAAACTCCTGCTCAAGACTTAATGAGTGATCATAAAGTTGCTGAATGAAGTCCTTTCCCCATTTGGCATAATAATAAAGCATATTGTCGTAACGCTCCTGCAAACCACCTGCCGGGAAAAGTGCAGATTTGATCGTATGTATCTGCCGCTGCTGGTCGGCAAACTTCCTTTTTTCTGCCCGGAGCATTTTCTTTTCTAATTCCTGTAAACGATAAACGGCTTTTGCTTTTAGCGCATCAACATGTTTTGTCAAAGATACATCCACAGCCCCCGCCTGTTTTTTGAACAGCTCATACAATTGTTCTACCTGTGTCATCGAACCATTCAGCTTTATTTGATTTTTGCTTTCTCTTTGTACGAGCTTATTCAGCAATTCCTGTTCGGCCAAAAAGAAATCTTCAACAGAGAATCCAAGTTTGCCGGTCTTTTCCAGCCAGTTTTTTTCAGCTATTAAAAATGAATTACGCAATACCAGAAGCGGGAAAGGAATCTTGTAGTGGGCAAACATATCCACGTATTGCAGCCAATAGGCCAGCTCTCCTCCCCCGCCGATAAAAACGAGGTTAGGTAATATCATTTCCTGGAACAGACCACGAAGGATCACATTCGGGCTAAACCGTTCCGGGTATTCCTTCAGTTCATTTAATAGTTCTGTTTCTGTAAATGCCTTTGCACTATTCACCACTCTCCATTTTCCATTCTTCTTCTCTATTCTCTCCCTCACCGCATCTTTCAGGTAAAACAGGTTGATCTCTCTCGGATTGGCCTGTACTTTATAGCCCGCAGCATCTATTTTTTCAATTGTTTTCCCGACAAGTTCAGAAGCCGTTTGATCCAGCAGGTCGTCTTCAAATATTTTTATCGCCAGTTTTTTTAATCCGGCGTTGTCGGGGATCAATACGACCAGCCCGTATTCTGCAAACAGTGCATGCACAAAACGGAATGTAGCTTCCTGGATCAGCGCTCCCTTTTTATAACATTCTTTCACTAAGCGGAGAGTATCTTTTCCAAATGGTAATACTCCCAATTGCCCTTCTACAGCATCAATAACCTGAAGAAAATCTTTGTCAATGGTCATTCTGCCTACAGCACCGGTCTGTTTAGTTTCCCATTTTATTTTCTTCCCGTCGAGATTGATATAGCCAAGTTCATCCAGGTCGGCATCTTCGGAGCCCATATAATAAACCGGAACAAAATTATACCGGGGAAAAGAAGTCTTCAGATGTTCTGCCAGTTTAATAGCATGAAGTATTTTATATATGAAATAAAGCGGACCGGTCAGGATATTCGGCTGGTGGGCTGTTGTTACGGTGAATGTGTCGTCTGAAAGTAAGGCGTCAATATTAGCAGAGGTCTTGCCTGTAAGCAGATCTCCGTATTGTTTTTTTAGTTCTGTTACCAGCACTTTTCTGTTTGTAGAATAGATTTTTCTTGCTTCAATAGCTTTTTGAATACTGCTAAATGCAGGTGCGTAAGTATAAAAAGGAGCAAGCGATGCAGCCTGGTCAATATAATCCGTTACGATCTTTGTAAATGATCCTGTCTGCCGGTAAGGTAAACGTGTAGCTGTACAATCCATAGAAGATAAAAATAAAAAGACTGGTGTTGGCGAATAAACCGCCATTCAAAATTAACGTTACTTTACCTCGTATGCCACTACTGAGTTTTTCCAGAACGTTGGGACGTAAACCGTTCTTGTTTTTACATCCCATCCTATATCGGCCGTATTCCTTTTTTCTTCTCTTGTATCCAGCAGTTTTTCTTTCGTGCCATCAGCATTTACATACCAGATCACACCGGCCCAGCAGGAAATAATAAAATCATTACCTGCAACATTTTCTATTCCGTCTGTTCCGCCATCCATACCATCTGTTATTTTGGTCAACGTTTTGTCTTTTTCTACTTTATACATACCGCCGGCATCCAGAAGATACAGGTCCTCTCCACGTACCAGCACGCCATTAGGCCCCTTCAGGTTATCAAGGAATAACTCTGTTTTTTCATTAATTACCCGGTATAGCCTTTTTGCCCGGGAGTCCGAAACATACACCACACCGTTCTTATCAATGCTCACATCGTTTAGTCCCTGGGCACCCTCTACAGCGATCTTCTTTTCTATACTGCCTTTTGTAATATCGATCACCACCAGGTTTTCCATATCGGCCACATATAATTTTCCTTTATAGAGTCCCATTCCTTTAGGGGCGTCAAGACCGGTCACCCATTCGGCATTTATGATCTTGCCTTCTGTGCCGAGTTTGCCTACCGAACCTTTACCGTCTTTGCCCCAGGGTTCTGTGCCGTCAATATTGGTAACATATAACACATTATTTTTTGCATCGAAGAGAACCGACTCCGACACTTTCAATACCGTATCGCTTTCCCATTTTTTGATCAGTTGGTGTTGCTGTGCATATAAAGCGGTCAGCGATAATGAAAAGAGGGGAACAAAGACAAGCTTTTTCATGTAAATGATTTTGGCTAAGGTACTAACAGCTACGCAAACTAAAAGTTGAGTTATCAACGGCAACGGTCAGGCCGGAAGGCTTCCAATGAAATAGTAGCCGGATTATGTCCTATAATCTCATCCACCAGCTTCCCGGTAGCAGCAGCGGCACTTACCCCCAGCATGGCATGGCCCCCGGCATAAATAAGATTGCTGTATTGACTATGACGACCGATGTAAGGCATGCCGTCCGGGGTTACCGGCCGGTAACCAAACCAGGCTTTGCTAATATCCGGCTCAGGCAGGCTCATGGAAGGGTAATATTTTTTAAAAGCATTATAGATCGCCATGACCCTTTTAGGAAGAATATTATCGCTATGGCCGCTGAGTTCCATCGTGCCGCCAATACGCAGCCATCTGTCAATCGGTGTGGTAGCGGTTCGGTCATCAATCAGTATGGATGGATACAGCAGGTTTTTGGAAAGATTATTGTACACCATGCTATAGCCTTTACCCGGCTGCATCAGCATGCGAATACCTAATTGTTTGGATAATTTTCCTATCCATGAGCCATTAGCGATCACCAGTTCCTCGCAGGGCATTTCATTCTTGTCGGTAATGACTGCGGTTATCCTTCCATTGCTTTTCTTAAAACCGGTCACTTCTGTATTCAGCCAGAACTTCACTCCCATTTTTTGTAATTGGGTAAACATTACACGCATGAACTTGGCTGTATCAATATGGCAGTCGTCAAGATATAATACACCACCTGCCACATTGACCTCCACTTCTGTTTCATATCCCTGTACCTGTTGCGGCGTACAGATCACCGTTTTCAATCCAAGTCCATGCGCCTGCTCTGCAAGATGCTTTTCATGATCGCCGGTCTTTTCCTGCTTATACAGCATCCAGCATCCTTTCTCGATCATCGAAAATGATTCGGGTAATTCCTTTTTCAGGTCATTCATCAGTTCCCGGCTTAGCTGCAGCAGGTTATTCAGATGGGGAATGCTTTTTTCAACCTGTTCTTTAGTGGAAGAATGCCAGAAGCTCATACCCCAGCGGATAAGATCAAGGTTCAATCTTGGTTTAATATAAAAAGGGCTGGAGGCGCTCAGCATCCATTTCAATCCTTGTGATATGATACCCGGCGTGGCCAGCGGGATAAAATGACTGGGCGACACATAACCCATATTGCCAAAAGAACATCCGTCTGTGATGTTATTCCTGTCAATGACCGTTACTTCATAGCCTGTCTTTTGTAAATAATAAGCTGTACACAGCCCGATAACGCCGCCGCCAATGATGGTTATTCTCATGCCAATCTATAAAGAGAAATTTTGAATTTGATTATTTGTATATGACCTGTTTGACTTTAATGAGTCTTATGCCCCTTTTAGACTTTCGGTAACTTATATCCGTTATGATACGATGCTGCCAGGTATTTTTTATTGATCGTTTCATCCGTAAACCGGCCTTTGGCTTTATCCCAGTTCAGTTTATTCCCGGAACGGTAAGCAATATTCCCCATCTGGCTCAGGATGGCAATATGCGAAGCTGATTCGATCGGGCATTTCAGGTCTTCCATTTTGCGGGAACGGATCACACTTACAAAATTCTCCATGTGTTTATCAAGCCCGTTATCCATCACTTTTCTTCTTTCAACCGATACCTTCTTTTCACTGCGGGCTTCTTCTATCACCTCCCATCCTCCCCTGTCAAGTTCGAGTGTGCCGTTATCCCCGATAAAAGCAATTCCATGCTCTTTCCCAAACAAACCATTTTGGATGCCGATGGCATGATCCCATACCAGGTTGAACTTATCAAACTGGTACAGGGCACACTGTGTATCCGGTGTTTCCTGTGGTGAAGAGGGATCTCCAAAGTTGCCCCCCATGGCGCTGATGGAATTGGGGGCAGTGGCATTCATACCTAATAAAGCATAGTCAAGTAAATGGACTCCCCAGTCGGTCATCAATCCACCCGCATAATCCCAGAACCAACGGAAAGTAAAATGAAAGCGGTTAACATTGAACGGGCGCATCGTTGCCGGGCCAAGCCATCTTGTATAATCCACACCGGCAGGTACAGGACTGTCAGCGACATATGGTAATGGTTTTTTCCATGCGATATAGCACCATACCTTCACAGTACGAATATTGCCTAACTTACCACTGGCGATAAAATCAACAGCGTCTTTAAAATGCTGCTGGCTTCTTTGCCATTGGCCTGCCTGCACCACTTTATTATACTTT
>JAEUVK010000124.1 GCA_016787135.1 Chitinophagaceae bacterium | reverse complement strand
GGGCAAATGCTTTCCACTCTCTGATTGCCTGCTTAACGAACCTAAATTGCTACATACACAAATTTCCAGGCGCCCCAGCCATAATCTAATTTCAATACGAGGCGGGTGGCGGTGATGGATACAATATCATAAGTGACACTTCCGGCAGGCGCAGGTAATGCTGCATCCGGCGGTGTGCCCGCTTTATATAGTCCGAGATGAGCTCCGGTGCCGTTCACTTTTAATTTATTATTGTTGATCACTTCAAAAGTGAAGACAGCATTATTGGCCCACGCCTGAAACGCAACAGGAATAGCGCTGTTGGCATAGCACCCTACAGCCGGCATACCTGCGGGCCATGGGTTACCCCCCTTTTCATCTACATAAAAATCCCCTTTGCTATCGAATGTCATAGTGCTGCCCGCTTTGGTAAATGTGTATTCATCATTGAATAAACATGCCCTTGTAGTAAGATCTGCCACGCCATTCTGCCACCAGGTAGTGCTTGCATCAGGACCGATCCACAATGCACCCGGTTCCGGCGCTAATTTCCATTTACGTGTATTGTTGCCCGTCAGCAGTTTGAACGGGGTCAGCGCAGCCGGATCATCGGCAGCAACAGTAATATTTTGTTTGGCGCTGTCAGTTCCGCTATGACCAAATAAGAACAACCGGACCGTATAAGTTCCTGCATCGGGAAAATACACCGTATCTATCGCTTTGCCGGTAACATAAGTGCCGGCGCCTTTGTCCCAATCGTACCGGAATCCGTTTTGCGATGTGCTGGTCAGCAAATATTTATTGGTTTGACCGGCAATGGGTGTAGCGGTGAACGAAGCCACCGGTTTGGGAAGCAGGTCCCTTGTTTCATACTTGCATGAAAAGAAGATGAAGACAGAAAGGATCGCTGTTGTGATATATAAAGAATGTTTTTGTTCTATTAACTTTCTCATATCCAAAAGTTGAATTTTTAGTAAAATGATCTGCTGTGCATCAATAATCAGGATTTTGCGCCAGCCCTGCTGTACGCACATCATAATCCGGAATAGGCAGCAGGCTATGCCTGGCAGCCTGGAAACCTAACGGCCCCAACTCCTGTTGCGCCAGTCCCCAGCGTACAAGATCAGTGTAACGAAAACCTTCGAATGCAAGTTCCAGTTGTCTTTCTTTTACTATCGCATCAAATAAAGCAGTGCCAGTTGCAGTAACATCAGCCAATCCGCCTGCACGCTGGCGGACCAGGTTCAGGTATTGACGGGATTTGGTCTCATTGTTTGCACGATAATTAGCTTCGGAAGCCATCAGCAATACATCCGCATAACGAATATGTCTCCAGTTGGTGCCATAGTTCAATTCACTGATCGGGCCGCCTGTTTGTGCCCCAAACGATCCGTATTTACGCTGGAAATATCCTTCATAATCGTATGCGGTCGGGTTACTCCAGTTACCACCGGCTGCGGTCAGTTCGCCGACGGACATGATGATCTGTTTTCTTCTTTGCGCATCCCCTGCGGCAATGAATGCATCCCACAGCTTCTTTTTCGGCAAATTGAATCCCCATCCGGCGATCAGTGAATCAGCGGGGGCCTTGGTGTAGTAATCACCTCTCGGCCCCATCAACTGAATGTGAATATTGCTTTCCGGTGCACCTCCCCATGGAAAATTGCCCCAGTCATAGCTGCGTGAATTGGTATAGGATATCTCGAACAATGATTCCTGCCCGAATTCAAATCCTCTTGAGAAGGCAGCTCCTACTGATGGTGCTAAGGAGAATTGATTAGAAGTGATGACTGCTTCAAATTGTGCAGCGGCCTCTGTCCATTTCTGCTGATACAGATAAGCTTTGCCCAGCAATGCCTGTGCGGCGCCTTTGGATACACGGAATTTGTCAGCGCCACTCAATACACTTTTTAAAGGAAGAATGGCCATCGCTTCCTGCAGGTCTTTTTCTATCTGCGCATATACATCAGTTTTGGGCTTGCGGCCTGTGCTGGTATATTGGGCAGGTGGAATATCATCCAGCACCAAAGGAACATCGCCCCACAATGAAACAAGCTCAAAGTAATTATAAGCCCGAAGGAACTTTGCCTCGGCGATCAGCCTTTTGCGGAGATCGGTTTCGGGTGTCGTCCTGTTGATCACTTTGTTGGCACGGTAGATAGTGAAATAACACATTCTCCAAGCATCCCTTACTTTATCATTGGTCGCATCGAAGTTGTAGTTATCCAGGGTCTGGTAACCGGGCTGGTCGCCGGCATCGCTGCCGCCTGCATTGCTTTCATCAGATAGCATTGTTTTGACCATGTACAGGCTTCCCCAGTTATTATTGTAGTGGGCCTGCATCATATCATACACAGCCGTTACCGCCTGTGTGGCATCCTGGTCCGTTTTATAAAAATCCTGTTCTGCATAAGCGCCGGGCACTTCCTGCTCCAGGAACTTCTTGCAGCCGCTGGCGAGTGTTAATGCAGATAAACAAATTATGCTGGTCTTTATTAAATAATTTTTCATTGCTGTCACATTTAATGGTTAAAAACTAAATGTTAACCCTACAATGGCTTTCCTTGGTACAGGATAACCACCACGGTCAATACCGATACTATTCTGGCCGTTGCTTCCGCCTTCAGGATCCACCCCGGGATATTTGGTAAAAGTGAAGAAATCATCCAGCGATACATATATACGGGCCTTCCTGATCCTGAACTTATCCATGATGTGCTGCGGCAATGTGTATCCCAGTTGTAATTGCCTGATCCTCGTGTAAGCACCATCAAAGATCATCAGGTCGCTGTTGTAGATATAAGGATTGGATGTATTGGAAGCAAACCATGTATTGGTGCTGCCTTCTCCCGTCCAGCGGTTGGTATAGAAGAACAAGGGTTTGTTGGCAGTACCCCGGTCTGTACGGTTAAAGCCCATCAGTATGTCATTACCTGTTTGCCCCTGTACGAATACAAGCAGATCAAATCCTTTGTAGGCCAGGCTCAAACGTCCGCCAAACATCAGGCTTGGATGAGGGCTGCCGATATTGGTCATGTCACCGGGAGATATTTGCTTATCACCATTCACATCCACGACCCTTGGATCGCCGGGTTTCGGTGCGTAGCCAGTGATCCCTGTTTTGGTAAGATAATCTGTAATATCAGCCTGTGACTGGAAGATACCGTCTGTTTTATACCCATTGAAGTACCACAAAGGATAACCTACTTTCATCGCAGTAGCAGACCAGCCTGTTCCGATACCAGCACCATAAAGTATGGGTGAGTTGGGATCGAGATAAGTTACATTATTATCGAGCGTAGAAAGGTTACCTCCTATCTCATAAGATAAACCATTCTTTGAAGCGGCTTTATGATTATAGGACAACTCTATTTCAAAACCTTTGTTGACAACATTACCTGCATTCTTCGTTTTTAATGTATTCCCGGCAATGATCGGGGCATTACCATCTGTCAGCAGGTCTTTCGTTGTTTTCTTGTAATAATCCACTGTTATGTTCAGCTTATTGCTGAAGAAAGCGAGGTCGGCGCCGATATCAAACTGTTCACTGGTCTCCCATGTCAGTTCAGGGTTAGCCAGGCTGGTAGGAGCAGCGCCTACGATCAGGTTGCCATTACCATCAGGATACAGCATATTGGCGCCAATGGCATTCAGCCATTCGCCGATACCGATAGAGCTGACATTACCATTCTGTCCCCAACTGCCGCGAAGCTTCACGTAATTGAATTTGTCTGATAATACAGACTGGAAGAAGTCTTCATTGGACAGTACCCATCCGGCTGATACAGCAGGATATATTTTCCATTGATTACCGGGAGCCAGTTTGGAACTTCCGTCACGACGTACGGATGCATTTACGAGATACCTGTCTTTGTAGGTATAGGACAACCTGCCAAACATCGAAGCCAGCGTATAGTCAAAAGCATTACTTCCTATACGGTCCACATCATCCGGCACAAAGTCGGCGTAAGAGAAGCGGTCATCTTCCTTAAATAACCCGGAATAACTGCCGCCTATGTGATATTCATGTGTTTTGATAGCTGACACGCCACCGAGCAGGGTGAACTGATGTTCGCCAAAACTTCTTTTGTAGGTGGCAAAGTTTTCCCACTGCCAGGTGTACCAGTTATTGCTATAGTCATAGCCATTGGCAATAGTATTCTGGCTTTCATCAGAGAACCAGAAAGTAGGTGTCCATCCATGTCCTGTCTGGAAAGCAGCATCAATACCAAATCTTGAAGTGATGTTAAGCCCTTTAATAGGTTCTATTTCCACAAATACATTACCGACTATCTTATTCTGTACATTTTCGCCTTTTGCCATATCGATCCTCGCAAGCGGGTTACCATATTCACCTTTCAGGAAATTAGAGATACCGTAAATATTGCCATTGGCATCACGACGCAAAGGCTTGTTCGCTAATAAAGCATTCTGCACATGCACCGGTAAAGTACCTGAATAGGTGACCGGCGTTACAGGATCCATGACCAATGCACTGGCCAGTATAGAACCGAACTCATTGTTATCTGACACGGCCCTGCGTTTATGATGAGAATAAGACAACCTGTTGCCGATGTTCAGCCAGGGTTTGATCTTATGATCGCCGTTGAAGCGGACAGTGTACCGGTTGAACCTTGATTTATCGCCGCCAACAATACCTTCCTGCGTGAACAATGTTCCGCTGATCAGGTAACTGGACCTGTCAGAACCGCCGCTGAATTGTAATGAATGGTGCTGCTGCGGCGCTGACTGTACCGTTTCTTTCAGCCAGTCAGTACCGGCACCTATTCCTGCTACATCAGCAGGTGTGGGAGCGCTGGCTACACCAGCTTCCTGCAAATATTGCTGGTATTGCTGCGCATTCATCATTTCGATGAAGCCATCTTTGACAGATTGCTGTGTGTATTGGCCGCTGTAGGTTACTTCGGCAGTATTTCTCTTACCGGTTTTGGTAGTGATGATGATAACTCCGTTTGCTCCTTCTGCTCCATAGATAGCTGCCGAAGCCGCATCTTTCAGTATTTCAATAGACGCTACTTCAGAAGGATCGAGGTATTCAATACCACCGGCCCTTACACCGTCAATAATGTATAGCGGGTTTGAATTACGGTTGGAGCCTGCTCCCCTGATGCGGATATTCAATCCTGCACCGGGCTGACCGGATGTTGGCAACACCAGTACACCTGCTGTTCTTCCCTGCAGCGCCTGGTCAAGACGGGTGGAAGAAACGGTTGTCAACTGATCAGCTTTGACAGAAGATATAGCGCCGGTCACCAGGCTTTTTCTTGTCTGGCCATAACCTACTACGATTACTTCCTGCATGTTTATATTGGAAGCCTGCAGCTGCACATTCAATGAGGTCTTGCCGCCAAGACTTACTTCCTGTGCTACAAAACCGATATAGGTAAATATCAATACAGCATCTTTATTTTCTGTATTGAGAATGAAAATACCTTCATCATTGGTGGTAGTGCCGTTGGCAGTTCCTTTTTCAACGATGTTCACGCCGGGAAGCGGATCGCCTTTGGCATCCGTTACCTTCCCGCTGACCGTGAGGAAAGCCTCATTGACAACTTCAGGCGTAATGACGATAAGTGTTCCGCTCAGTTTCCTGTAAGTAAGCGTCGTGTTCTTTAATATTCTTTTTAATACATCATCCAGGGAAGCATTCTCTACTCTGATACTTACCCGCTCATCACGGGGTAAGATATCATCCCTGTACACAAACCGGAACGATCCCTGTTCTTCGATCGCTTTGAAGGCTTTTTTCAGGTTAACCTTTTCCAGTTTGAGGCTGATATTGTCCTGGCCATAGCCATTGCCAAAGGACTGGAGAGAGAAAGCAATAAGCAGCAGAATGGTAAACTTCATCATCAGCAGACATTTGATGAGTACATACGGCGTACCAGGCCATACGCCGGATACAATTTTTTTCATACCTTAGTTTTGATTTGAATGATAAAATTTGCTCTCGCCAGAGCAATTTCTGTCTTGAGTCAACGGAGGATGCCGCAAACATTCTCCGTTCTTATTTGCAGGGGGAATTACGTTACATGTTTCATACGCAAGCAGTTTGGTTAAGCAATCAGAATTACAGCAGTATATTGACATCAGCCTCCTGACCGGTGTGGCCTGTCAGCGGCCGATCGTAACTTCCTTCTTATTGATCGTATATTTGAATTTACCCGTTATCCGCAATGCCTCCATCACCTGCTGAAGGTTCTCTTCATCAAATACGGCAGAGAATAATACCTTCTTCAGGCGCTCATCCGTTATGGTCACTTTTACATCGAACCAGCGCTCGATCTTCAATACCACATCTTCAAAAGCCTCTCCATCAAACGCAAGATGATTCTTTACCCAGAGCGTTTCGATCACGCTGCTGTCCTTTTTCTGGTAATTGACCCTGGCCAGAGTCAGTAACGGCAACCTGATATCCGGCTTTTTAGCTTCCGGTTTCTTCGTCACCAATTGCATATCATTATTCTTAACGATCAGTTTCTCATTTGGTTTAAGAATGATCTTTTTGTCCGGGTTATTTTTCAATGTGATCTCTACCGATCCGTGTATCAGCGATGTCTCCGTATTCTTTTCATCTTCATAAGAACGGACATTGAAGGATGTACCCAGCACTTTTACATCAATAGCATTGGTATGAATGATAAAAGGCCTCGTTTCATCTCTTTCAACATCAAAGAAAGCTTCGCCCGTCAGGTGCACTTCCCGTAGCTTTCCCTGGAAATTCTCATTATAGGTGATCTTGCTGTCAGCATTCAGCCATACCTGCGTGCCATCGGGTAACTGGATCTTTGATTTGGAACCCCGCTTGGTGCTGACAGTATTTTGCGCCTGGTGCTGGCTTACCTGTTTGGTCTTTCCGGGAAGATCTGTTATAACAAACCAGCCGATCACAAGAGAAGCAGCTATCCCGGCCACCCATAATAATTTTTTGCGGAACAAAGGTCTTACATTGTTTTCCTCCTCATACCCCACTTCCGGTATCGCATTTTCGTATTGTAAAACCGGCTCGGCAAAATGATTGCTAAGGCGCTGCATGTGCTTATTAAAGGAAGCCTCAATGTTTTCTGCCGGCGTTTCGGCCTTTGATTGCCAGACAGTATCCAGCATGTCTGCACGCAACCCAAGCTCAGGATGCTGCTGCAAAAGCTTTTCCAGTTCAGCGATCTCTTCGGGTTGTGCCTCTCCTGAAAGTTTTAAACTGACCAATGACCAGAAACGATCTTCATTCATAGTTGACTGTCTGTAATGAGTAAAGACACCGGTTGCAGAAAGGATGTACCAAAAGGAAAGAAAAAAATTATTGCCGGGAAAATGTCAGGATGCTGAGAACTTATTCACCAGGTGGGTGTTGCCCCTGGCGTAAGAAGGCAATGCTTCCGCCAGTTTGCGAACCGCTATCGCCAGTTGGTTGCGGACGGTAAAGACGGATATATTCATCACTTCAGCCACTTCTTTGTATTTCATACCATCCTCTTTCACCAACTGAAAGACGATACGGCACTGCGGTGGCAACTGCTGGATAGCTGTTCGTATTTTATTCATGATCTCAGCCGATATGAACTGGTCTTCGGGGTTTCCCACTTCAATAACGGGTTCTACATCCATATCCTCAATGCTGAGAGACGAGTTCTTGTAATTCCTGTGGATATAATTGAGGGAAAAATTCTTAGTGATCGTGTACAGGTAAACCTTCAGGTTATCAATCTCAGGCAACCGGTCCCTTATCTGCCATATCTTGATGAATACGTCCGAAACGATCTCTTCGGCCACTTCCTTTGATCTCACTATAGAAAAAGAAAAGCGGTGCAGTCCGTCAAAAAGCAGGTGGTACAGCTCTTTGTATGCCTTCATATCTTCATACAGAGCGATACGTTCTTTCAGGTTTTCTATTGTGAATGGTTGTAGCAATCGTACGCAAATCTGCTGTAATGTTATTACAAAATCCGGATAAAAAAAATATTCATCGCTTACCCGTTCATATATGACACGTAAAAAACAAATCTATTTTGTTGATGATCTTCGTTCTAATTCTTTTTTTATCAATCGCAATTCCCTGCCTGTCTGGCCGCCTACAGATGTATTCTCCTGTGCTCTCCGCATCAGGTAGGAAAGAACATCTTTGATGGGCCCGAAAGGCAGGTACTTGCTGACGCCACAGCCTGCATGGGCTAAGTTAAAAGTGATATTATCGCTCATGCCATACAACTGGCTCCAGTGTACATGCGGATGATTTAACGGCAATCCTTTTTGCTGTAATAACTGTGCTGCCAGCCAATTACTTTGCTCATTGTGTGAAGCCACCATTAAAGCAATGCGATCAATATGCTCAATGCAGAATTCCACTGCCGCATTGTAATCACGGTCAGTGGATTCTTTGTCAGGTTGTATCGGGGAAGGGTAGCCTTTCTCTTCCGCCCTTTTCCTTTCCTTCTCCATGTAAGCGCCACGCACCAGCTTAGCGCCAAGAATGAATTTTCTTTCCACCGCTGCCTCATAACTGTCTTTTAAAAATTTCAAGCGGTCATGACGATAGTGCTGCAGCGTGTTATACACCACCACCTTTTCTTTATTATAGGTGTCCATCATCAGGATGGTGAGCGCATCCACGGGATCCTGTATCCAGGTTTCTTCGGCATCGATCAGTACGCCGATATTCTTTGCAGCGCCGGTCTCGCATACACGTATCATACGGCCGCGGACACGATGCCATTCTTCTTTTTCATCAGCAGGTAAACTATCAATGGCTTTCAAATATCTTTTCATCAAAGTGCCTTCGCTGCTGTTCATGAGTGTATCGAGTTTTTCCAGCAATCCGAAGCGGGCAAAGCCGGTCACCTTTACACTCATGAAAGGGATATTCGTTTGCGTGCCTGCATAATCAATTACCCTGATGAATTCATCACAGGCATGATCAAAATTATCTTCCCCTTCTTTTCCTTCCACACCGTAATCAAGGATCACCTGAACATGGTACTCCGAAAGTTTCTTTGCCACTTTTGCTGTTTCCGCTAATGTTTCACCCCCTACAAACTGGCTGAAAATCGTATTGCGTATAATGCCTTTTACCGGCAGGCCTACGTTGACGGACCAGGGGGCTAATCTTGTTCCCAGTTTCACCAGCCAGGGCTTTCCCATCAATGAAAAAAGGAAACGGGCTTTCTTTAACTGTTTGTCTGACTTGTACTCAAAGGCAAATTCAGTATTATCAAAAGAAATAACAGGGTATGATTCCATAGCAAGTTTTATAAGCAGCAAATGTAAAGAGAAGTGAGCAACCGAAAGTTGCCGAAAATCATAAGCACGGAGGTCAGAGGTCAGAAGCCGATATAGTCATTTATTTCATTTTCCCCGTATGGCCCTCATAACTTCCTCTCATATTGCCTGGTGATTGAATGGCTGCAGTACCATTTCGCTTACGACGCCGCTTACCGGTTGCTGGCACAGGAACCAGATCGCTTTTGCCGCTTCTTCCGCACGGATCATTTTATCCCGCTGAACCCTGAGATCAATGGTATCCCAGAAAGATGAATCAACACCGCCAAGAAAAAGATTGGTGATCCTGATATCCGTTCTCTTTACTTCTTCCCGTATGCTTTGCATCATCCCCACCAATCCATATTTGGAAGCGCTGTAAGCCGCTGCTCCCGCCATCGGAACTTTACCCAATACACCCGGTATGTTTATGATCAATCCTCTTTTCACTTCTTTCATTTTTGGCAAAAAAGCTTTTACCAGTAAAAAAGTGCCGGTAAGATTTGTTTGTAAAGACAATTGAAACTCCCCGGGGGACAAGGCCTCTACCGGTTTGATGATACCGATGCCTGTGGTATTGATCAATATATCTATCGAAGGGATCTGCGCATTTATTTCATCAGCCATCCGCTGAACAGACGCCGCATCAGTGATATCAAATTCATATACCCGGCCGGAAGGTACATTGGCTGTGGCTGCAACTGTTTTTAATTTCCCTGTATTCCTGCCAGCAATATAAACATTGGCGCCGCTGCCGGTCATTAATTTTGCCAATGCCGAACCAATACTCCCGGTAGCGCCGGCGATCAGCACATTCTTTCCTTTCAGGGTTTCCATGTTTGGGTTTTCCTACAAACAATGTTACCCTGAAATTGTTTATCCATCCTGTTATGAATGCTGCTACCATTATCTTCCCGCACCAGCTCTATAAAGATCACCCTTCCGTTATTCCGGGCCAGGCTATTTATCTTGTTGAAGAAGATTTGTTTTTTAACCAATATCTGTTCCACAAACAAAAGATCATTCTGCACCGGGCAGCAATGAAATATTACCAGCAAATGCTGGAAAAGAAAAGTAAAGTGGAATATATCGAGGCCATCAGTCCGCTATCGGATATAAGAAAACTGACAGGCCATTTGTCGCAATTGAACATTTCAGCTATTCATTACACAGATACCGTTGATAACTGGTTAGAGAAACGAATACATGAAAGCAGTAAAGAACATGGCATAGAACTTATCCGTCACCCTTCACCCAATTTCCTGAACCGGATGGAAGATGTGGAAGAGTTTTTCGCCAAAAAGAAAACCTATTTCCAAACGGATTTTTACACCTGGCAGCGAAAAAAAAGAAACCTGTTGCTGGAAAAGAACGGGCAGCCCATCGGCGGTAAATGGACTTTTGATACCGACAACCGGAAAAAATATCCCAAGGGAAAAAAACCGCCTGTTTTACATTTTCCGAAGGAAAATGCGTTCGTAAAAGAGGCAAGAGAATATGTACAAAAACATTTCTCATCCCATTACGGGGAAGCCTCCCCTTTTTTCTACCCGATAACCCACAAAGAGGCTGAAAACTGGTTGGATGATTTTCTGCAAAACCGTTTTTATGCGTTCGGCCGGTATGAAGATGCCATGGTGCAAGACGAAAACATACTGCATCATGCTGTACTTACCCCGATGCTGAACACCGGACTGCTGCACCCGCAGGATATTATTGATAAAGCGATAGATGCCGCCACTCAGTTTGATGTGCCGCTGAACTCACTGGAGGGTTTCATCCGCCAGGTGACCGGCTGGCGTGAATTCATCCGCATCGTATATGAAAAAGAAGGCAGCCGCCAGCGAACAACAAATTACTGGAGCTTTAGCCGGAAGATACCTACTTCGTTCTGGAGCGGCATTACAGGCATTCACCCGGTTGATACCGTGATCAGGAAAATAGTAAAGACCGGTTATTGCCACCATATTGAGCGGCTGATGGTCTTGGGCAACTTTATGCTGCTTTGCGAATTTGATCCGGACGATGTGTACAAATGGTTCATGGAAATGTTCATCGACTCGTACGACTGGGTAATGGTGCCGAACGTATATGGCATGACACAGTTTGCCGACGGAGGGCTTATGACCACCAAACCGTATATCAGCGGGAGCAACTACTTATTGAAAATGGGAGATTGGAACAAAGGTGCCTGGCAGGAAATATGGGACGGTCTTTTCTGGCGATTCATGCATGTGCACCGTGATTTTTTCCTGAAGAACCCCCGATTGGGTATGCTGGTAAAAACATATGATAAGATGTCAAAAGAAAAACAACAGCAGCATTTGCAAAATGCAGAACAGTTCCTGGCCAGCCTATGAAAACAAGAAAGAAAACGGATCTCCCCGAAAAAATCTGTATGGTATGCCGCAGGCCTTTTACCTGGAGAAAGAAATGGCAAAAAGTATGGGACGAAGTAAAATACTGCAGCGACAGGTGCAGGAAAAACAAAGGGAACGGCAAAGAAGCTTAATAATTTGCCGGACAATAAAGCCTTCCGGCAGGAATATCCGGCTACTGACATTTCCACTTTGTTGAACAGCTTTACTAAATAAAAACAGAATGATTCAACAATAAATTTTGCGTACCCGGCATCACAACTAAACTGGCGACCCATTGTTGTATAAGAATAAATCTGTGCTATGCATTTCCCGGTGAAATATGATGAAATACTTAAACGTATTGAAGCGGTTGATCCGTTAAGTTATGGTCGTACACGGAATTTTATTGACGGTGATGTCACCTATTTGTCCCCCTATATATCCCGCGGTGTTATTTCTGTGAAGCAGGTGGCTGAAGCGATGATGGCAAAAGGATATGCGCTGAGTGATATGACCAAATTCATCCAGGAACTGGCATGGCGGGAATACTTTCAGCGCACCTGGCAATACCTGCAAGACGACCTGCTCCATGACATCCGCAGAAGTTATACCGGTACAAGACATCGCCTGGTTCCTAAAGCAATGCTATGTGCAGATACGGGTATTGACAGTATAGATGAGGCTATTAATAATTTATATAAGACAGGTTACATGCACAACCACCTGCGCATGTATGTAGCGAGTATTGCATGTAACATCGGCAAGGCTTACTGGCAGATGCCTTCACAGTGGATGTATTACCATTTGCTGGATGGGGATATTGCAAGCAATGCCTGCAGCTGGCAATGGGTAACGGGCAGTTTTTCTTCCAAACAATACTATTGCAACCAGGAGAACATCAATAAATATACATACTCTGCGCAGCGCAATACTTTTTTGGACCGGCCTTATGAAGAATTACCGAAAATGGACATACCAGAAATATTGAAAGCTGTCACGGGTTTTACTGCCAAAACAAATCTTCCGGAAGTAAAAAAAATTACTATAGATCCATCACTCCCTTTGCTGATCTATAATTCCTACAATCTTGACCCGCTCTGGAGGAAAGACGAGGAAGCTAATCGTGTGCTCCTGCTGGAACCCTGGCATTTCCGCCAGTTCCCGGTCAGTGATAAAGTGATACAATTCATCCTTGCACTTGCTCAAAATATAAATGGTATCCAGGTATTCGTGGGCGAGGTCAGCGGGATACCACATATAAAAGACATT
>JAEUVK010000115.1 GCA_016787135.1 Chitinophagaceae bacterium | reverse complement strand
ATGGGGTTTATTATCATCGTTCAGCTTCATCAGCCGTTGCGCTTCGTGCCGGATGTTTTTCACTACACCCTGTATGGGCATCTTGCTTACTACATTAATATATATGGTATGCGAAGGGAAGCTGCCATAGTCCCTCAGTTCGACTTTAATAGGAGTGACACCCATGGCTACAATACGCAACCGGTTCATCAGTCTTTCTTCCATCATACTGTACTGTACAAAATTCACCAGCGTGATTTGCGGCTTGCCGCCAATAGCGGTGGGGGCTTCATATTTTTCATAAAAATCTTTTTTTACGTGCATGATCTTATTGCGCAGTTCTTCATGCGGGTTGAGCACCAGCAGGTACTCATTCACTTTGTATCCGGGCAGAAAATCTTTGACCTCAGGTTTCATACAATTATTTTTTAGTTGAGTGATGATTCATCTGTCTGCAGGCGGAATACCGCCACTTCTTTGCAGGTGTCATATGGATGCTGTCTTCTCAGCAATACCAGCTCGGTTACGGTAAACGACGCCACAAAATCTTTTCCTGCATAATCTTTTATCGCCTGTTCATACACCTGTTTTGGCAGGCGCCGGGCAATGGTCATGTGCGGATAGCTGATAAATTTTGCTGACTGGTGATCGCTTTTTTTGATATAGGGGTCAATGGCTTTTATACGGGCCGCCAGCTCTTTGAATGGCACAGGGTCCTGTACTCTTACGTAGATCGTATGATCGGGGAAACCGCTGTAGTTATTTAATATCACCGGAAAGCTCTTTTGTTCTTTGATGATCCGCTGCAGCCAGCGGATGATACTATCTTCCATACTATCCCATGCCAGGAAGTCTGAAATGGTGATATGCGGTTGGGTCTTCGTTGCCACCGGCTGTGCGTAGGTGCGGGAGAAATAGTGCTTTTCTTCCATCACCTTATTATATACATCCTTGCGCGGAGTGACAATAAGTAGGTATTCGAATAACCCTTTTGCTGCGGTATGCACCCCTGCATCCGCTGAAAAATTTTCCATATAAATCTTTTGTAACCCTAAATCCTTAGCATAAATTTACTAAAATAATTAGTATATCCAAATTAGTAGCGTAAAATATTTTTTATGGAAGAAGATTTTTTCGGGGCTGCTTATAAAGGCTCGAAGCAGTTCACGCAGCAGCAGGTGAAGACGGCCAATGCTACAGGATTCGGCGCCGCCGCCGATGATTACATGGAGCGGGGTATTGACCTGAATGAACAACTGATCATGAACAAACCGGCCACTTTCTTTTTCCGGATGAAAGGAGATGCGATGCAGGATGCCGGCATCTATGACGGCGATGTATTGATCGTTGACCGCAGTTTAAAGGCAGCGAGTGGCAAGATCGTCGTGGGTTCTATAGATGGCGATCTGTTCGTCCGTCGTTTTTTGAAAACATTCAATAAAACATTCCTGCAGCCGGAGAATAAAAAGTACCGTACGATGGAAGTGGGTGAATTTGTCCGGTTTGACGCATGGGGTGTAGTGACCTGCGTGATTCATATTGTTGACCCGATGCTGGCTGTGTTTGCCAATAAGACAAGGACCGATAAGCCCATTCAGTAAAATGTACCGGGATGAAAGCCATTGTTGATTGTAATAATTTCTATTGCTCCTGCGAGCGGTTATTCAAACCACATTTGAATAACAGGCCTGTTGTAGTGCTGAGTAATAACGACGGGTGTATCGTATCAAGAAGTGATGAGGCCAAAAAACTCGGAGTGGAAATGGCCGGCCCTTATTTTATGGCGAAGCCGTTAATGGAGAAGCATAACGTTTCTGTGTTTTCTTCCAATTATAATCTATACGGCGACCTGAGCTGGCGGGTGATG
>JAEUVK010000109.1 GCA_016787135.1 Chitinophagaceae bacterium | reverse complement strand
TATGATTTTGACAGTGATGGTAAAGCAGAAATGGTTTGTAAGACAGCAGATGGCACCATTGATGGGACAGGAACAGTGATCGGAAACGCAAGCGCAGATTATCGCAACAGCAGCGGTTACGTTTTATCAGGCCCTGAGTTTTTGACCGTGTTCAAGGGAACAACCGGTGAAGCGATGGATACCGAGAACTACCTGCCTGCAAGAGGAACTGTAAGCAGCTGGGGTGATAGTTATGGGAACAGGGTGGACAGATTTCTTGCCTGCGTTGCTTACCTGGATGGAGTAAGTCCTTCGATGATCTTTGGCCGCGGGTATTACACAAGATTAGTGAGGGTGGCATGGGATTTTGTCAATGGTCAGTTACAACAACGATGGATATTCGATAGTAATAATTCCGGTAACGGCGCCTATGCAGGACAGGGGAATCACCAGCTGACCGTGGGTGATGCAGATGGGAATGGCAAAGATGAGATATGCAATGGTTCGAGTGCTGTCAATTATGATGGCGCCGGTTTTTATGTAAATGGCTTAGGCCATGGAGATGCATTGCACATGACGGATATGGATCCTGACAGGCCGGGACTGGAAGTTTGGCAATGTCATGAAGAACCGGCGAGGTATGGACAATATGGGCTGGAGTTCAGGGATGCAAGAACAGGACAGCCACTCTGGGGAGTAGCAACTACCGGTGATATCGGCCGTGCATTGGCTGCAGATATTGATCCGCGGTACAAAGGCTATGAGTGCTGGGGTGCTGCCGGTTATTTATACAATTGCAAAGGTGATTCAATCGGACCATCCCGTCCTTCGATGAACCATGCCGTGTGGTGGGATGGCGATTTGCTCAGAGAACTACTGGATGGCACCAAGCTGGATAAATGGAATCACCAGACAAACTCACTTACAAGGTTATTGACGCTGTACCAGCCGGCTTTAGGTTCCGGAGAAAGTAATAATACAACAAAAGCCAATCCATGTGTTACAGCAGATATTCTTGGCGACTGGCGGGAAGAGATCATTCTGCGTTCAGTTGATAATAACTATCTCAATATTTATACAACGGTCACACCGACCACGTATCGCTTTTATACATTGATGCACGACCCGCAATACCGTTTGGCCATTGCCTGGCAAAATGTAGCGTATAACCAGCCTCCGCATCCGGGCTTTTATCTGGGTGATAGCATGGCTGCCCCGCCAAGGCCCAATATTAAACTGACGGGTACGCCACTTGTAACAGCAGTGCCGGATGTTACTTTGCAGGGATTAAAACTGAATATATTCCCCAACCCTTCTTCATCACAATTCAGGCTGACACTGAATACGACATTCCGGTATGAAGTGATGGATGCAATGGGAAGAATGCTGCTGCAATCTGCAGGAAGCCGTGAATCGCTGTTTGGAGAGAAACTGTTGCCGGGTATTTATTTTGTAAGAGTTTCTGTAAAAAATAAATCTGTTACCATAAAGATCATTAAACAATAAGAACAGTTATGAAGAAAGTCATTTCTTGTTGCCTGCTGGTATGGAGTGTTTTTTTCGTAAATGGGCAGTCAGCTAATAGCCTCGCATGGGCCGGTAAGGTGGGCGCCAAAACATTTCCTTCCTCCAAACAAATGTTTTTTGTTAACGAATTTGGCGCTGTCAGCGATACGGCTACTGTCAATACCAAAGCTATCCAGGCAGCGATTGATGCCTGTGCAGTAAAAGGAGGTGGTATTGTCGCTTTCAAACCGGGTATTTATGTAACAGGAAGCATTTTTGTAAAGAGCAATGTGCACCTGCGCATTGATAAAGGAGTACTGATACTTGGTTCGCAGAACTTTGATGATTACCCCGACGTGGACAGCCGTATTGCCGGTATTGAAATGAAATGGCCGGCAGCCTTGATCAATGTATTGGATGTAAAGAATGCCGCGGTAACAGGAGAGGGTATTGTGAATGCAAGAGGAAAATTCTGCTGGGACAAATACTGGGCCATGCGGAAGGAGTATGATACAAAGGGTTTGCGCTGGATCGTGGATTATGACGCAAAAAGAGTAAGGACTTTATTGGTGCAGAATTCATCGGACGTGACGATCAAAGGACTCACCTTCAAAAATGCCGGTTTCTGGACCGTTCAGTTATTATATTCAACCAGGCTGACCGTAGATGGAGTAGTGATCAAGAACAATGAAGACGGACATGGACCGAGTACCGATGG
>JAEUVK010000093.1 GCA_016787135.1 Chitinophagaceae bacterium | reverse complement strand
GAGCAAGCGGTACCTGCTTTGGCCCTGATGGCAAACGCTACACGGTTGCTGGTGGCGCCAGGCAAATTATAAGTTATGATGCTAATGAAAAAGAAACTGTGGTGGTGGATAGTATTTCAGCCAATGATATTGTTGTAGCTAAGAACGGGAACATCTATGTTACCTCACCCGATGGCGCTACCCGGCCGGGTAAACTTTACCTGGTACGCCCCGGTGGTGAAAAATTGATCGTAGATGAGGGATTGCGGTTCCCCAACGGCGTTACTCTCTCACCTGATCAAACGCAGCTATATGCTACCGAATCAGCTTCTCACTGGGTTTGGATATATAAGATAAAACCAGATGGAACATTGACACATAAACAGCGCTTCGGCTGGCTGCATGTATCCGATACAGATGAGAATGCATGGTCTGACGGGCTTAAATGCGATACGGCAGGAAGGGTTTATGTCGCCACAAAGACCGGCATCCAGGTATTGGATCAGCTGGGAAGGGTAAATGCAATATTGCCGGCTCCACCCTCCAATAATCAAACCTCCAACGTTTGTTTTGGTGGCCCCGGATTTAATATTTTATACGTCTCATGTGGTGATAAAGTGTACAGGCGAAAACTCAGGACCCGTGGAGCAAATACATTTGATGAACCTGTAAGGCCGGTGAATCCGAGATTATAAGTTCTTGGTTCAGCATCACCGTCACTGTTATCTGCCGGAATCTACCTCATTGACCGTTCCCGCCTAAGTCTGCCGTGAGCGGGCAAGTGAGTAGGCAGGCGACATTAGGCCTTATGTACTTAGTGCTCCAATTTCCTAACTTCATGTTGCGTCAAAGTATGTGAGAAACTGATGCAAAGCCCGGAGTCCGCTTTGCACAACGCTGGACGGGGAGACTCCGGGCGGGAACAATAGTTATTTATGCGAAACTGTATATTGTGTATTGTTAGCTTCTTTTTTATGAACATAGTCTATGCTCAAAAAGTAGATACTGTGGCATGTCGAATCGTTGAAGAAAATTTAAAGATTGTTGAAAGGTTTTTATCTGGTGTTAGTGATTCGTCTGAAAAGAGACTAAAATCGTTTAAATTTTTAATGGATCTGACGGGGATTACTTCTGAGTCCGATATTGATACGTTTGGACAGATATTTCCAACAGAGAGAGATTATATTCTTTGGAAGAGATGGTATTTAAGGAATAAATTTAATCTGTTTTGGGATGATAAAAACAAAGTCTTACTGTTACATAAAAGTGTGCAAATAGAATAGGTTTGGTAGTGGGCCATTTGTTACCCGTGTATAATATCTTTCTATAAGCTGCTGGCTTCAATAACTGCTTTTGTTATTTGCCGGAGTCTCCTTCATTGACCGTTCCCGCCCATGTCTCACGCCGGGCCTTGTGTGTAAGTCGTGGACATTGGGCCTTCTGTAACGTAAAGCCCGATTTAATATCTTTATGGTATGCTGGTACGCAAGGATATACCAGATAAAGAGGGTTTATTCTCAGCAAAGCCCGGAGTCCGCTCCGCACAAGGCAGCGCTGTGAGACTCCGGGAAGGAACAATATCAGAAATGAAAAACTGTATTAAATACATCTGTGTTTGCATTCTTTTTCTGCAATGCAATAGTCAACCTAAGAAAATAATGGTAAACGAAAAATTAATTAAGACTGATACTATTCAATATCTTTCAAATTGGGAAGCCATGAATCAGTTTGATCATAGATTAAATGAATATTTTGGATTTGATTCACTTAGAAATAAAAAGAATAGGTTTGAAATAAGAATGACTAGAGCATATCAAGGCTTAGCTCCAATACGGTTTTTTGTTTTAAAATGCGAAAATGGGGTCTGGGATGGCTTTACTGCATCCTTGATATTAGATATTGATAAAAAGAATGACAAAGGAAGATACATACCAACAGAAACAATCAGCCGCCCACCGAAAATGGGTTGGGATGCTTTTGCAGAAAAAATATTAGCAATGGGGATTTTAAGAATATATAAAGATATAGATATGGGCAACCATCCTTCGTATAATGACACCCAGCTTGTTTCGGTGGAATATATGGCAAATGGGGAGTACAGGTATTATGTTGTTGAAGAGCCAGATTTGCCGGATACTCCCGGAAGAGAAATAATGGCGCAAATATTAAAATTAATTGAGAATGAGCTGCATTTTAAAGGATTTTATTCTATTCAATAGGGTTTGAGGGTAGTGGGCCATTTGTTACCTGCCGGAGTCTCCTTTTCCTTCCATGCCGAGTGTCCCCTTCTTCACAGGCGACGTGTCACAAGGCTTTGTGCGGCTGGACTGTGGCACTCGTCGTGCTACGAAGCAAAGAGAAATAATCTGTAATTTACTGATGCTTGCTTCAATTGACGCCGAGTCCACGGCTAAGCACATATCCGGCGTGAGACTCGGCTGCGAAGTAGATCTGCCTGCCGACAGATAGGCATTGGGCCTTATGTAACGAATTCTTCACTTTATGTTTTTAGAGTTCTGGCTGCAAGAGGAAGCTACAATTTTTCTTGCCTGATCATATTGATTCAATCCCTTCAACAAGGCTATTTCCCCAGCAACACCGTCACCCCTGCCCGGAACTCCAGCATACGTAATGCCGATGTATATACCTGCGCCACAGTATGCTCATGTATTGCCTGCGTACTCGCATTCACAAAACGTA
>JAEUVK010000133.1 GCA_016787135.1 Chitinophagaceae bacterium | reverse complement strand
GGCCCTGCGTCTTTCAGCCTTATAACGGAACTGGTTCTGATGCAAACGGAATTTCTCAGGACGTGTTAACTGGCCGTTTTGAAATCCTCTTTCAATATGTTCACGGCGGATACGGTCCCGGGGACCCTGTGCTGTTGCAGATGCGGCCAAAATGGTAAGTATAAGGCCGAGTACGAATAATTTTTTCATGGCTTATTTTTTATAGTTATAAACTGTTTGGGAAATAGGACAGGAAATGGCCAGCCGGGTTTAGCCGATAAGAAAATTTTAACGGTAGAAAAACTACGTATGCCGGCATGAATACAGAGAGAGATGTTCATTTATACAGCATCGTCCATAAAAAGACTTGTTTGTCCCGGAACGATATTAAAACTCCTGCGATGGTATTTGCAAAGACCATGGATCTCTATCGCTTTCCTGTGCTCCTGTGTACCATACCCTTTATTACTTTTCCAGTTATACTGAGGGAACTCTTCATGCAGCCGTCGCATATGATCGTCCCGGTATGTTTTGGCAAGAATGCTGGCTGCAGCAATGCTCGCATAAATGCCGTCACCACCAATGATACACTCATGCTTCAGTTTTTTATATGGCACAAACCGGTTTCCGTCTATCAAAAGGTAAGCAGGGCGTTTTTTCAATTTATCCAATGCAAGGTGCATCGCTTTGAATGATGCTTTCAGGATATTGATCTGATCTATCTCTTCATTATCGACCGTTGCCACAGCATATGAGACAGCATTTTCTTCAATATAAATTCTCAGCTCTTCTCTCTGACCGGCATTCAGTTGCTTGCTGTCATTCAGTACCGGATGAGAAAAACTGCCGGGCAGTATTACTGCTGCTGCAAAAACAGGCCCCGCATAACAACCACGGCCTGCTTCATCGCAGCCGGCTTCGGCGAGTTGGTCCTGGAAGAAAGATTTCAGCATCGGGCTGCAATTTCATAAATAATACCGATAAAAATGAAGTGGCAAACGTTCCGCAACTAACTTTGCCGCCGCTATGGCGAATGATATATCACAACAAATCCGTTCTTCCAAACCGGTAGCGATATGGCTGCTTGTCGGGGTTGCCATGATCATTATCCAGGTATTACTGGGCGGCATTACGAGGCTGACGGGTTCAGGGCTTTCCATTACCGAATGGAAGCCCATCATGGGCGCTTTGCCTCCTATGAATGAACAGGATTGGAACATCACTTTTGAAAAATATAAGCAAATCGCCCAGTACAGGTATGTCAACTCACATTTTGACCTATCGGATTTCAAATTCATATTTTTCTGGGAATGGTTTCATCGTCTGTGGGCGAGGCTGATCGGTGTCGTATTCATTATTCCGTTCGCTGTTTTTCTTGTTCAAAAAAGATTTAAAAATGAAATGATCCGGCCGTTGGTCATTTTATTTTTACTTGGCGCCTTACAGGGGCTCGTCGGCTGGATCATGGTGCAAAGCGGGCTGGACGATTCGGAACTTTTGTATGTTAGTCATTACAAACTGGCCATTCATTTTGTATTGGCTCTTGGCTTGCTATGTTATACTCTATGGTTTGCGTTACAGTTGCTGGTTCCTAAGGAGCAGTTGACTATCAGCCAGCGGTTGCATTCTTTTACTGGTTGGCTGATCGGATTATTGACACTGCAACTGGTGTATGGCGCTTTTATGGCAGGATTGAAAGCAGCGGCAACAGCACCTACATGGCCAAAGATCAACAGTGTTTGGTGGCCGGACAATATCCATTCATACGGCGAACATTATTTTGGCGGCATCTCTTTCCTGTTTGCTCATCCGCTGGTTGTTCATTTCGTTCACCGCAATCTTGCATACATTCTTACACTTATTATAGTTATATGGAGTTGGAAAGCTTTTACCACAAAAGGAACAGGCGTTTTTAATAAAACCAGATGGTGGCCTTTCTTTCTTGTGGTATTACAGGTATTACTGGGTATTTTAACTGTCCTGAATGTTACTGATCAGCATTATTTTCTCTGGCTGGGCGTAGCTCACCAGTTTGTTGCCATGCTGCTGCTTTTATCGCTGGTATGGATGTTTTACATAATAAGAAGCCGGAAAACCGTTAATAGCTGATCAAGTTATTTGCATTGCTGGTATTAAATAGTATTTTTAATCATTACCAGCCCCTTACTTATGAAAGCCTGGCTTAACGGTTTCTATCATTCTTTTCCCATTCAGTTGCTGTTCCTGCACTTCAGGAAATACCAGGTGCTGCTTGTCTTCTGGTTCATACTGTTCAGTACTGTCAATGGCACATTCATGAAAACCTTCGGTGCCGATGCCCTGTACCTGGCGCCTGAATACCTTGGTAACGTCAACGCTGTCAGCGCTGCTATCGTTGGCGTATCCATCGGCATGTTCATCATGAGCTGGAACATCAGCAGCTTTATACTTTTCAGCAAGCATTTTCGTTTCCTGGCGGCTACGACCAATCCATTCTTAAAATATTGTATCAATAATGCGATCATCCCGCTCTTTTTTCTCGTCTTTTATTTATTCAAAGCTTACAGGTTCGATCATTACAAAGAGTTAGTAAGTAATACCGAGTTCATGCTGCTGGCAGCGGGTTTCCTGGCCGGGCTGGTATTGATCATTGCTATATCCTTTTATTATTTCTTCAGGGCCGATCGTTCAATACTCAGGCGAATGATGCCGGTGATCAGTGAACCCAAAGAATATATCACCCATTTACGTCCGCCGAGAGAAGTGTATGAAGAAGAGAGCCTGTGCAAAGCTGATCTGTACTTTGAATCGCCATTTAAGTTGCGGCCTACCCGCAATGTAGGGCACTATACTTCAGAATTCATAGACACCCTTTTTAAACGTCACCATTTTGCTGCTATCATCAGCGTATTTGCTGCATTTGTTTTCCTGGTTATTATCGGTTTTTTCCTGGAAACTCCTTTTTTCCAGATACCCGCTGCAGCCAGTATCACGATCTTCTTTTCTATCCTGATCGGTGTGGCCGGGGCTTTTTCTTATTTCCTGCAAAGCTGGAGCGTTCCTTATCTCATTTTATTGGTCATGACGCTGAACTTCCTGTATAAAATTGACTGGATAGATCCGCGGAACAAAGCATACGGATTAAACTACCAGAATAAAGCCGAACGGCCATCTTACACAAGAGAAGGGCTACTGGCCTTATGCACCAAAGAAAAAGTAGATGCCGACAAAAAGAATATGACCGGCATCCTGGATAAATGGAAACAGAAACAGGATAGCAGTAAACCGTTGCTGGTGGTAGTAAGTACGAGTGGCGGTGGTCACCGCAGTGCCACTTTTACTATGAGTGTATTGCAGCATCTCGACAGCATCACCAATGGCGGTATTATGAAAAAGATATTCCTGTTCAGTGGCGCCTCAGGTGGTATGATCGGCGCTACTTATTTTCGGGAGCTTTATTTGCAAAAGCAACAAGGCAGGAATATCCGGCTACAGGATGAAAAATATATTGATGCTGTTTCAGGCGATCTGCTGAACCCCGTATTCTCTTCTTTCGTTGCCAGGGACCTTATCGCTCCGGCACAAAAATTCAAGGTAGGCGACTATGTGTATGTAAAAGATCGTGGCTATGCTTTTGAAGAAAGAATGAACCAGAATTCAAAAGGGCTATTAAGTAAAAGGATCGGCGATTATATCAATGATGAAAAAGAAGCCAATATCCCCCTGATGTTCTTTAATTCGGTAGTGACAAGAGACAGCCGCAAGATGATCATCAGTACCCAGCCGGTAAGTTTTATGATGCAGGGCTGGCAGGATACTACCCGTTTCCCTTTAATGGATCCGGACGCTATTGACTTCGCCGCTTTTTTCAAAAATCAGGATCCTTACAACCTCCGGTTGCTGACGGCATTAAGAATGAATGCCACCTTCCCGGTCGTATTACCCAATGTATGGCTGCCCAGCAACCCTGTTGTTGATGTAATGGATGCCGGCTTGCGTGATAATTATGGCCAGGAAACCACTTTACGTTTTCTCGAAGCATTTGATGACTGGATCAGCCAAAATACCAGTGGCGTACTGATCATTCAGATCAGGGACCGCAGCCCGGGCGGATGGGATTCGCCTTATCTGTCAGATGATATCAGCGATCATGCCACCAAACCATTTCTGCTGTTGCAGCACAACTGGTTCAAGATGATGGAATATTTTCAGAATGATATGCTGAGTTATTATGGCGAAAACCCTGCACACAAAGTACACAAAGTATTATTTGAATACGCCGCCGATAAAGAAGAGAACAAAGCAGCCCTGAATTTTCATCTGAGCAAGAGAGAGCGAAAAGATATTGTTCATTCGATACAATCTGCGTCTAACCAAAAAAGTTTTCAAAAAGTAATGTCGCTTTTCACCGGTAAAGAACAATGATCACGCCGGCTGCAGCAAACGAAAACATTTTCGTCTGACCGTTATTTCAAATTTCCCCGAAGTTTCCGCGGGATCGCCATCAATATGCAATGGTGCTTCATCCTTATTGAGTATCGTTAACTGACCTGTTTGAAAATACACCACGCCCTTTTTACCTGTTTCGATAGTTCCTGTTTCCAAAGGAATGCGGCCGCTCACCTGTTTAAATGTTTGCAGTAGTAAATTCAGTTTATGCTGATGGGTAACGATCACTATATCCAGTAATCCATCACTAAGACTGGCCCGGGGTGCGATCGTAAAATTGTTGCCGAACTGGTTGCTGTTCGCAATGCTGATAAAGAAGGCATCCGTTAGAAAAGACCTGCCTGCTACCTGCAGCTCGAAGAAATAACTTTTTGCAGCAAAAAAATTCCTGATCACCTGTTTGACGTAGGTGGCCAATCCTCTTTTGGGCTGTTGGGCAAAATCATGTGCCACCTTAGCATCAAACCCGAGACCACATAAGTGCACAGCAAATTTCCCATTGATATAGAATCCGTCTGTCAATGATGAATGCCCCTTAAAAATAATGTCAAGGGCCTTGCCCGGGTCTTTGGGTATCCTGGCAGTAAAGGCCAACCCGTTGCCGGAGCCGCAGGGAATAACACCAAAGTTGAGATTGGGATCCATTAACCCGCTGACCACCTGGCTTACTGTACCGTCGCCGCCAGCGATCACTATATCGGTTGTTCTTTTTTCTTTAATGATGGCATGAAGAAAAGAATAATCTGCGCTGGCCACTGACGGGAAAACAGCATAGTCTATTCCCTTTTCTTTCGTCTTTTGTTCTATAAAAGAATGCAGTCCCTTTTTGGCGCGGGTACCGGAAACAGGATTGATGATATAGATGATGTGGCGGTGCATGACTGGCAAAATGCTGACTATGCAAATGTAGCCGGTGAATGGCAATCAATTGACCTGATTGTCATATCAGATAAATATTTTCTATCATCTCCGACCCTAATTCCCCATTCATAAAAATAATTTTCCCGCAACCCGGAATAGTAGTAACTTAATTTTTCCATTATCATCAATTTATCCTAAAATCTTTGGTTTATGAGAAGAAATCTACGCATGATCTCCCTGCTGACGGGAACCTTATTTCTCACTACATCACTCCTGGCACAAACTGACCGTTTTGCCTATGCCGTCACTGACGTAGTAAAAGAAGGAGCCAACTGGAGTTTTCTCCGTAAAATAGATCTGCAAACCGGGGCTTACAGCGAAGTATTACTCAGTGGTAATGATATCAGCAAACTCGCTTACGATGCTGCTACTAAGAAGCAAATGACCACTCCTGTCACTGATGCCCGTTTTGGCAACCTGGCGAATGCAGCGTTCGGTACCGGCGTAGCTGCCATGGCATTTGACAAAAAGAATAACCGGCTTTATTATACACCCATGCTGATAGATCAGCTTCGCTACATTGATCTGAAGACGATGAATGTGTATTTTGTCACCAGCGATTTCACCGGCATGAAACAAAAATCGCCGGACCAGGGAAACATCATTACCCGCATGGTGATAGCCGATGATGGCAATGGCTATGCACTTACTAATGACGGCATGCACCTGATCCGTTTTACTACCGGGAAGAAATTAGCTGTTACTGATCTCGGCTCCATAGTCGATGCACAGGAAAGCCAGATCTCCGTTCACAGTTCCTGCAGCAGCTTCGGTGGCGATATGATCGCTGACGATGATGGCAATCTTTATGCCTTCTCTGCCCGTAACAACGTTTTCAAAATAAATATTGAAAGCAAAGTGGCTACTCATCTTGGAGCTATTGCTGGTCTTCCCGCCAATTTTACTACCAATGGCGTGGCCGTTGATCATAACAATCAGATTGTGATCACCAGCGCAGTAGATGCTTCCGATATTTATACAGTTGATATTAATACGATGGCAGCAAAAGCGATGAAGGCTGACAAGCCCTGGCGCACTTCTGATCTTGCCAACAGCAATGTTCTCCGCACTAAAAAACCTGTAGTATTGCCCGAACTGATTGCTGCATCAAATGCTACCAGCAGTGATAAAGTACAATTATATCCCAATCCTGTTACCACCAACCAGTTCAACGTATTGTTCAATAACACGGACGCAGGTATCTATACTATCCAGGTAACAGATGCAAGAGGACAATTAGCCACACAGAAAGTAGTGAATGTGGGGGGTAAGGGAAATGTGGTGGCTGTTAACCTGACCGGTTCTGCTGCCAAAGGTTTTTATATCGTGAAAGTAACCGACCATAATAGCAAAACGGTATTCAGTAATAAGATCGTGGTTCAATAAACGATCATCCCTGAAAAAACTTACCCTCTCGCTTCCTGGTGAGAGGGTTTTTATTTTATACCCATTCATTGATCGATAGGGTATATTTGCACCCTGTTATAAAGATCATCATTTGGAAAAAAACAATTTCGTTGACCAGATACGCATTTTCTGCCGCAGCGGCCATGGAGGGCCGGGCAATAAGCATTTTATGCGCAATAAGTTCACGGCACTGGGAGGCCCCGACGGGGGTGACGGTGGCAGGGGAGGACATATCATTCTGAAAGGTAACAGCAATCTGTGGACCTTGCTGCACCTGCGCTATTATAAAAATGTACTGGCTGAAGATGGTGAAGGCGGCGGCAGCAATAACCGGACAGGCCGTTTTGGAAAAGACATCATCATCGAGGTACCGCTGGGTACTATAGCAAGAGATGAAGAAACCGGTAACCAGGAAGCAGAGATACTGGAAGACGGGCAGGAAATAGTTTGGCTGCCCGGTGGAAAAGGTGGGTTAGGCAACAGTCATTTTGCTACGCCTACCAACCAGGCCCCTGAATATGCACAGCCAGGATTACCCGGTACGGAAGGCTGGAAGGTCCTTGAATTAAAAGTATTGGCGGATGTGGGATTGGTAGGATTTCCTAATGCCGGCAAATCCACATTACTTTCTGTCATCACAGCAGCCAAACCAAAGATCGCAGACTATGCTTTTACCACATTGACTCCCAACCTGGGCATGGTGGAATACCGCGATGGTAAAAGCTTCTGCATCGCCGATCTGCCCGGCATCATTGAAGGCGCTGCTGAAGGAAAAGGCCTGGGGCACCGTTTTCTCCGGCACATTGAAAGAAACTCAGTTCTGCTTTTTCTTTTACCTGCTGATAGCGCTGACCATAAAAAAGAATTTGAGATATTGGTCAACGAACTGGAACAATATAATCCTGAACTGCTACATAAACAATTCATCATAGCCATCAGCAAAAGCGATATGCTGGATGATGAATTGAAAGCGGCTATTGAAAAAGAGTTGCCTGCTGAAATACCCCACCTGTTCATTTCCTCTGTTACCAATAAAGGAATCACCGAACTCAAAGACGTTCTTTGGAAAGTGCTGACCGAGCCCCAGGATTAATTACCCTGCTCAGGGTATTTGACCGCCTATGGCTTTTTGGTTTATTAGTGTTTCAAATAAGTAAACATGAAAACTATCTCATTAGCATTGGCGTCTGTTCTGTCCCTCGGCGCCTTAGTGACCGTAGCCCAGCCTGCAAAGCCCCTGAAAAAAGTAATGGACCTGAAAATACCTGAAGGAGGCGGGGCCAATGGCGCTGCAGTAGCCTGGCACCCGGTACAGCAGAAATATTATGCCGCTATGGCCGGAAATGCTACTTATACTCTCGGCGTATTCAGCGCAACGGGTAAACTATTGTCCCCGGAAGATCAAACGACATTTTTCGACATCAGGGGCCTTTGGTACAACCCGGCAAAGAAAGCGCTGCAAATGAACGGCTATAACGAGAACGGATGGGCCCAATACAGACTGACCGCAAAAGGTTTCCCGGATAGCGCTATTGCACTGTATACGGGAATGCTTCAACCTAATGAGCAATCAACCGGCGCATTCAATCCTAAAGAAAATATTGTTTACTTTTTAAATGAAGATGGAAATATTGACAAGTACTCAATGAAAGACGGAATATATCTTGATGCTATTGAACTGCACCCCGGGAAAACAAAGAAAACCGACATCGACGAAGAAGAAGAGGATTACGATATCGATCCGCTGGAGAATTACAACAAAAGTACCGTTATCTATACCGGTATAGCCGGGGCGGAGGTTGGCCTGCTGAACCATGACAGTAACCAGATAGAATTATATAACCTCAAAACCGGTTTGGTGACAAAAAAATTCAGTTTTCCCGCCGATGCACCGGTCCCGCAATTCCTTAACTTTTCCTATACTAATGGTATCTACTGGTTATTTGACAAAGAAGCCCGGGCCTGGAAAGGCTATAAATAAAATAGACTGACTCAAATGATACAAGGACAGCCTGCCGGTAATGGCAGGCTGTTTTGCCAAAATGTATCGGTCAACAGGCAACTTTTTGTGCTTTCTTCCCGTATATTTGTTTAGCGGATAAAAGCAGGCAAATAACCCCACCGTACATTTGTTACGCCTGCCGTTTTCAACAAAACCTTTATTGATTGCTTACGTTGAACACAACATTTACCTGTTTTGGCGGCTAATTGATTGTTCAGTAAAAACATTTAAGCATGAGAATGTCTTTGGCAAAAACCTTTTTCGGTAAAACGGCAATAACAGCGGTAGCAGCGCTTATGCCATTTACTTTCATAGCAAAAGCCTCTCAGGACCCCTTTGATGCGGAGAGCCTGAGTGCATTCAGGGTAAAATTCCTGGGCGGAGATAATGAAGAGCTGCTTTTTGACGTAAAATACAACAATAAAGAGCGCAGCAATTTCAGGTTGCTGGTACTCGATGAGACCGGGGAAGCCCTGTACGAAGACAGTTACTCCAAAGACCTGGATAAAAAGCTATCAGTGCCGCGAATGACCGATTCAGAACATGTCACTTTTGTGGTCAAATCAATAAAAGAGAATACAGAGTTCAGCTTCAGGGTAAAGATCACCACCCGGGTAGCAGATGATGCAATCGTGATGTCAGGAAGATAAATAAAATGATTTTCTCTATTCCAGGGCCTCCCTTCGGGAGGCCCTTTTGTCTGGGTTAAAACTGGTATAGAAATGACCGGCGTCACCCACAGCTTTTACTTTTTGTAGTAGGTTTGCCTTCCCTTAAAAACAACAATCAAATGAAAAAGATCTTTCTCACGTTATTCCTGTCCGTATCGCTGCTGTTCCGTGCCGCAGCTGATGAAGGAATGTGGCTGCCTTTGCTGCTGGGCCAGCAGGTATATAATGACATGGTTAAAAAAGGCCTTAAACTCACCAAAGATCAGCTCTATAATATCAACAAAGCTTCACTTAAGGATGCTATCATCATATTCGGCGGTGGCTGTACCGGTGAAATTGTAAGTGCCGAAGGATTGATCTTCACCAACCACCACTGCGGCTATGATGCCATCGCATCGGCCAGTACGATGGATCACAATTACCTGCGGGATGGTTTTTATGCCCGCAATAAAGGAGAAGAGATCCCTACAACATTGACCGTTCAGTTCCTCCTGCGCATTGAGGATGTGACCAAAGAAGTGATGGATTCATTACAGGGCCTGACCGGGGCTGAAAGATGGAAAAAGCAAATGGATGTACTGGCAGCTATCAATAAACGAATGAGCGACGCCGATCAGTATATCGAGACGAGGGTCAGCTCACTTTTCAAAGGCAATCAGTTCCTCGCTTTTGTCTATCAGCGCTACGGCGATGTACGTATTGTAGGCGCACCGCCTGAAAGTGTCGGCAAGTTCGGTGGCGATACAGACAACTGGGAATGGCCCCGGCATACCGGTGACTTTTCCATCTTCCGTGTTTATACCAATCCGGAAGGCAAACCAGCCAAATATGCCGGCAATAACATACCTATGAAACCAAAATGGTATTTGCCTGTATCCATCAAAGGATTAAAAGATGGAGATTTTGCCATGATATGGGGCTACCCGGGAGGCACCAACCGTTATGAAACTTCTTATGGCGTGCAGTTAGCAACCGATATCAATAACCCTTCCCTGGTAAAGCTGCGTGATGTGAGATTGAAATACATGTTCGAGGAAATGAAAAAAGACCCGGCGATCAAACTGCAGTTAGCCTCCTCCTATGCCAGCATTGCGAACTACTGGAAATTCTATGACGGCGAAACAAAGCAATTGCTGAAGTACGATGTGTTTGGGCAAAAGAAAAAATTCGAAGAGAAGTTCATCGCATGGGCCAAAGGCAAACCGGAATACCAGTATCTTTTTCCTGACTGGGAAAAATCATACGCTGCCTGGAACAAATATGCCAGACAGCGCATGTATGTGAATGAAGGCGTTCTTGGTTCTCCATTGATGTCCTATATCGGCAGCTACCTGATACCGCTGGAAAATGTGCTGATCAAACCGGGCATATCGAAAGCCGACAAGAAAAAAGCGATCGATGCCGCCATTGAAAACAGGAAAAAATTCTTAGACAAGGAAAACAAACCATCTGACCTGAACATTTTAGCGACGACAACCATGTTGTTCTACCAGGATGTTGATAAGGACCAACACCCTATCGGTTTTTATGGTACGCTGAAAAATCAATACGGCCCGTTATCTGATGAAGCCACATATAAAAAGTATGCAGCAGATGTTTTCAGCAAGACGATGATCTTTGATGATGCCAGGTGGGATGCATTTATCGCCAACCCGGATGCAGCGACTTTGCAGGCAGATCCTGCATTCAATCATCTCAGTGCTTTTTACACCAATAATTATGTCAGTAAGTACATGCCCTTCTTCCAGCAGTTCACCATGCAGAATGCTGAATACGGAAGACTTTTCCTGAAAGGCATTATGGAAATGGACCCGGTCAAAGCAAAGATGATGTACCCGGATGCCACCTTCACCATGCGTGTCAGCTACGGTGCTGTGAAATCGTATCGCCCAAGAGACGCTGTCTTTTATGATTATGTCACTACCTCCAAAGGTTTGCTGGAAAAATACAAGGCTGGTGATTATGAATTCGACCTGCCTGCCCGGCAGATCGAACTGATAAAGAAAAAAGATTTCGGCCAATATGCCGATAAAACCCGCAATGACCTGGTGATCGGTTTTATCACCACCAATGATATCACCGGCGGTAATTCCGGGTCACCGGTGCTCAATGCCAATGGAGAACTGATCGGGCTGGCTTTCGACGGCAACTATGAAGCGCTCAGTCATAAACTGGCATTTGACAAAGACCTGAACCGGACCATCAACGTGGACATCCGCTATGTGCTTTGGTGTATTGATAAATTAGGCGGCGCTTTCAACATTATCAAAGAACTGAAGATCGTGAAATAAAGAAATCAGCCGTATTTTTAAAGCGTTAAGCCCGTTGCTTAACGCTTTTTTATTGACCTGAACTATGAACAAGTTGTATCATCTGCGTTATCTTCTCTTCTTGCTGTTCCTTTTATCCTGCAGGGGACGTTTCTACAGGGTACCGTCAAGCGCTATGGAAGGAACTATTATGACCGGAGAGCATATCACTGTAATACAAGCTGATTCCTTTAAAAGAAATGATATTGTGGTCTTTGATCATTTCGCAACCGACTATAGCTCCGGGCCTGATGAAGAAGGGAATTTCAAAGAACACTGGGAGAAACGTGTTCATCGGCTGATAGCATATTCCGGCGATGTATTAGAAATAAAAAAGGGAGATGTATATATAAACGGGGAACTGGTCTCTCCTCCACCCAAAGCTAAATTGCGGTACGAAGTATTATCAACGGTGTCCCTGGAAGAGTTCATGGAAATAGATCCTTACACAACAAGCATTACCAAACGTGGCGACACAATGGCCTACCAGGCTGATCTTACGACAGAACAGGCATTCAACTACCGGCAAAGAAAGCCCGCCATCGTTAGCGTGAACAAGATAGCCCCGGTATTTAATAGCCCTGATACTTCTATTGTACGCTCATCTGCCGGTGATACATGGACTACCTATGATCTTGGTCCGCTAAGAATACCGGCGCCGGGTGAAACGATCACCATTAATACCATCAACTTTAAACTATACCATAATATCCCGGGGGTACATACAGGGAATTATTTGCTGAAAGAAAAACTCTATTTTGTCATGGGCGATAACCGGTATGCAGCAGAGGACTCACGTTATATTGGTTTTATCCCGCATTCAAAAATGGACGGTGTTGTTAAATAAAAGTATTTTCGTTTTTTAAATCGCCCTGTTGCTGTATCTAAAAAAAATATTGACACCAGTGATCCTGCTCTTTGTTGCAAGCAGTGCTTTTTCACAGGCGCAACAGTTCAGTCTTGCTACCGATGTAAACGTCTTACGCAGTTTTAAAAAAGACCAGCGGTTCTGGGCCATCGGCCAAACCGTCCATGGGCATTTCCATTTTACAACAAAAGATGGCGCTTATGCCTGGATATCCTATTACTCTAACGGGCAGTTTCGCAATGATGTGGTCGCA
>JAEUVK010000128.1 GCA_016787135.1 Chitinophagaceae bacterium | reverse complement strand
CCGAGTTGTTTGCTTAGCGTAACAATTTTTTCTGTCACTTCCTTAGAGGTAGCATACCCGTTGATGATCTCCACCAGTTTCATCACCGGTACCGGGTTCATAAAGTGCATACCAATTACTTTATCCGGGTGAGAGGTAGCTGTTGCAATTTTTGTGATCGAAATGGAAGAGGTATTGGAGGCAAGGATTGTTTCTTTTGAAACCAGTTTGGATAGTTGCTCAAATATTTCCAGTTTCAGCTCTTCGTTCTCGGTAGCAGCTTCTACTACCAGTTCTGCATTCATCACACCTTCCGTCATGTTGGGATGGATACTGATGTTGGACAAGGTTATTTTTTTCTGTTCTTCCGTAATGGCGCCTTTGGCGATCTGCCTGTCAAGGTTCTTTGAAATATGAACGATTGCCCTGTCTAGCTGTGCCAGTGATACATCAACAATATTCACTGTAAATCCTGCCTGTGCAAATACATGTGCAATACCATTGCCCATAGTGCCTGCGCCTATGACTGTAATATTTTTCATTGCAAACAATTTATGTGCAATCTAAGAGAAAATGAGATATGAGGAAAATGAGGAACATCATCCGGGACGCTGATAAAAAAAAGGCCGGACAAAAGCCTGGCCTTTCCTGTAGATTTATTTATAATATATGATCAGAAGCCTTTCTTTTCTTCTTCCGGTAGTTTTGATTTGATGTAATCTGCCTGTTCCTGCAAACCTGCTTCAGTTTTCTTATTCATCAATCCTTTTAATAAAGTGCCGTTGATGTAAGTATCCGTTTGCCCTTTGAATGCTTCGGGTATTGCATCGCGGAACTTGACAATGGCATCAATTCCTCTTTTCACAGTTTCTGCATTCTTTGTTTTGGCAAGCATTTCGCCAATTCCCTGCAGCAGGTTGAATTTTGCCTGTCCGAAAGGTGCTTTTTCAAATTTACTCAGGACGATATCAGCTACTGATTCATCGCCTGATTTGATCAAAACAGAATTGACTACGCTGGATAACTTTCCTTTTGTTGTTTCTGTTGCCAGGCGTTTTGCTTCGTTTAATGCTGCGGCTTCATCAATAGTTGACAAGGCCTCCAGTGCGTTACCGGATACTGTATATGACGAGTCGTTGATAGCCGCTTTGAAAAGGCCGGCATAAGCGGGGTCCTTCAATTGACCAAGTTTGCCAATAGCAGCACCTTTTACCGGACGTTCCGGGTCATTTTTGGCAAGATCAACAAGCACCGGGACGGCAGCTTGTTTCATATTTTCTTTTTTCAAATCGATTTTCCCGATAGCTAAATTGCGCAGTCCATCGTACTGGTCTTTCAAAGCAGTTTTCAAAAGATCAACAGCTTTGGGGTCATCCTGGTTTTTGGCGGCAAAATCAATGGCTTCTCTCCGGTCAAGGTAACTGCCGGCATATTTATATTGATGAATATACTCATCAAGTGTTTTATTTTCTTTCTTAGTACAAAGAAGGATCTTGTCACCGTCAAAATTTACGAGATCCGGCTTTTTCTGTGCATCAAAATAAAATGTATCCACTTTGTTTTTTGCCCAGACATTGTAACGGGTCTTATTTGCTCCATTATAGACGTCAACTGCTACCGGCAGTTTAAATATTTTATCGCCACTTTGTGTCTGGTTAACGATCACCCTTGCTTTCTTCGTTGTTTCATCATAGCTGTAATTGATATCAAGACCCGGGTGACCGCTGCCGTAATACCATTGGTTCCAATACCAATTCAAATCCCGTCCCGTAACTTCTTCAAATGCCAGGCGCAATTGCTGAGCTTCGGCTGCTTTAAACTTGTTAGTGGTCAGGTAAACGTTCAATGCTTTGGAAAATGCTTCTGCACCAACATAATTACGGAGCATGTGCAGGATGCGGCCGCCTTTGTTGTAGCTTACCGCATCAAATACATCTTCTTTGTCTCCGTAATAGAAGCGTACGAGATCCTTTTTTCCGCTGTTACTGAACAGGTAACCTTGCATATCATTATAGTTCTGTTCGTCTGCAGCATCTTTTCCATACTTATATTCATACCACAATACTTCGCTATAGTTGGCAAAGGATTCATTTACGGTGATATTGCTCCAGCTTTCCGATGTTACATAATCGCCAAACCATTGGTGAAACAATTCATGGGCGATGGTACTTTCCCATCCGTTACCGTCTGTCAGCTGTCTTGCATCCTGCTGGGCAGAGCTGCCATGAAGTGTTGCAGTAGTGTTCTCCATAGCACCGCTTACATAATCGCGGCCGGTTATCTGCGCATATTTTACCCAGGGATAATCAACACCTGTCAGTTTTGAAAAGAAAGTTATCATTTCAGGTGTAAGGCCGAATATTTTTTTGGCAACGGGGGCATATTCCTTTTCAACATAATAGCTTACTTCTTTTCCTTTCCAGGTATCTTTTATTATGGCGTAGTCCCCTACACCCATATAAAAAAGGTAAGGAGCATGAGGCAGGTCCATTTTCCAGTAATCGGTTCTTGTGCCGTCGGCATTTTTCTTTTGGCTTACCAGTTTACCGTTTGACAGGGTCACATACTTTGCCGGAACCGTCATATACATTTCCTGCGTTGTTTTCTGGTTAGGTTTATCGATAGTAGGACACCATACGGATGTAGCTTCAGTTTCACCTTGTGTCCATATTTGAGTTGGCTTATCCTTGTCTTCGCCTTTGGGGTTTATAAAGTATAAACCTTTGGCGTCATTGATCGCTGCGCTGCCCTGTACTTTTACCTCATCAGGTTTGGCGGTGTATTCAATATAAACTGTATAGTTTTCTTCACCTTTGTATGTCTTGTCAAGCATTATACGAAGAAACCATCCGTCATACCCATACTTCAATTCTTTCGTTGCAGTACCCTTTACCAGGGCTACTTTATGAATGTCCATTCCTTTTGCATCCAGGGTCAATGAGTCAGTAGCATAGAAATGTGGCTTAAGTGTGATCCATGCCTTACCATACATGTATGATTTATCGTAATCAAATTTTACATCCAGTTTGGTATGCACCAGGTCATTAATGCGGGTCGAGGTTTCCCTGAATTCTTTTTTCCAGGATGTGTCTTTACCTGAGCCGGGCTGGGCCAGCAGGGTGGCCGCAGAAAGAACGAAAAAGAAAGCTAGCAATACTTTTTTCATATTTATTTATTAGGTCGGCAAATTTAGAAAGACCGGGCATTATTATTTCATGAATTTGGATGGAAGGTCAGACTAATTAACAAGCTGTTGTAGCTGAATTTGAACTATTTTTGTCTATAAATCAACCCGGGTAAATGAACAGATTCTTGCTGAGCTTTTTGATACTGGTGAGCACCTCACCGGTATTTTCCCAGAAAAGTTATTTCATTTACCTGCAGTCAGAAAATGATCAGCCTTTTTTTGTAAAATTTAGCGATAAGGTACATAGTTCATCGGCCAACGGGTATCTTATTTTGTCAAGACTGCGTGACAGTAGTTATACTCTCAACGTCGGTTTCTTCCAAAACAAATTTCCGGAACAGAGATTTATCATTGACATAAAAGGAAAGGATCACGGATTCCTGTTGAAAAATTTCGGGGAAAGGGGGTGGGGGCTGTTTGATCTGCAGACATTGACTATACAAATGGCATTGCCGGAAAATAATAGTAAGTCTATCAAAACAGTACCGCGGGAAGATATTTCGCCATTTACGGAGATACTCGCAAAGGCAGCTAATGATCCTTCATTAAAAGAAAGACCTGTAGCTGTTAAAATGGACGATAAGCCAGTAATTGTTCAAAACGCTGTTCTGAATGAGGAAGTAAGGCCAATAGAAAAAAGTTCCCGGGAAAACACAGTGAGGGATATTGTTCAGAAAAAGAAAGATAGTATGGACGGTTCAAATATTGAGGCGGTTGCAAAGAACGTAGCACCTCTCCCGGTCAAAAGAGAGCAACAACTCGTGATCGAGATAATTGAACCATTAATAAGTAAGTTGGAACCAGTAGTGAAAGGAGCAGAGAAGAGTATTGCAGAGGTGTCAACGGAATACAAAAGGTCTTTAGTGACCAAAAGATCGGAGAGTTCTACATCCGAAGGATTCGGGCTAGTGTACATAGATGAGTATGCTGATGGTAAGAAAGACACTATCCGCATTATTATTCCCAACCCTGTTGTCAGGCCGGAGGATACTAAGGGATTGGCCAGGGATGATAAAAAGTTTCTTGATATTTCATCAGAAGATTCGGTTGCATCATCGAAATTTGAAACTGGGGCCGAAAAATCAGGTACTCTGGCAGTTACTAATATTAACTGTAAAGCCTTTGCCTCCGAAGAGGATATGTCAAAACTTCAGAAGAAAATGATGGCCAAAAAGGAGGAAGAGGACATGGTAGAAGAGGCCAGGAAAGTTTTTAAAGGAAAATGCTTTTCTACTGAGCAGGTAAAGGGCCTGAGTGCTTTGTTTTCTAAAGATGTAAATAAATATAAATTCTTTGATGCAGTTTACGCTTATGTTTCAGATGCAGAAAATTTCCCCCCTCTCTCTGCGGAGTTAAAGGATGAGTATTATATTAAACGCTTTAAAGCCATGTTGAGGTAAGCTTTAATGCCAATTTATCTAGTATGCCGCGGTATTTTCTTGAAGTTTCTTATAAAGGCACAAACTATAGCGGCTTCCAGGCACAGGAAAATGCTAATACGGTTCAGTCGGAAATTGAGCATGCATTTGAAGTCTTGCAAAAAAACAAAGCTATTTTGACTTCTTCTTCCCGGACAGATGCTGGTGTCCATGCTTTGCAGAATTATTTCCATTTTGATTATCAGGAGGAGCCACATCCGCAGTTTGTTTATAAGATGAATGCTATTCTGCCAGATGATATTGTAATTAAAAGACTGATCCGGATGAAAGATGATGCGCATTCCAGGTTTGATGCAGTAACAAGAGAATATAAATACTTCATATATCGTCATAAAGACCCCTTTCTCAGGGATAGAGCTTATTATTTTCCTTACAGTCTTGATGTTGAAAGGCTGAACCAGGCGGCGACCATCCTCAAAGAGTATAATGATTTTACATCTTTTTCAAAACGCAATACCCAGGTTAAGACGTTTATCTGCCAGCTCGCTGAAAGCGAATGGTTTTGGGAAAATGAGTGCTTGGTATATCGTGTTAGGGCCAACCGATTCTTAAGAGGAATGGTAAGGGCATTGACGGCCACTATGCTCAAAGTTGGCCGGGGGAAGATGACAATGAATGAATTCTGTGATGTCATCAAGGCCAAAGATTGTACTAAAGCGAGTTTCAGCGTTCCTGCCCATGGACTATTCCTGATTTCAGTGGAATATCCGTTCGGATACTTTCAATAACATCACAATTTTTTTGCTTTCTCAAACCCTTATTGGGTGTGAATTTGCCGGTTTATTAACTGATTTCTTTCAAAAAAGATTTGGCAGGTAAAAGTGGAGGCGTATCTTTGCGCCCCGCTTTGAAAATAAAGCGATTAGTTCTCTGAAGTTGTGAATACACTGTGTGGCAAATGTGAATAAAACAGAGCCAAAAACTTTGCTGGTAACTTGCGAAGTCGTATTTTTGCAACCCGCTTTTAAAAAACGGGATAGTTCTTCACAAACAAATTGATTTTCACGCCAGATAATTCGAATAAAATCGAAAAAAAATTTGGTAGAAATATGGAGGCCCTTACCTTTGCACTCCCGTTCAAAAAACGGGTGGCAGTAAGAAGCCAAAAGATCTTTGAAAGTTGGGAAACAATAGCACTTTATCTCAATAGCCATTGAGATAAAAACAAAAGGTAAGTCAAGCGAAAACAATTCGATTTGACACGTTAATTTTCTCTTGAGAATTTTAAATGTCAGTATCAAACATCATTTACAATGGAGAGTTTGATCCTGGCTCAGGATGAACGCTAGCGGCAGGCTTAATACATGCAAGTCGAGGGGCAGCATGGTGTAGCA
>JAEUVK010000106.1 GCA_016787135.1 Chitinophagaceae bacterium | reverse complement strand
CTCAACACTTCCGATCTCCAGGCCACCCATGAGGTTGCCCGCAGTACGAATGACGAACAGGTCGCCAAGACCCTGGTCAAATATCAGTTCGGGCGGTACCCTCGAATCCGAACAGCTTATCACGACTGCGAAAGGATGCTGCCCTTTGGCGATCTCATCCATTCTTTTTTTGCTTTCATCCGGATGAACAGGCGTTGAATGGGCAAACCGGTAATTACCGGCCATCAGCACTTCAAGTACATTGGCCTTTGTGGTTATCTGCTGGTCACTGCCAGTCTTATGATGGCAGGAATATACCAGCATGGCAAAAGAAACAGTAATCACTGCTGCTCTGCGACGATATGCATTGCTTATCATTGGGCATAGGTACAAAATGTCCATTTCAGGAAGGATGAGATTTGTCAGCCCGGCTCCTGAACTATGATGTTCCCATGAATAATCATAACCTTCTCCCCACTGTCAATGCTGCCTGCAGAATAACATCCCCATTGGTATCGGTCTGAAAAGCAGGAGCAAGACCGATTAAGATTTTATTCGGGAAAGTAAAACTATACTGTACCTGGAATATCCCGCCGATGGTTAAGATTTCCTGCGGCGTTCTGTTATCATAACCAATCAGAATAGTTGGCTGGCCGGTCTGTTGCGGGTAGTAAATAGAATAGCCATCATCGCCGTTGGAGGCGGACTGATACCTTCCGAAAGCACCAAGACTGACTATCAATTCGTGCTTCATATTCCTGACAATACTCAATCCGCCATTTACCCCGGCCTGCACACCTGCAGTAGTAAACCTTACCGAAGCATCCGTACGGTCTCCGGTAATAAGGTTGTTCACAATGATTGTCTCCTTTCCGCTATTGATTGTTCCTCTGAGACCGTAGTTCAATGAAAACCTGGTTGAAATATAGTTACGGTATTCAATACCGAATACGACCCCTTTCATATCACCGCTTCCATGATGACTGTAACCTCCTGCCACCTGGATAGCTTTATCCGGCAGCTTATCCTGTGCTATTGTTGTAAAAAAGAAAAACAACGTACATGCAGCGTTAAGCAATTTGATCAATTCCGATCTTAGCAGAGTAAAGAAGTTCATAAGAAATAGTTATAAGGTTAAGGTAAAATGAATAACAATTCTAATGTAAGATTTTCACCTGTAGCATTCTTTAATGAAACATTAAACCGCTACTCATGAAACCTTAAACAGTTAAATAGTAAGTTAAAAATGAAACCTTACCATGTATGTAAACTTTTATAGTCCCGCAGGGGTCACGTTTCTCCGTGCCGTACTTGTTTCCTGATTTCATTTTTAAATTCATTGCCATGAGCTTCTTGTGCAAAATGTTTGGCGGCAAAGAGGATGTCCGCAGGGTTGATAACGTATCCTTCTGAAAATAGCTTACGATATTTATAAAGACAAGTATTGGATGACGATGAATAAGTTCAGGTAAAAGTCTGCTTATTCTTTTCCGAAGAAATATCCAACCGATAATCCATAACTCATCACTTTCCATTTTTGAGCGGCAGCCGATCGGGCTTCGTACAGCCCATTGAAGCTTGGACTGTAGTGAAAGCTGAATACGGCCGATGACCATTGAATACCTGCCTGGAAATTGATACCATACAGGACCGGTGTGATCCTTTTCATATATAGAGGCAATGCGGTGCCATTGCCAAAAGCATCTCCGCCTTTTATTTTTAGTTTATCACCCGTTTGAAATGCAACAAAGGGCCCAAGTCCTCCTTTCACTGTCACTGAACCAGCCGGACCGCCATACAGAAGACAGACAGGCACTTTTATATAACCGATACGATGCAGATCAATATTACCTAAAGGAAAGCCATCCTTATCCTCTGCCTGTATATTGCTTTTGCTGTATCCTGCCGGGGCATACTCTACCCTGCCCAGCAGGTAAAGCGGCAATTGATGAAACTTATGTTCTGCCATAACGCCTGTTATAAAATTTCCTGTCCTGCTGGTTTCAATGAGATCATAGCGGCCAATATCGCTAAGCTGGTATCCTGCCACTATCCCAAATTTTGTCTGGGCGAAACCGCTAACACAGGAGAAAGAGAAGAGCAATAAAAAGAACCTTTTCATTGATAAAGTTTTACTCTTAAAGAGAAACACAAGTGCCGTTTCGCTGCACCCGGTCATAAGATCATGTTACAAACCATGAAATCGGGCCGCCGGGGCATAGGATAATATCTGTGAACAGGACTATACCAGTTTATTCTTTTCCGCATACAATAATACATATTGCATCAAAAATCTTTCCCGTTCATCCGCATTCATTTCAGGAACACGCTGCAGTTCGTTATAATGCGGCCAGCCGGTAGCATCCACCCATAGCAACTGGTAATATCTTGCCGGAACAAGAACGGTACAGATCGCCATCTGCCGCAGGTCAGCTTTTTCCTTTTCCGTGAACTGTTTGGGAGGCAGCATGGCTTCGGTAATCCCGATAAAGACCAATATATCATCAAGGCAAGGGTCATTCCCAAGCCTGGAAGCCATTTTGATCTTTAATTGCGACCAGCGTTGCTGCAACAGCTCTTCGGAAAGCATGGGTCAAAAGTAGAAGGTTAAAAAAGAAGTAAAGATGACTTTACACTGCGAAATGATTGAGATAGATCCACGGCAAGACTGTGCCGGTACGAACCAGGGTATTGAAAAAAATACTCCCGGTTATTCCCGGGGATTTTGTATCTTTTATTAGCTAACCAGTCGTTAACCTTAATACCTTGCTTATGAAATTCTTATTACCAGCCTTCGTGCTTTTCACTTTTTTGCTGACAAGCTGCATCTTCGATACAGACCCAAAACCTAAACCCGGTACTGATTCCCAAACAGGCACAGAGGCTACCACGACCCCTGCTACCGAACCGCACATAGTAGTGGATACACCGGGTGCTAAAGAATCTCAGGGAAAAGATAGTATCGTTCTTCCTTCACAAAGAGATAGTGACAAAGATGGAATAAATGACGACGTGGACAAATGCCCTTCAGAAAAGGGGCCGGCATCCAACAAAGGATGTCCTGTCATATCCACCGTCACACCTTTGCCTGCAATTGATACGATCGCTGTACATTAAATACTTTTTATGTCTGCCAGCATTTCCAAATCAGTTATTTTTTTCTTCAGTACGGTATCCAACCTGGCACTGTTCCTCGTAGCGGGCCTTATTGTTGTCAATCTTTCAAGATTCATTATTGCTGCCGTTACCAAAAAGAGATTTACGTTTTATTTTTTCAAGATCGGAACCGTACTAGTCATGCTGTGCTTCTCTTTCCTGGGCTTATCCATCGGGTTACTTGTTGGTTTAAGCCAGTCACCTGTGGTGAATGTGACCATCCCGGCTCTTTTTACATTTTACGGAGGTTTTATCACGTATCTTTTTGCCAAAGACTCCTTTAAAGACGATGAAGGGAAACTGACCACTATATTATCAGCGATCGCCGTTTCCTGCTTTCTTATTTACGGAGTAGAGCTGGGTTCAAGAGAAAAAAATGCAGCGATAAGAAGTGCAAAAGATTTTGACCTGAAATACCTGCAGGAAGAATTAAAGATCAAAAA
>JAEUVK010000103.1 GCA_016787135.1 Chitinophagaceae bacterium | reverse complement strand
TGTGCTATTTATTCACGGTTGTTAACGGGGAACAGAGGCCCTGAAAACGGTGGATTTTTTGTCAATTCCGGTAACAGAATACTCTGTACCCGCCAGCAATACAGCCGCCGGGTCTCCAGCCTGTAATTCTATGCCCGCATTGCCTATACGTACCCTGCCTTCAGTTATTATGACGATCTCTGTTGAAGTAGCTATGGCTTTTGCCACATCGTTTTGTCCCACTTCAACTGCACTTAATTCAAAATCTCTAACCGGCGTTTTATACACACGTACATGCGGGGTAGTTTCTTCCCCTTTCAGGATATGGGGGACTGTGGGTCCGCATTTTACATGCTTCAGCAATTCCTTTACGTCAATATACTTTGTTGTCAGGCCGCCGCGCAATACATTGTCAGAATTAGCCATGATCTCTACATTCTGCCCTTCCAGGTAAGCATGTGGTACTCCTGCATCCTGGAAAAGGGCTTCTCCTTTTTTTAAATGTACCAGGTTGAAGAAATAAACTGAAAAGATGCCCCTGTCAATATGATCACCCTGCGAAAAGGTCAATGCAGCACGGGCTGCCCAGAAATCCTCATCCATCTTATCAGCAGAGCCCTTTTGATAAACAGGTACGATATTATTCACTAAAGGCCTTAATATCCTGTCCACTTCCTGCTGCGGCATTTCCATCACATACTTATACAGACCGGCATATCCTGATTGATTATATACCGGTAGCAGTTCCCTCAGTTCCAGTACATTCAGCAAGATATATTCCAACTCTTTTGCAGGCTTAAAACCGTGGAGCAGCCAGAAGTCACCCAGCGCTACCATCAGCTCGGGCTTATGATTATCATCTTTATAACTGCGTTGCGGAGAATCCAGCGGAATGCCTTCCTTGTTCTCTCTAGCAAACTCTGTTTCCGCATCAGCTTTAGAAGGATGTACCTGTATCGAAAGCATATCCTTTACGTCAAGTATCTTGAACAGATACGGCAGTTCATTAACATATTCTGTAAGCTTTTTTACCCTACCCTCCGTGGTCTCCACTACTGAAACACCTAATGGGTGGGTGCCCATCCAGTATTCTGCAAAGGGTTTGTTCTCTGTGTTAGCTGTTTTCAATAAAGAAGGGATAAATGAAGTGCCACCCCAGTCATAATGCTTTACAGTTCCTGTCAAACGATAAATACCCGGCATGATATAAATTTCTTTTAATAACTTGAAGTAAAGATACTGCATGGCTGAACATAATGAATTCGGCACAGCCGGAGAAGATATGGCGGCACGCTGGCTTAAAGAAAAAGGCTATGAGATCCTGCACCGCAACTGGCGGTATAAGCAATATGAAATAGACATCATTGCTCAAAAAGGCAAATTCCTTCACATCATTGAAGTAAAATCCCGTCACTATTCCCCCTTCGGTCTCCCGGAAGACAGTGTGGGAAAGAAAAAATTCAAGAACCTGCAGCGGGCCGCAGACGAATATCTTCAACTGAACCCCGGCCATAAATGGATACAATACAATATTCTTGCGATCACCTTATTTAAGGACAAAGACCCTGAGTTCTTTTTACTGGAAGATGTGTTTTTGTGAGTGTGGGTGATCGATGAGGGTTGCGTTCATTCACTACTTCTTATTCACTATTGCCTTTCATCTTCTCCATCAGTTTTTCTACCATTTTATAAGTAGCAGGGCAATATTCCACATTCTGTTTGTGGACGTGCATGTAATCTTTCATACGCTTTTTGGGCAAATGAGGGAAGCCCGCGCAATCAACCGGCCTTACTTCGTAGATGCTGCACTTATTGTCTTTTAAATTGAGGAACTGGCAGGGAGTACTTTTATTCAACCAGTCGCCCGTGCTTCTTTCCTTCTTCAGCCATTTCTTTTTGAACTCATCTGCTGTCATGTCAAGATGAGCCGCTATCCGCTTAATATCTTTTTCCGTATAGGTCGGTGTCATGGTTTTGCAGCAATTGGCGCATGCCAGGCAATCCACCTCTTTCCATACCTCTTTGTCTATATTGCTGATAAGACTGTCAATACCACGGGGCATTTTCTTTTCCAGCCGCGTCAAAAAACTTCTGAACCTTCCTTTATTCGACTTTACCCTTCTTTTAAATGCCTGGTATGTAAAACTCATAGTTCTCTTTATCGGCCGAAGATACTGACTGATGCAATTCATACTGCAGATCAAAAGAAAATTGCTATCAATTCTTTGCAATGTTTATTTTTGCTCACCACAAAACGAGTAAATATGAGAACAGCAATAGCTTTTGTCCTTGTTATCCTGTTTGGCGCTGCCTTTTCTTTCACCGCCTGCAAGTCCTCAGGCCCGGCTACGTTCTGCGATACCACTTGTAACAACGATACCTTGCGTTTTTCCGTTGACCATCCGGACCATCCTTTCATCAGTATTGGTATGAAAAATTGCCTTCCGGATACCATCACCTGGAGCCATGATAAATTACCGGCCAAAAGAAAACTGATCTTTACTGACCTGACCGCAAAAGAAGTACGTATCAATAAGAATTTTCTGCGATATTATATTAAGGACACGAGTTATGTATGGCTCACTTTTAATGACTGCATCAGCGGCCAAGGATTCATGGTAAAGATCCCTTTCAGTAAAAGTGGCAATATCCTGCGCAAGAACAGTGCCCTCAATGGCATGGACCCCAAATTCTTTGTAAGTGAGAACTTAGCGGCCTACACTGATAAAGGGAACATTTTCGTAGAAGATATGGCCACTGGGAAAAAAGGCATGATGACGTTCGGCAAAAAACTCGAAGAAATGGATTATACCAATATCCATGAGACATTAGATTCTGTGAACATTACCGCCGACCGTGTATGGGTAAAATATAAGTTCGAGAACGAATGGCAGACCATGGAAAAAAAGATCACACTGGAATAAACTGTAGTATTTCCTACCTGTTATATAAAATACTTTTATGTGGGAAGCTTACAAAAAAGGATTTAAAGCTTACCTGCAATTAGAAAAATCATTATCGGATAACTCTACCGAAGCTTATCTGCGGGATATCGAAAAGCTAACGCTTTTTCTGCAGGAAAAACGGTCATTGAAGAAACCGGCAGATATTGTATTAAAAGATCTGCAGCAATTCACCAAATGGATAGCTGAGCTGGGTATGACATCTTCCTCCCAGGCAAGGATCATTTCAGGTCTTCGTGCATTCTACAAATATTGCCTGCTGGAAAATATTTCCAAAACAGATCCCACTACATTGCTGGAAGCACCAAAACTGAAACGCTCATTGCCTGATGTATTGAGTTTTGATGAAATAGAAGCTATCATTACCCGGATCGACATGAGCAAACCCGAAGGCGGAAGAAATAAAGCCATATTGGAAACAATGTACAGTTGCGGTCTTCGCGTCAGCGAAGTAGTAAACCTCAAGATATCTCAGCTGTATCTTGATGCAGATTTTATCCGGGTAACGGGTAAAGGCGACAAAGAAAGATTAGTACCGATAGGCCGGAGTGCTGCTAAGTACATTAGGATCTATATGAAGAATATCCGTGTGCACATACCGGTAAAACCGGGCAATGAGGATATTCTTTTTCTGAGCGGGCGTGGTACAAAGCTATCCCGTGTCATGATCTTTTATATCATTAAGGACCTTGTGAAAAAGGCAGGCATTAAAAAAACCGTTTCGCCGCATACATTCCGTCATTCATTTGCTACACACTTAGTGGAAGGTGGCGCTGATCTTCGGGCCGTACAGGAAATGTTAGGGCATGAAAGCATTACCACTACTGAGATCTATACACATCTTGACCGGGAGTTTTTGAGAAAAACGCTGGAAAACTTTCATCCTGCTTTCAAAGCATAGCGGTTATTGAACCACGATCTTTTCAGTGAATTTTTTTCCTGTTTCTTTATTGGTCAATGTAAGAATATAGCTGCCGGTTGCAACTGAAGGTACCTCCATATTCATGATACCCGCTTCTGCATCGATCCATATCTGTTTTTGTTCGATCTGCTGGCCCGTTATGCTGAATAACCGGTAAGTATAATACCCCTCTTCTATTTTCTCACAACTGATATTGATACTGGCTCCTGCCTGTACAGGATTGGGATATACTTTGATCATAGATGGTTTTGCCTGAGAAGATGGGACAAGAGGGATCTGCTTGCTGGTTCTCATGACTGACACAGCACCAACGTACATACCCATCTTGACTGATGAA
>JAEUVK010000101.1 GCA_016787135.1 Chitinophagaceae bacterium | reverse complement strand
CGACCGCACGGTAAGGGAGGAAATGGAACAGCACCTCGTCGGCGACCTGAAAGACATGGGCTACAATGCCATCTGTTCCTGTGATGAATTCGATCCCAAAGCGTTTGACAAGATGAATGAAAAAGAAGCGCTGGCCAAACTCAGCAACAGTGGTGTAGATGCCGTGCTCACCGTCGTATTGCTGGATAAGGACAAGGAAAGGTATTATGTGCCGGGGCGGGTATCTTATACTCCTTATTCCCTGTACCAGCGCCGGTTCTGGGGTTATTACAGCACCATGTACAGCCGTGTGTATTCTCCGGGTTATTATGTTACTGACACCCGGTATTTCTGGGAAAGCAATTTATATGACCTGGCCAACGGTCAGCAATTGCTGTACTCTGTACAAAGCCAGTCATTCGATCCGGCCTCTGCCAAAAAGCTGGGACATGAATACGGACAGTTAGTGGTAAAGGATATGGCGAAGAATAACATACTGGTGAAAAAGGGAGAAGCGCAATTGAAACCGATGTAAGTTTTTTTGATGGTGGATTGGTTTTGCATCCCGCTTTTAGGTGAATACCCGGGCGGGATGTTTTTGCACAGTTCGTGTTGGTGGCAGTGTTTCCTATTCGCCAATTGATGTGATTTGTTTTTCGATCTGTTCTTTATTTATTTTTCTTCTTAAGTTTTCAATCCATAAGATCAGAAATAATGCAACAAAATTGAAATTAAATATAAACGGTTCTGTATCGCCATTAATAGTTATTTGCCATGAGGAAATTCCTATATTGAATGTAAAATTAAGCGAGTTTGTCAAGTCAAAACCTATTGATAAGAAAACTCCCGATATGTATTGAAAAACAAAGCCGAGTAGTGAAAAATTTATTAACTGTAAAAACTGGTTTATTAATGAATGTCCGAGCCCGGATTTTTTTTTCTTTAGTAGGAGTATCCCACAATAAATAGAGTATGAGTAAAGTCCTATCGCTATCAAAAGTAGAAGAAGCAATGGTCCTGTAATTGTAATTAATCCTGAAATTATCCAAATTGTCAAGCCCAAGCCAATTATTCCACCAGCGATTTGATAAGTCCCAATTGCATTAAACTTGGATGTCGCCTCTTTAGAAAAATTATTTTCCATAAAAATGGAGTGTTTTATAACATTGCCACCAACGTCAGGCATTTGTGCTATTGGGGCTTTATCTATTCGTCGCCCCGGCGACGGCTGCCGAACGAAGAACTAAAGTAGAGATTTTATTCAAAATCTAAATAGTAAAGGCCAAGCCTGTTTCTGCCCGGAGTCTCATGGCATGGCCTTGTGCTTAGCGGACTCCGGGCTTTGTGGATCATATGGTTGTTTTTTTACGGTAGTAATGTTCACGGGAAAGAATGGGATAAAGCAAGCATTACGTTACTTAAGGACCAATGCCTGCCGGCCGACAAGCGGGTCCATGGCCTGCACACAAATCCTGAGTGAGACATGGGCAGGAACGGATGTAAGGGAGACTCCGGGAAAGAAAAAACCGATGTTATACGGTCGTTTTTTTCTTCGCAGTTAATATTGTATGAATGTCAATTGCTTTTTCTGATTTCTTATAGTACACTTTAAATGTATTAAGTTCATCAAATTTGCTTTCAATAAGTTTCTCTTTCAAATCGTCTGAATTATGATAATAAAAAAAGGTTCTGTCACCACTACTACCAACCTGGAAATCTGATTTAATTGGGTCGCCTTCTACAAAGCTTATATAAATCAGCCCATTTTCATTCAGTAAATCATAACAGTCTGTAATAAGTTTCCAGCTGTCTGTCTGTGACAAATATGGAAGGCAAAAACCACAAACTATTCCGTCATATTTCGTTTTTATTTCATTAATGTGTCTGCTGTCCATAACGGCAAAACTTGCTGACGGATTATTCTTTTTTGCAAGTTCTATCATATTTGGCGCTATGTCAATTCCAAAAATGTCAAAGTCTGGCCTTTCCGATAAAAGATACTTTGTGATGTTTCCTGGTCCACAACCAATTTCCAATATTTTCGCATTACTCCTGGTAATTGAATTACAAATAAAATCATACGTGTCATTATACAAGTCCAGGTCCATAAACTTGTCTTGATATAGCAAAGCAACCTTGTTCCAGGTTTCAAATGTTTCTCTGTATTTGTCCATTGTCGTGTCGTTTAATAAAACGCCGCATACGTCCGGGGCCTTTAATTTAGCGCTATTGAATTTACTAATACAATTCTATTAGTATTAGCTTTTCTTTTTTGCTTCTTTTTCTTTTGCAAATGTCCATGGCCTGCACACATCATCCTGAGTGAGACATGGGCAGGAACGGATGTAAGGGAGACTCGGGGCAGAAAAAGTAATTAGTTACTCTTCACCAAAATAATCACTGTCAAGCTTTTTCAGTTCGTAGGTTTGTTGTGTCGTACAACCAAGATTGTGGTCAATCATTAACTGAGCTAGCTGTTCTCCATTAATTAAAACAATTTTAGTTTCATTTTTAGGAGTATAGTCCAATGCGTCTTTTGTGAAATTTGATGTTGTAATGAAAATACCTTTTTTAGCACCCTGACCTGCTAATGCTCCAACAAATTTGTGAAGTTCTGGACGACCCACTACATTGCCGGGTTTCCAACGTTTGGCTTGAATGTAGATGACGTCAAGACCAAGTTTATCTTCTTTAATTGTTCCATCAATGCCTTCGTCGCCACTTTTGCCAATTGCCTTTCCGGCATCTTTGATTGAACCGCCATATCCCATTTTTACCAGAAGTTCAACAACAAGTCTTTCGAAAAAGGTGGGTGACAGATCTACAACTTTATTCAGAAGTTCAGAGGCTAATGATTTTCTAATTCTTTGATATGCTTTGTCAAGATGCTCTTCAGGCGTCTGTTCATTTGGTAAATCGGGAATTAGTTCCTCTTCAGTGTCATTGGTATTACGACTTGCATTTTGAAATTCAAGAAAGGAAGGAAATTGCCTCAAATATTTTGCATTGATGAAAGGTGGGTTCTTGGCTAATGTTTGAAGTCCTAGGTCTGTAATAACATAGGTTGCTCTTTTAGGTGAATCTAGTAAGCCGGCTTTTTTTAGATAAGTCTTGGCCCAAGCAACTCTGTTGTCGAAGAATGCTTGATTGCCGCTTGCTAAAAGTTCTTTACGTTCAGCATCTGTCAGTTGAAATTCGACTGCCAATTTTTCAATTAGGTCCCTGTATTTATGTTCCTGTTTGTCAGACAGTAGTTTTAAAAGTGGAAGCATTAGGGACTGGTAATCTGGTATCATCTTGTTATATTAGAGTGTCGATAAATAGGGTGGCAGCTAACATTTAAATTTATAATACTCCCGGATCTCCTTCAAGAAAATGCAACCCGATATTGAAACAGGTGATTTTCGCCATTTCAATTGTTGGCAAATACCCGGACCAATCTCAATTATTCAGGCCGGCACACTTATACCTACGCAGTCATATTCGCCCCTTCTGCTACCTTATAGTATTTCAGTTTTACCATATCCGCCGGAACGGGGAGACCGTTCCATTTTTTATGTATGGCCAGGGCAGCACCTATGGAGGAGGCCTGCGCTACAGAAGCGGCATATACTTCAATACCGGGAAAGGAGAGGGCCAGCAATTGCATATAAATGGAGTTTTTGCTGAATCCGCCATCAACAAATATCCGCTTAACGGCTGTTCCTTTTAACACAATATTGGTGCTGCGTACCTGTTGCAGGATGATATCGCCGATCAGCTGGTGATAGGCTTCTTCATATGTTTTAAACTCTTCCAGCTTTCTTTTGCCAAAAGCAGATTGCCCTACCATCGGGCTTTGCTGTTTTTTCAGCTGTTCCTTTTCTTCCTTTCTTAGTTTATACAGCAGGGTAGTATCTGCTTTTACAGAAGTGTAATAGTTCTCCGGTTTGTTGAAATGAGCGGCCAGGCGTTTTACCTGCTGTTCATGTTCATAGCCGGCAAACAGGCGTGATGCTTTTACGGCTTTGCCTTCATACGATAAATAGCAAAGGCAATCATTGTCGAGCTCGTAATCTGAAAGCTGGCTATGATTAAATGGATTTAAGCTGATGCACCAGGTGCCGGTGGATAGTAAAATGAATGGTTCCCTGAATGTAGAAAGATAGGGTATCAGCGCAGCGGAACTATCGTGCAGGCCTGCACCAACCGCCAGGGTCTTGTTTATCTTCCCGGCGATCTCCGTACAGGATAAGATAGAAGGGAGTTTGTCGAGGATGCCTTCCTGTTTGACCCATTTATGATATTTATGCTGCTGGAAATGCCAGAGATTGGTATGACAGCCAATGCTGGTGATATCGGTATTCAGTTTTGAGCAAAGGATGTAACTTAAATACTGCGGCAGGTGCAACGCATGTTTTATCTTTTCAAAAATCTCCGGCTTTTCATATTTGAGGCGGTACAACTGCATTCCTGAATTCAGGTTACCTAATACCGGTGAAGCCGTTTGTTTGGCTACGGCGCTTTCGCCGCCATACGTTTTATAGAACTGGTCCTGCAGTTTTCCGGGAAAAGGCTTCAGGTAATTATATAAGGGCAGCATTACTTCTCCCTTATCATCAAGATAAACAAAGCTGGCGCCGTACGCAGAGAAGTTCACGGCTTTGATCTCGAAGCGTCCGTCGATGAGCAGTTTTTCGAAAGAAGTTTTTACCCATTCGGTCAGGGCTTTGACATCTTCACATTCGAATCCGTCTTCGTCTTTGATCTCCCTGAATTTCTGGCTTTCCTCATATACAACGTTATAGTGCTGGTCGAAGAGGAGGGTCTTTTTATTGGTTTTGCCAATATCGAAGATCAATATTACCTGGACTTTGTTCATATAGCGTTTCTTTTTCTATCCGATGGCACAAAGGGCACTACTAAACACTAAGAACACAACGTTGTGCTTTTAGTGAAAACCTGGTGCCCGTCTTGGTCTGCTTTATAATCCGGTTGCAACCGTTTTCTTTCCCCGCTCCTTTATCAACTCATTCCTCACCTTTAAGGTACGGAATAATTGTAAAGGTTGCAGCGCTCCGCCGGATTGTTTGCGGGCTTCAGCTATCAATGGGCGTACATCGGTACGGTAAGCTGTTTGCAGTATCTCCTGTGCTTTTACCACATCGCTGGAATCCTGTGCCGCTTTCAGTTCTTTGGTATTGACCAGCAAGGCCTGTGCATAGGCGATCATGATCGCTTCTACGGATTGCAGCAGGTCTTCCAGCGGGTCTTTTACATTATGCGAAGCGTCGATCATCCAGCCGAGATCGGTGGCATGGTTCATGCCTCTTGCATCCATTCCTTCCACCAGTTCATTAAAGATCAAAAAGAGCTGGTATGGATTGATGCTGCCCACGGTCAGGTCATCATCCCCGTATTTGGAATCATTGAAATGGAAGCCGGCGAGTTTATCTTCCATTAATAATAAGGAAACGATCTGTTCGATATTGGCATTCGGCAGATGATGGCCGAGGTCAACCAATGTGTAGGCCTTGGGCCCGAGTTTGCTGGCATATAAATAAGATTGTCCCCAGTCGCCAACGGTCATCGAATAGAAGTTAGGTTCAAAAGCTTTGTATTCGACAAACATCTTCCAATCGTCGGGTAATGCGGCATATATTTCCTGCAGGCTTTCCAATGTGCGCTGAAAGGCTTTACGAAAATTCAATTGTCCCGGGAAGCAGGAACCATCAGCAAGCCAAACGGTCAATGATTTGGAACCGAGATCCACGCCGTGTTTGATCACTTCAATGTTATGATCAATAGCCTGGCGGCGCACAGCTTTGTCCACATGTTGTAATGATCCGAATTTATAACTCAACGGCTGCTCCGGCTGATCCTGGAAGGTGTTGGAGTTCACCGCATCGAATTTAATACCGTGCAAAGCGGCCAATGCCCTGATCGCATTGATATCTTTGGGTATATCCCAGGGAATATGCAGCGAGACGGCGCCGCTGGATTGGTTCAATGCATGCAATAAACCGATGTCTTCGATCTTTTCTTCGAGGTTACGTGGTTCACCGCCGCCGGGAAAGCGGCCGAACCTTGTACCACCCGAACCCAGTGCCCAGCTTGGAATGGCTACCTGGAAATCTATGAGTTTTTGCAGCACAGCTTTCAGGTCATGGACACCTTCAGCCACAAAATCAAACTGCTTCTTATGTGTTTTGGCGAGGGACTCGTTATGTTCCGCTACAGCCTGTTTGGTAAGTTTCATATCAAGATCATTAAAACGTTTAGGGAAGGTAAAAAACTTCTTTTAAAGGAATACTGACCGGTGAATTATCCGGGTTACTTTCCATGATGTCTTTCATATAGGCCCACCATTTCTTCATGACGGGTTTAGAAGGCAGGTTATCCAGTGCAGCAGGGTCTTCGGCTTTTAATACGCCGAACAAAAAATGGGTTTCGCTATCCAAAAAGATAGAGTATTCACTGATGCCGGTCCCTTTCAGCAGTTGTGCCAGGTCAGGCCACAGTTCGTCGTGCCTTTTTTTGTATTCGGCTTCCTTGCCGGGAAATAATTTCATTTTGAATGCTACTCTTGCCATAACCTTCTCTTTTTAAAAAACTGATGTAAGCCGCTTTCGACAAGCTCAGGCTGACAACCTGATGATCATATTATCATATCTAAGTAAAAAATAATAAAAGCTGGCTGTAGAAACAACCAGCTTGATTTCTAAAAACTAACTGCTTACACGAGAAAAATTGTTATTCATATTATTATCTTACGAAACCCGCGGCCACACCACCATCCACGTTCAGTATATTGCCGGTGGATTTGTTCAATAAGCCACCGACAAATAAATAACAGGCATTGGCAATGTCTTCAGGTAATATGGCTTCGTTCAATAAAGTTCGTTTGGCATAATACGCCGGCAGTTCTTCCACCTTGATACCATAAGCTTTGGCCCGGCCTTCTGCCCATCCACCGGCCCAGATATTACTGTCGGCTATCACTGCATCGGGGTTCACCGTGTTCACACGGATCTTATCGGCACCAAGTTCTGCTGCCAGTAAACGGGTAAGGTGTGCCTGCGCTGCTTTAGCAGAACCATAACCGGAGTTGTTGGGTCCAGCCACAATAGAGTTCTTGGAAACAATATTGATGATATCACCGCCAAAACCCTGTTTGCGCATGATCTCCACACCTTTCTTGGAAACAAGGAATTGTCCTTTTACCAGTATGTCATAGAGCCTGTCCCATTCTTCGGTAGTATGGTCGGTGATGGACTTGGAAATGCTGATGCCGGCATTATTGATGATGATGTCCACACCACCGAAGGCCAGTGCTGCTTCGGCAAATGCTTTTTCAATTGTGGCCTCATCGGTTACATTCAGTAATGCAGAGGCGACCACATCTTTTCCCAGCCCGCTTTTGAATTCTTCTACTGCTGCGTCGAGCCTTTCCTGGTTGATATCATTCAATACCACGCAGGCGCCTTCTTCGGCGAATTTTCTGGCGATGGCCTTACCGATACCACCGGCGCTGCCTGTCACCAATGCAATCCTTCCTGACAAAGCTTTGGGTTTCGGCATACGCTGCAGCTTTGCTTCTTCCAGTAACCAGTATTCTATATTGAATGCTTCCTGTCGTGGCAATGAAGTATAGGATGAAATAGCTTCAGCGCCTTTCATAACGTTGATGGCATTGATATAAAATTCCGCCGCCACTCTTGCTGTTTGCTTGTCTTTGGCAAAAGTGAACATACCCACA
>JAEUVK010000090.1 GCA_016787135.1 Chitinophagaceae bacterium | reverse complement strand
TTTACATTTTATCTTCGCAGCCATGACCCGGCAGCAACTTATTGAACAAATACAAAAGAAGAAATCTTACCTCTGCGTCGGCCTGGATACCGACATTACAAAGATCCCGCAGCATCTTTTGTCAGATACTGATCCCATATTCGCCTTCAATAAAGCGATCATAGATGCGACCAAAGACCTTTGTGTCAGCTATAAGATCAATACCGCTTTTTATGAAGCACTGGGATTGAAGGGATGGGAGGCAATGGAAAAGACCGTTCACTACATCGGGGACGATCATTTCAAAATAGCAGATGCCAAGAGGGGAGATATCGGGAACACTTCTTCGCAGTATGCCAAAGCTTTTTTTGAAGTGATGCCGTTTGATGCAGTCACCGTTGCTCCCTACATGGGAGAGGACAGCGTAAAGCCATTTCTGGAGTATCCTGGTAAATGGGCCATTGTTCTTGGGCTGACCAGTAATAAAGGAGCTGAGGATTTTGAATTACAGTCATCAGGGGAACAACTGTTGTATGAAAAGGTGCTTACTACTGTTTCCCGGTGGGGAAACCCGGGTAACCTGATGTTCGTGGTAGGAGCTACGCAAGCAGATGAGTTCACCAATATACGAAAACTGACACCGGATCATTTTTACCTGGTACCCGGCGTGGGTGCACAGGGAGGCAGCCTGAAAGAAATTTCTGAAAAAGCGATGAATAAGGCTGGGGGGGTATTAGTGAATGCCAGCAGAGCTATAATTTATGCATCAGTCAAAGAAGATTTTGCTGAAGCAGCAAAGAAAGTTGCCGCCGGTTACCAGTTTGAAATGAGTCAATACGTAAAGTAGGGGATAGCCTTGACCGGTTAAATAATTTTTTGCAACAGGATTCCATTTATCCTTACTTTCCCTTTCCAAAACTTTTCACTTCATGAGAAAACTTTTTAATGTAATCAGCATTATCCTTTTTGCTGTAACAGCGATTGCCCAGCCTGCCGGCAAAAAAGCCAATTACCAGTTGGCATCGAGGTTCTCTACCACCAAAGTAAATAAAATGGTATTCAGTACCGTCGTTGATCCACATTGGTTGAAGAAATCGGACAGGTTCTGGTATGAGTATGAAACCCCGGCCGGAAAGAAATGGTATATCGTTGACCCGGTAAAAGGCGAGAAGAGAGCAATGTTTGATAATGCAGTATTAGCCGCGAAACTGACAAAGATCGTCAGAGATCCTTTTGATGCACAACACCTGAATATAGATAGTCTTCGGTTTGTAAAAGATGAGAACTGGCTACAGTTTGAAGTAAAAAGTACCGAAGAGATAATTGTAAAAGATACCACTGCTAAAAAAGATTCGGGTTCAAAAAAACAGGCCGGTCCTCCTAAAAAGGAAAAGAAGACCTTTTATTTTGAGTATAACATCAATACCGGTGAGCTGGTGGAACTGAATGACTTTAAAAAGCCTAAACGTACTCCCCGGTGGGCTTCCATTTCCCCCGATGGGCAAACGATCATTTTTGCCAAAAAATATAACCTGTACTGGATGGACAGGGCTAATTATGAAAAAGCATTGGTGAATGAAGACGACAGTACTATTGCAGAGAATCAGCTGACCACCGATGGGGTCGAGTATTTCGAGTATGGTAGCGGCGGGCAAAATGAAACCAATGTAGATAAGGAAAAGAACAAGGATAAGCGAAAACCTGCTTTTGTTTTCTGGTCGCCCGATTCGAAACACTTCGTAGAGACAAGATCAGATATGAGAAAAGTAAAGGACCTGTGGGTGATTAACAGTATAGCGGACCCAAGGCCGACACTGGAAACCTATAAGTATATGATGCCGGGAGAGAAAGAAGCGCCGGTAGAATATGTGTTGCTGTTTGATATGGGTACTAAAACGAAAAAGGAATTGACGGTAAGGCAATTCAAAGATCAGGACCTGGCAATATGGCCGGCCAATAATAAAGTGAACACAAGGGATGATGACTGGCGCCCTGTGGTATGGCTCGGAACAAATGATAAGTTCTATTTCAACCGCACCAGCCGTGACCTGAAAAAGATAGATATCTGCGAAGTGGATATTAATACCGGCGCTGTAAAAGTGCTGATAGAAGAAAGAATGAACACCTATGTAGAAGTAAGAAAGCTGGGATTGGTAAATAACGGTGATGAGCTTATCCAATGGAGCGAAAGAGATGGATGGGCGCATTTTTACCTGTATGATGGAAAGGGTAACCTGAAGAACCAGATCACTTCCGGTTCTTTCCACTGCGAGGATATTGTTGGTATTGACGAAAAGAAGAGGGTATTATACTTTTCTGCCAATGGACGGGAAGAGAATGAGGACCCTTATTACCTGCATTTATATAGGGTGAATTTTGATGGTACAGGTCTGCGGTTGTTGAATACCGGCGACTACGATCATGCCATGCGGATGAATGATAACAGTTTGTTCTTTGTAGATAATTTCTCGAGGGTAAATTCAATACCGAAATCATCACTCTATAATGCGGAAGGAAGAAAGATAATTGATCTCGAAACGGCTGATCTTTCTTCTTTGTTGGCCGCGGGATATAAGTTTCCGGAGATATTCAAAGTGAAAGCTGACGATGGTATCACTGATTTGTACGGTGTGCTTTATAAGCCTTACAATTTTGACAGTACTAAGAAATACCCGGTGGTAGAATACGTTTATCCTGGTCCGCAGACAGAAGCGGTCAATAAGAATTTCAGTGTTCCCGGTGCAAGAACAGACCGTATCGCCCAGATCGGGCTGATAGTCGTTACGGTAGGTAACAGGGGAGGACACCCCGCCCGTTCCAAATGGTATCATAACTATGGGTATGGTAACCTGAGGGATTATGGTTTGGCAGATAAAAAGGCCGCCATTGAGCAATTAGCGGACCGCTATTCTTATATAGACATAAACCGTGTTGGCATCCATGGGCATTCTGGTGGTGGTTTTATGAGTACAGCCGCTATGCTGGTTTATCCGGATTTCTTTAAAGTGGCAGTGTCTTCATCAGGTAATCATGATAACAGTGTGTACAACCGCTGGTGGAGTGAAAAACATCATGGTGTTAAAGAAGTGGTCGGGGAAAAAGGAGACACTTCTTTTGTCTATAATATTGAAAAGAACCCTGAGCTGGCCAAAAACCTGAAAGGCCACCTGATGCTGACGACCGGCGACATCGATAATAATGTACACCCTGCCAATACTATTCGGTTAGCCAATGCATTGATCAAAGCCAATAAACGGTTTGATTTTTTTAATTTCCCCGGACAGCGGCATGGGTATGCGGATATGACCGAATATTTCTTCTGGTTGCTGGCCGATTATTATGCCAAATGGCTGATCGGCGATTTTTCGCAACCTGTTGATATTATGGAGATGAACAGGGAAACAGAGCAGTCGGGCAATAAGAGGAGATAGCTACGAATAATGAATCGGATACTGAACAGGCAGGCACTCAATGTCGGCTGAATTCTGAGGGGCCTGTTCAGGTTAATTATCCTTTTTGGGTTTCCCCGGGGCAAAGCTGCCGGATGGCTCACTGAACCAGGGTACAATATCTGTAACAAAAACTCCTGCGACTACTGAGGGATCGGTGTTTACATAAGCTTCTGCTTCTTCTCTTGTTTTGCAATCCAGGATAAAAAGGCCCCGCCAGGTAAAATCATTTTTGCCAAATGGCCCTGCTGCTTTCAGTATGCCTTCGTTGTATAGCCTTTCCATGTTTGTGAAATGGCCTGCAAAGATCTTCTTCCGCTCGGTTGTATCCGTGATCTCTTTGTCTTTGGGGCCTGTCTTTAGTACTACCAGCCAGAATTGCTTAATGTTGGGTTCCTTCTTTTTTTCGCCGGCTTCCTTTTGGCAAAAGGAGACCTGTATAAATACAGAAATAACGGTTAAAGTAATAAGCCACTTTTTCATAAACCAGAAGTTTTGTACAATGTATAATTATTTGATCAATCGGCATTGCTGAACAGCGATAGAGGCGTACAAGAGTGCGACGCAACCGGAAATCACCAGGGCGAAACAGGCGGGCCCCTTCTCATAAAACTATCAATAGTAAACTAGTAACTTTCTAATACCTTTGCGCCAATAAAAATTCGATTGCTATATGGCAGCCCGTACAGATAATTTTACAAGCCCGGATTATTTTTTAGTAGATGAACTTTTGACAGAAGAGCAGAAGCTTATCCGTGAATCCGTTCGCAGTTATGTTAAAAAAGAAATATCTCCTATCATTGAAGACTATGCACAAAAAGCGGAATTCCCTCAACAGATCGTCAAACAATTAGGGGACCTCGGTTGCTTTGGCCCGACAGTGCCTGTTGAATATGGTGGTGGCGGGTTAGACTATGTCAGCTATGGTTTGATGATGCAGGAATTGGAAAGAGGTGATAGCGGTGTTCGTTCTACTGCATCTGTTCAAGGATCATTGGTGATGTTCCCCATCTATGCTTACGGCAGTGAAGAACAAAAGAAAAAATATTTGCCTAAACTGGCCAGTGGTGAATGGCTGGGGTGTTTTGGATTGACGGAACCCAATCATGGCAGCGATCCGTCAAGCATGTTGTCTAATTTTAAAGATGCCGGTGATTATGTTATACTGAATGGTGCCAAAATGTGGATCAGCAATGCACCTTTTTCGCAGGTGGCGGTGGTATGGGCAAAGAATGAACAGGGAGAAATACAGGGACTGATCGTGGAAAGAGGAATGGAAGGTTTCAGTACACCCACTACGCATGGCAAATGGAGCCTGCGGGCTTCTGCTACCGGCGAGCTGGTATTTGATAATGTAAAAGTACCAAAACAGAATATACTGCCCAACGTAAAAGGACTGAAAGGACCACTGAGTTGCCTGACAAAAGCAAGATATGGTATTGCATGGGGAGTGATCGGTGCTGCTATGGATTGTTATGATACTGCATTGCGTTATTCACAGGAAAGAGAACAATTCGGCAAGCCTATAGGGGCGTTTCAATTGCAGCAAAAGAAACTGGCAGAGATGATCACGGAGATTACCAAAGCACAGTTACTGAACTGGCGCCTTGGTGTATTAATGAATGAAGGAAGAGCTACTCCGCAGCAGGTAAGTATGGCAAAAAGGAATTCCTGCGAGATAGCCACCAATATCTGCCGCGATGCGAGACAAATGTTAGGAGGAATGGGTATTACCGGCGAGTATCCCGTCATGCGCCACATGATGAACCTGGAAAGTGTGATCACGTATGAAGGCACGCATGATATTCATTTGCTGATAACAGGCATGGATGTGACAGGGTTTAATGCGTTTAAATGATCTGGCACATTGTCAAATTGCCACATTATGAGAATATTTCTGATAGGTTTCATGGGTTCCGGCAAAACGCACTGGGGGCGGCAATTGAGCCAAAAGCTTAGTATTCCTTTTTTTGACCTGGATGAACAGGTGGTAAATTCAGAAGGTCATTCTATCAACGAGATATTTGAAATATTCGGGGAAGAGTATTTCAGGCTGAAAGAAAAAGGAACACTTCATATTATTTCAGAAAGCCATTCTTCTTTTGTTATGGCCTGTGGAGGAGGCACCCCCTGTTATTTCAATAACATTGAGTACATGAATCAATCGGGTACTACTGTCTGGATAAATACTCCTGTACAGATATTGTTTAAGAGATTGCTGAAAGAGAAGAATCACAGGCCCCTGCTCAGGGGACTTACAGATCAGCAGTTGATGAGTTTTATCACAAAGAAGCTTGGTGATCGCAAGATATATTACGAGCAGGCCACTATTATCATTGACGATGAAGAAATTTCATTAGATCATTTTATAGAGGAGATATTTCATGCATAAGACATACTTATCAGCCGGGGCAATACTGGGCGCCATAGCAGTAGCACTTGGCGCTTTTGGCGCACATGGGTTAAAGAAGCTGGTCCCTTCAGAAACGGTAACCACTTTCCAGACGGGGGTTCAATATCAGGTTTATCATACCATTGCATTATTTATTGCGGCAATTCTTTTTGAAAAATTCCCGAATAAATGGGTGAAACTGGCCGGAGCCGCTTTTATCACCGGAATTATTCTGTTTTCAGGTTCATTGTACCTGCTGACTGCGCTGAAGGCTACTGAAACTGTCGGCCTGGAAGGGCTTGGTGTCATCACTCCCTTTGGCGGAGTGGCTTTTATCGCAGGTTGGTTGTTTCTTTTTTGCGGAGTAGTAAAGAAAAATTAAGTAAGGGGAATAGATAGTATGGTAATGGTGCCTTTATTGCTATCGATCTCAAAACTCCCGCCGATACTTTCCATTCTTCGGGCAATATTCTTTAGCCCATTGGCGAATTGACGGATATTCTTCAGGTCAATGCCAATGCCATTATCAGCAATTTTAATGATCAGGTAGCCATCAATTGCAAAATCTATACTTACCTGCGAAGCTTTTGAATGTTTCAGGGCGTTGTTCAGGGTTTCTTTGACACATAGAAAGATGTTGCGGCGTTTATCCCCTGATAATTCCTTGTATAGAATATGCTCAGGGGTATTTACCACGCAGCTTATCGGTGTGTTCTCAAAATACTCCAGTGCATAGGCCCTGATATAGGAGACAAGGTTGTCAATGGTATCATTGCCGCTATTCATGCTCCAGATAATGGCGTTCATTTTATTCAATACTTCATCTGCAGACAACGATATCTTATCGATCTCTGAAGGTATATTTCCTTGCATTTTATTTCGTGCAATTTCACTCATCAGCCGGATCGCAGTCATACCTGAGCCCAGCTCATCATGAATGTCGGCAGATATCCTTTCCCTTTCCTGTTGCTGGGCTTTAAAAATGGCCAGTTCTTTCTCATACTCTTTCATCTGGTTCTCTGCTTTCAATCTTTCCCTTTCTCTTGCCTGCGCTATCAATTGCCGCATGTTCTTATGATTGAGCGCCATCAGGAAGAATACCAGTTCCAGGAAAAGGCCGAGTTCATAATAGAAGAGAGAGGATTTTAGTATGCCGGGAAGCGGCCGTGTAAGACTACTGTTCATAATGATTGCCTGCGAGAATAAGGCAAAAGCAAACAGGCAAAGATTTCCCCAGAAAAGATAACGCATCATTTTGTTCTGCCAGTGCCGGAGGCTGTACACAAGAAACACCAGTGTAAGGATCAGTAGTAAACCCTTGGTAATGTTTTCGATGGCATTTTCTGCAATGAAGTTATTGGTCAGATAATGAAATAAGGTATAGCCCGCCAATGAAATGATCAGCATGATGATGCCGGTATTATACAGCTTGTAAAGAAAGGGATGATCTGTTTTTGTGGCAAGGTATTTTCGCATAAAGGCCATATAGAACATAATGCCCAGCACCTGCATGATAAAATCAAGATATTCTTCAAGAAAATAGCTGAGGTAACTTGTATGATACGTGAACATGGCTTTTGTAAGCAGCATAGTGCCGATGAAAAAGGCATAACCCGAATAATATAAGAATTCACGATTGGCACCCTGCAGAAAATTAGCTATGGAATACAGGATCATCATCAGCAACAGGCCGCAAAAAATATAGGTCATCAGTTCACTTTCATTGTGGGTGCTGTGCAAATCGTTCACGAATGAATTGAAATACTCTTTGTTGATCAGTCTTGGCCTGATAGTATTGATGTAGGTTTTGATGAATACCAGTTCAGCAAAAATGGTGACAGAATCATGAGCAGCCAGTGAGATGTAACGATAACCGATACTATCCGGGTTATCCGGGAGTACCCGGGATATCGGGAACAGCTTGTCTTGTTCCAGCCTGTATAGGTTAATTGACCTGTAATAGAAACCCGGGAAAAAATAAATGCCTGCGGCGGAGTCAGAACTATTACACAGGTTGAACTTTAATACGGCTTTTTGAGTGACGTATGGGTTAGGGACTGTTCTCTTATGGATCACGCCGGGTGAAAACAGCTTGTTCTTAACATTCTGTGCTGACACTTCTTCATCGTGGCGGAAATAGGCCGAGGCTACATCTTTGGAAAGACTTTTTACCAGCTTGACGGTACTAATATCAATGTACATTTTAGCAGAGCTATCCTGGGCATTACTATAGTAGCTGAGAAAATAAAGCAGGATACATAAAAGAAATGGCCTTAAGCAGTATTTTTTTTTCATACAGGTGAGACTGGTTTTCAAATGTAATATATCCCTTTATGTTTTTATAGCCTGTCTGATACCACTTTCCGGTATTTTTACGGCAGTCAGGTAACAGGAGATTTCCTGTTGAATATGGTTTTTGTTATTCCCTGTACCCTGAAGCTTGTTCCCTGCGTCTTGTACCTTGTGCCTTCTAAATATTTATCTTTGCTGCCATGTCCAATAAGAAGAAAAAGACCACTTCCCCAAAATCCGGAACCAGGCCACAGAAAACGGACGGTAAAGGTTTTAAGCAGGAGAAGGAGGAAAGCATTGACTGGAAAGCCCTGGCCCGTGACGAACGTACCTGGAAGATCACAGGCGCTGTCTCTTTATTGGTATCCATTTTTCTTTTCATCGCCATTCTTTCTTATTTCTTTACCTGGAAAGAGGACCAGGCCCAGGTATTCCGTGGCGGGATATTAATGGATGAAAGCATTAAGGTCAACAACCTGCTTGGCCGGCTGGGAGCTGTAGTATCTCATTTTTTTGTTTATAAATGTTTTGGTATTGCTTCACTGCTTATCTCTACATTCTTTTTTGTTATTGGTGTCAATCTTCTTTTCAGCCGCAAAGTTTTTTCTATATGGAAGAACCTGAAGTATGTGACCATCGGCTTGCTGGTATTATCAGTGTCGTTAGCTTTTGTTTTGTCGGGCAGTGAATTCAGGTTTGGCGGCGGGGTGGGAGTAATGATCAGCGACTGGATGGTGGGTACATTAGGTAATGTGGGTACATCGGCTGTTTTGCTGCTGCTAGCACTGGGATACGTCATCTGGCAGTTCAATCCAAGCTTTAACCTACCATCGAAAAAGGAGACTGCAGAACAGAACGAAGAAGAAGCAGAGGAGTTGAAAGAAGATAAAGCAAGGTTGATCATCGAAACAAAAACGGGTGAAAAAACAGCGAAGCAGGATAAAGGGCTCATTATTCCACCACCTGTTGAAGAGCCGATGCCTGACCTGAAGCTGGTAATTAAAGAAGAGCCGGAAATGGCAATGGAGGAAGAGGATTCAGCAGTTGAAAAGGAAGTAGTGAGTGATATCCTTCATAAGCACGATCCCGGCAATGCAATAGAACTTTCACACGTAACAGAAACAAAAGACCCGGGCACGGCGATTAAAGAAAATAAACTTCCTGTTTCTGATCTTGAACTGGAAATAAAATCTGTTCCGGAACCCGTGTTGGATGAAGAAGCTGAAGTAGCGTTTGAGAACCTGCCGCCCTATGAGCCAACACTTGACCTGCGTGATTATAAATATCCCACATTAAATCTGCTGGAAACACATGGCAGTGAAAAGATCGTACAGGACACAAACGAACTGGAGACGCATAAGAACCAGATCATTGCTACATTAAGAAACTATTCCATCGAGATACAGAAGATCAGTGCGACAGTCGGCCCAACAGTTACGCTGTATGAAATTGTACCTGCTGCAGGTGTCCGCATATCAAGGATAAAGAACCTGGAAGACGATATCGCCTTAAGCCTGGCTGCATTGGGTATCCGTATCATTGCCCCGATACCGGGTAAAGGAACGATCGGTATCGAAGTGCCGAATGTGAAGAAAACTGTGGTGAGCATGAAGACCCTGCTGGCTTCTGAAAAATTTCAGCTGAATACACACAGTTTGCCCATAGCTATCGGGAAAAAGATCGACAATGATAATTTCATTGTTGACCTTGCCAGTATGCCGCACCTTTTGATGGCGGGCGCCACGGGCCAGGGTAAATCGGTAGGGGTAAATGCTATTCTTGTTTCTTTATTGTATAAAAAACATCCATCTCAATTAAAACTGGTATTGATTGATCCAAAGAAAGTTGAACTAAGCGTTTACAGGACCATCGAAAGGCATTTCCTGGCCAAATTGCCTGGAGAAGAGGAAGCGATCATTACCGATACAAAGAAAGTAGTACATACGTTAAATGCGCTTTGTATCGAAATGGATAACCGTTATGACCTCCTGAAAGAAGCGGGTGCCAGGAATATTAAAGAGTATAATGAGAAATTTACCAAAAGGAGATTGAACCCGCAGAAAGGACACCAGTACCTGCCATTTATAGTACTGGTCATCGATGAGTTTGCCGACCTGATCATGACAGCAGGTAAAGAAATAGAAATGCCCATTGCAAGGCTGGCACAGCTGGCCCGGGCAGTAGGTATCCATCTGATCATTGCCACGCAACGTCCGTCCGTCAATATCATTACGGGTACGATTAAAGCCAACTTCCCTTCCCGTATTGCATTTAAAGTTTCTTCCAAAATTGATTCAAGGACAATCCTGGACACAGGTGGCGCCGAACAGCTGATTGGAAAAGGAGATATGCTCATCTCGCATCATGGTGAGATCACACGTTTGCAATGTGCTTTCGTGGATACACCTGAAGTGGAATCTATCGTTGATTTTATCAGCAAACAGCGTGGGTATCCTCATGCTTTTATGTTGCCGGAATACGTGGATGAAAAAGAGCTGGAGGGTAAAGATTTCGATATGGCCGACCGGGACTCATTGTTTGAGGATGCAGCCCGCCTGATCGTTCAGAACCAGATCGGTTCTACATCTCTTTTGCAGCGCCGGATGAAACTTGGGTATAACCGGGCAGGGCGCCTAATGGACCAATTGGAAGCCGCAGGGATCGTAGGCCCTAATCAGGGCAGTAAAGCCCGGGATGTCCTGATCAAAACGGAGATCGAACTGGAACAGCACCTTGCCGCCCTGGGTTAGGAGATGGTTAAGAAAATTTACGGCTTGCAACCTGCAATAATGATCATCTGTCTGTTGTTTGTAAATACTTATTTTTGCACGCCCTGACGGGAGATATTTTAATAAAAAACAATACGAATGCGGAAATTAATCGGAGCGTTGGTTTTATCAGGATTGAGTATCATGACCTTTGCGCAGGGAAGCAGCGATCCTGAAGCCAAAAAGGTACTGGATGCGGTCAGCGCAAAATTCAAAACATTTACCACTGTTCAGGCCGGGTTTACATATAAAGTAGAGGACTCCAAGGGCAAAGCCATGTCAACCAAGACCGGCACTATCTGGATGAAAGGCACGAAATATAAGGTGAGCTTCGGCAGCCAGGAAATTTTCTCTGATGGTAAAACAGCATGGAGCTACGATAAAAGCACTAACGAGGTAACGATCACTACGATCGATCCTTCAGGCAATGGCATTACACCACAGAAATTGTTCACTAATTTCTACGACAAAGATTTTTTATACATCCTGAATGGAGAAAAGAAGGTCGGGGCAAAGATCATCCAGGAAATTGAGATGACCCCAACTGATAAGAGTAAGAATTTTCATAAGGTCTATCTGCAGATTGATAAAACTGCAAAAACCATTTATAGCACCAAAGTACTGGAGAATGGCGGTAACCGTTACACCTATACTGTCAGCAGTATGAAAACGAATGCGGCCATGGCGGATAATATTTTTGTTTTCGACAAAAAGAAATATCCCGGAGTAGAGGAAGTGGACCTCAGGTAAACTGATTTCTGATAACTGTAAAGAAAAGGGATACATTTTTTGCATCCCTTTTCTTTTTATCGTTATTGAACGGCCTTCCTGAGTTTTACGAGTTGCTGTAACAAACTTTCCAGCAGATCCAGTTTCAGCATATTAGCGCCATCACTCTTAGCGATAGCCGGGTTAGGATGGGTTTCGATGAATAATCCATCGGCGCCGGTGGCGATAGCTGCTTTGGCTATCGTTCCTATTAATTGCGGGTTACCGCCGGTTACCCCGGTTGTTTGATTAGGCTGTTGTAATGAATGAGTGACATCCATTACCACCGGTGTATCATGTTCTTTCATCCAGGGGATATTGCGGAAGTCAACTACAAGGTCCTGGTAGCCGAATGTGGTGCCTCTTTCTGTAAGAATTATTTTATCATTACCTGCATTCTTTATTTTTTCTACGGCAAACTTCATGGCAGGGCCGCTTAAAAATTGGCCCTTCTTCACATTCACTATTTTGCCTGTTTCGGCGGCAGCGATCAAAAGGTCTGTTTGCCGGCATAAAAAAGCAGGTATCTGTAAAATGTCAACATACTTTGCTGCAACAGCTGCTTCATCATGCGCATGTATATCTGATGTGACAGGCAATTTGTATTTGTCTCCTGCCTTTTTTACCAATGCCAATGCTGCTTCATCTCCAATGCCAGTAAATGAACCGGCGCTGGTGCGATTGGCTTTGCGGTAAGAGGCTTTGAATACATAAGGGATACCGAGATTTTTGCAAATGCCGGAAACTTTATCCGCTACTTCCATTACCAATTCTTCATTTTCCACCACACAAGGGCCTGCTACAAGGAAAAAGTTTTTATCATCATAAGATTGGGCTTGAAAAAGGTCTTTCAGAAATTTTTCCATGTTGCAAAGGTAGGGGCTGGAATTTATTATTTAATACCCGATCGCTTTCATGAATTCTTCTTTTTTCCGACGGGCTACATCGAGCATAGCACCATTGCACATTAGCACCTGTCCGCCTTCACCTTTAATGTACTTCAGTACATGATTCTTGTTGATAAGGTAAGAATGATGAATACGGACAAAAGCAAAAGAAGGAAGAAGTTCATCAAACTCTTTTAGTGTTTTTGCTACCGTGATCTTGGGCAGGTCTTTTACAAATATCTCCGTGTAGTTGCTTTTGGCTTCAAGATAAATGATGGCTCCTGTTTCAATAAATTGTAATCCTTCCATTGAGGGTATGGCAAGGCGGCTGTGAAGACTTTTTTCATCCAGCAGGTTATGCAGCAATGTCTCTACCCGGGCATTGGGAGTATTTTGTTCTCTTTTTTCTCTTGCTTTTCTTACTGACTCTTTTAATTCATCCACTTCAACCGGTTTTACCAGGTAATCCAAAGCGCTGCAGCGAATAGCTTTTATCGCATAGTGATCATAAGCAGTGGTAAAGATCAGCTCGAAGCTCCTGTTCTTTAATTGCTGCAGCATGGTAAAACCATTCATACGTGGCATTTCTACATCCAGGAAAACGATATCAGGTTTTTTTTCTTCGATAGCTTTCAGACCGTCTTCACCGTTTTCGCATTCAGCAACAATTTCAATACCGGGACAATAAGCAAGGATCTTTTGCCGCAATGAATTACGGCTGCTGCTTTCATCATCTATCAATATCGCCTGCAGTTTGTTCACCGATTTATCAGTTTTGATTCACAAGGCGTACCTCCACCTTTGTGCCTTTGGCCTGTTGTTGTTCATCATAAATATCAGTTATTTTGACTGATCCGTTTTTCCCGTTAAAAAGATTGATCCTTTCCATTGTTATATCTATGCCCATTGAATTATGAAACGATCTGTTCAGTTTTTTATATTCCGCCGCCTGTTTTCTTCCTACACCATTGTCTTCGATTACATAACTGATCTCATTGTTTTCAGCAGAAACAAATATATGTAATTCTTTATCGCTTTCTTTTTTGTTCATCAACCCATGATGAATAGCATTTTCAACAAACGGCTGAATCACCAGCGGGGGTACTTTATAATCTCCATGCAGTATATCGGCATCAATATTTACTTTGTAAGAAAACCTCTTATCGCAACGGAGCTCTTCCAATTCAAGATAAAGCTGTAACGTTTCCATATCCTTCCAGCATGGGATCACATTGTTCTTTGAGTTTTCAAGGATAGCACGTATCAGTTTTGCAAATTTGGCCAGATAGGTCGTAGCTTTTTCCTTTTCATTGTTCTGGATCAGGTTGTCAATACTATTGAGACAATTAAAAATAAAATGAGGGTTCATCTGTGCCCGCAGCGCCATCATCTCAGTTTCAGCAATTTTTTGTTTCAATTCTGCTTCATGGCGAATGAATTTTATTCTTTTTCGTATAAGCCAGAAAATTAAACCGGCTGCAAATAAAGCACATGCTGCACGGAACCACCAGGTTTGCCAGAAGGGCGGGTGAATGTAAAAACGAAATACCGCTACTGGTGAATAATAATCACCATTTTCACTTTTTGCTTTAACCATAAATGTGTAAGTACCGGGTGCCAGTTTTGAATAACGAACACTATGCTGAGCCCCTGAATGTACCCAGTCATTCTCATACCCTTTCAGCATATAGTAATACTCTAAAGCTCCCGGGGAAATAAAATCCAATACTGCATAATGAAATGTAAAAGCATTCTGTTTGTAGGAAAATGTTTTTGTATTTGCCCCTGACACACCGGTAAGGGTCATCGTGTCGTTCACAATAATATCATCAATCACAACCGGGTATTCATATGAAGTGATGCTTGTGCCGGGGTCAAAGCAAATAAAATTATTTTCCATAACAGTGGCGATTTTTCCGGTGGGCAGCGCCACAATACTTTGTTGAAATTTTGAGTATGGCAATCCGCTTTGTTGGTTATACAAGCCTTTCCGGCTTCCATCGGATGCAATATGGCCAATTCCATTTATGGTAGTAAACCAGGCCCCTCCTTTTCCATCCGGTGCAAGACTGTATATATTATCATCCGGCAAACCCACCATCGTGTTATAAGTGACAACCCCTTTACCGGACGGCAAACTGGCATTGTATTTTGCCAGTCCACCTTCAAATGTAGCCACCCAGATATTACCCTTGCCATCAGGCAGGATATCATTGATCAAAAAAGAATGTATAGCTGTTTCGCTTTTAATATTTGTTTCGATAAACCTGAATGTATTGTTTGAAAAATCGTACCGGATTAAGCCATAGCCGGAAGTGCCAATCCACATGCAATTATTTTGAAAGTCTGTTGCAAGGCAACGGGTCAGGTCCCTGTCAATATCATTTTTGGAAGGGGTCCATATTTTTTTAGTTACCGGAGAGTAAATAAATAATTCCCGGCGCATATTTCCCAGCCAGTAATTCCCCTCCGGGTCTATCGCCATACAAATAATGACGGAGTTATGGTAAGGAGGAGGTAATGTAATTTTATCCCATTTAGTAAAAAGGCCATGACGTAATAATAAATGTCCATTGCCTAGCATAAAAATGGAATCTTCATTATTTGAATAGAATGCATAACAATTATTATCCCGAAAAGTGGCGGGCTTCTTCAGTTTTGTTACAATACCTGTTGTGTTATTGACAGTATAAACTGTGTTATCCTTCCAGGAGGCAATCAACCATTCATCACTCAATGGGTCATAGATAAAATTTTTAAGCGACAGATCCGGGTCAAGTGTAAAACTGTTTGGGAAGGAAATATTCAGGTTGTTATTAAAGGCAGGGATAAATTTACTGACCCCGTTTGCAGTACCCACCCAGGTAATTTGCTGCCTGTCTTTGTAAATGCAATTTATTTTTCCGGGTAATAAGGCATTTTCTTTGCCCGCAGTTCCTTCTAAAAAATAGAGCACTTCATTTTTTTCATTGACGCAGACCAATCCTTCTGAGGAAGGAACAAAAAGATATTGCTTATCAAGACCGTAGATTAAATTTATTTTATCCCTGTATTTATTTTTATCTAATGAAATAACAGCTGTTTCTTTTTTTTCAGGATCGATGCTGTGCAGTTTGTTTTGACGGTCAGCACAATAAAGTTTATTGACACGGGTATCAAAATAAAAAAAAGTAACACTGTTTAAGGCCATAGCTGCCAGTAAGATAAAGCTGCCTGTTTGTTTATTAAAACTGAAAACACCATCAGTGGTGGCCAGCCAAAGCTCTGCCGATGATTTTGGAAGTATGCGGAAAATGGAATGGTATGCCGGGTTAATTTCGAAATGATTTTTAGCCAGGTATTCTATAAAATCATAGTAATAAAATTTTTTCTGCACAGGGTTGTAATGGCAAAATTCTCTGGCATCTGCGGCTATCCAGATGCTTGTATCCGTGTCAGGATAAGTATCCCATATAAGGTCATTGGGAATAGCATAGACACTGGCACCGGTATCGTCTGGTAAAAAAACTTCCGTTGTGCCTGCAACCACATCGATCCTGTTCAATCCTTTCCGGGTAGATACCCAAATACTTTCTTTTGCATCCTGCTCTATGTCAGTAATAAAGCTATTGGACAAATAATTTTTTTTTCGAGGTGATGGTTTATAAATTTTCCAATTGTTGCCATTATACCTGTTCAAACCACTTTCGGTGCCAATCCACAAATAGCCGGCTTTGTCCTTGTAAAAACAGGTAACTCTGTTGTTGCTGAGCCCGTCCTTTTCAGTCAGGTTATTAAAATGTGCCTGCTGCTGGGCAACGGCAGTGTCTATAGTGCCGATAAGTAATAGTAACAGAAATATCAGTTTGCCATAATGCATATTTTAAAGCTAATTAAATTTTCAGACTTGTAACTGCTATTGAAACTGTGTCCGGTACATGCATACCTACTCGCTGTAATTGCAATCCCTGATTCTTGCTTTCAGTATTGATCCGTCGCTGGCAACAAAACCGGGTGACAAAGTGATCCTTGTTGCAGCCTGCAACAAAAGTCTGTTGCCTGCTGTCACTATTGCCGTGCTTGTTATTGTATTAGATGATTTAAAACCCCGCCAGCCGGATATGGCGCTTGTTACATTTTGTGTAGAAGGACAATTGACCGAAAAGAAATGTACTGCGCTTGTTCCATTGAAATTAACGACAACGCTATAAGTGCCGCTAACAGAGCCACCGGGTATTCTTTGATCAATGGTAGCAAAACTTTTATTCTGGGTAGCACTTGCTGTTATATTAGAGCTAAACCATAAATTATTGTTTGGATCAAAAACAGAAACCGTATAACTCTGACCTGCCAGAAAATCTCTTATGGCTACACTGAAATAAATGGAATCATTGAATGCAAAATTTGATTTGGCATTTATTGCTTCACCCGGTCTGCAAAAATTCCCATTGTTATTATATCCTGCAAGCGCTGGCCGGTTCCCGTGTGTCATCACTCTTACAATAGCCGGTTCACGATACGGTTTTTGTAAAAGCCACCACGAGTTAAAATTAAGAAGATTGCAGGAACCCTGGTACGGATCAATAAGGCCTGCAACCTGTGAATTGGTTACCGGCGTACTGTTTACTTCAAAATGCAAATGAGGATTGCTGCTATTACCGCTGCTGCCAACAAAGGCTATTACCTGTCCGGCAATAACGGTCTGCCCGACTGATACCTGTGCGCTATTATTACGGATATGACCATAAATGCTCGTGCTGCTATCAGCGTGACGAATAGCGATATAATTCCAGTTAAGATTTCCTGTAGGCGGAACTCCGCAGTTGTTTTCATTGTTCTGGCTGTGGTCAACGGCCACCACTCTTCCCGGAGCAGCCGCCACTACTGCCACGTAGTTATTGTCCATCATGCTCCAGAAAAAAGGCCAGAGGTCAATGTCAATACCCCGGTGGCCATCATAGGTTCTCGATCCGCAGTTCCAGTCCTGGATAGCACTCGTGCCTGCGGCCGTGTTCTGGTCAATATAATTATTAAGAATATAATAATCCGGCACCTCACTGTAGGAGGGCATTTTTTTCAGGGGCCAGATGAATTGGGTTTGCGATTCACCTGGGTGATCCAGTACCACCAGAATAAAAAATGTCAATACTACAGATCTCATTTCCTATTTTTTGTTTTTCAGTAGTTCAATTTCTTTTCTCAGCTCTATGACATACAATGTCAGCTCTTCGATCTTTTCCATCATCCTCTTCTGAACATTTCCGAGCTGTAAACCGTTTTCTTCAATTTCTTTTGCAGAGGGGATATTGGGGAGATGTTTGTTTTGCTGAATAAATTTTTCAACTTCACTCAATGATAGCAGCTTGTAATTCTTTTCAAATACATAATCAGCCCATCCTGTTTCAACGATCACTTCTTTGCTTTGAATAGTTCCGTTTACTGAGAGTTTATAACTGGGATTCACTGTGCCGATACCAACATTCCCGCTGATGAGCGCATTACCATTCACATCTAGTTTTTGAAGAGGAAATGTGGTGCCAATGCCAACATTACCATTATTAGTATTCATTGTCAATCCCCATCCTGCCCCGCTTCCATAGATACCTGCTGTTGAATTGTCCAATACTCCCATAAATGCAATGGCGGCCGAGTTGCCTGGGTTATTAAACCAAACACCTGCTGTTGAACCCACCGCACTGCGTATTCTTATCCTGTTTGCAACATCTAACTGAAATTGGGGGTCATTCATGTTGACACCTATTCCAACGTTTCCATTTACTGAAGCAAAGAACATATTGGATTGTCCGTTGCAAAAAATGCGCATATCGGTAGCTGAAAAGGTTCCGACACCTGCGGAAGTGCCGCCGATCCGGGTAGCCAGGATATTTCCTTGAGTACTGATATGAGACACTCCGTAGCTATTGTTATCGGTTTCTACAGAGAATTTCCCAAATGATGGGGTTGTGTTGGTACCTACGATCACTTCACCGCCCGGGTAAACATGAAGTTTACCTTCGGAATTTGCCATTATCCTGAATGCATTGTTGGTAACAGTGCCTACGGATGCCGAAACGGCTCCAACAGCTTCCTGTACTATTATTTCATCACTACCGGCACTATGTCTCCAGCCTGTTGAATTAAGTGGTGTCTGAATGGTTAGCTTTGAAGCGGGGTTACTGGTGCCGATCCCTACGTTACCGCCGTTGATATTGAAAATATCATTGCCATTAATATCCCAGTTACCGCTTCCGCTGCCAGCTCCCTTACTACTGCTCTTTACTATCCATTGTTGCCCGGCAGCATCATATTGAAGATTGACAACGCCTTTATTGGGTATTATTATATCTGCACCGGTGCCGGTTACGACCATATCTCCAACTGCTGCAGTGACATCCTCATTATTTATCTGCATGGCAAAACCGCTGCGGTTAAACAGGGTAAGCACCCGTCCATCAATACCGGAAGTAATACCAGCGATTACGAAATTGGCTGTCGGTCCGTTTATTCTGTAGTAACTGAATTTTACCGTATTTACATCCATTGCTAATGTCGTTCCATCTGCGACAATTAGATCCGCGGGTCTGATAATGATATCGCCATTTATATCAAGTGCTGCTTCCGGTGTGGTTGTGTTAATGCCAACATTTTGTCCATAGGTAGTAAGGGTTATAAATGAAAGGGCAATGAATGCCAGTTTTATTTTCATACAACTATTTTAATTTTTCAAAAGCAGTTTTTCCAAAGCGGCTAATCTTTTTTCAAGGGATTCTATTTTGCTTTGCTGTTGTTCGATGATCTCCTGCTGTTCCTGTATGGCTTTAATGGCGAGGACACCGGTTTTGGCATAAGAAATGCCAAGTGTTGGCTGTCCATCTTTACATTGGTTGCTTGATACTATTTCAGGAAAATACTCCTGCACATTTTGTGCTATCAAACCAAAACTGCGTGAGCCTGCAGCATTTGCCTTATAGTGGTAGGTGGATACCTGCAGGTTTTTTATGCCGGTTAAAACTGATTTGTATGGAGAAAAATTCTCTTTTAGCGTTTTATCTGATAATGAGATCCAGTCGCCGTCGGCTTCAACTCTGGCTCTCACAAAACCATCGGCATAAAAGAATAAACACGGACCATTACTACAACCGTTTGCATTTATAGTCCATTCAGAATAACTATTAGCAATAGAAAAAACTCCATTACCTGCAACGGTAAATGCAGGGCTTTCATACGGAGCAGGCAGCCCTGCAACAGAAACCTGCCCATTACTTTGTACAGATAAATAAGGCGTTCCTTTAATGCTTAAGAAAAGTTTTCCGTTTGCATTTACGCCTGCAGTACCCAGTTCCATATCATCTGTTCCTTTATTCCATAAATAGCCTTTGTAGTTGGCACCGTTGAAAAAAGTCATATAAGGCTGATTGCCTGAAAGGCGCAATGCCTCCAGGTCGTGGTTAATATGCAGGCCTGCAGTGGCAGCAGGAGATAAGGTTCCAATGCCCACGCTGCCATTTGTGCCAATTGTCATCCGGGCATTACTGCCATTTGTAAAAAAAGATAATGGATGGTTTGATTTTGTTCCTATTTCACCTCCACCTGAGCTGCCGCCAACATAAGTAGAAAGCTGTATGTTGCCGTCAGTATGGGTTATTCCATAACTAGTGGTAGATGTTTGTACAGTAAGTTTATTTCCAGCAGAGGTATTATCTGTTCCGATTGACACTTCACCAGTTGCCTGGTTAATAAATATCCGGCTAAAGCCGCCACTAAAGATTCTCATATCCGTTGCCGAAAAAGTGCCGATACCGGCAGTAGTGCCACCCATTCTTGTAGCCAATATATTTCCATTTTCACCAAGATGGGAGATACCATAACTGTTGTTAAGCGTTTCAACGGTAAGTTTTCCAAACGAAGGTGTTGTATTGCTTCCTACTATTACTTCACCTCCGGTATAAATATGTAGCCTCCCGATGTCATTGGTTTTTATACGGAAGACATTATTGGTAACAGTACCTATAGAGGCCGCCACCCCGCCGATGGCTTCGTTCACAATAATTGAATCGTTGCCGCCGACATGCGTCCATCCGGTTGTATTGATGGGTGTTTGTATTGTGAGTTTTGATACCGGGGTAGTGGTACCAATGCCCACATTCTGCGCAATAGCTGCTACACTAAAGAAATATGTGAATACAAGGAATATTTTTTTCATAGCTGTAATTTGGTAAAATGCTTAACTAAAATAAAGCTGGGGAGTATGACCAAAATTGCTCTTTGAGCAACTGGCAGGCGAGTTTGAGCAGGAGGGAGGTTCATCATGTTTTTTCTTTTACATTTGACAATCAGTTCAGAATTCTTACTATGGTAAAAGAAAAGATACTTGTCATCGGGGCTTCGGGACAGATAGGCGTGGAGCTCACTCTTGATCTTCGCAAGATATATGGCAATGCCAATGTGATCGCATCCGACCTGCGAGAGCAAAACCCATTGCTGGAAGGAACAGGGCCTTATGTTTCGCTTGACGTGATGAATAAAGAGATGCTGCATGTGCAGGTGATCCGCCAGAATGTAACGCAGATCTATTTGCTGGCAGCTATCCTTTCGGCAACAGGCGAAAAGAACCCGGGACTTGCCTGGAACCTGAATATGCAGGGTTTATTGAATGTGCTGGATATTGCCCGGGAAGAAAAGCTGCATAAGGTCTATTGGCCGTCATCTATCGCTGTATTTGGCCCCACATCCCCTAAGCAGAACTGCCCGCAGCAAACGATCATCGAGCCAACGACCGTTTACGGCATCAGCAAATATGCCGGTGAATTCTGGTGCCATTATTTTCATCAGCGTTTTGGTGTGGATGTACGAAGCTTGCGTTATCCCGGCCTGATATCGTATAAATCTGCACCCGGTGGCGGCACTACTGATTATGCGGTGGAAATATTTCACGAAGCACTCGAAGAAAAGAAATATACCTGTTTCCTGAAAGAGGATACTTATCTGCCGATGATGTATATGCCGGATGCGATCAGGGCCACGATCGAACTGATGGAAGCGCCTGCTGATAAAATTTCTATCCGTACTTCATATAATTTATCGGGTATGAGTTTTTCACCCAAAGAAATAGCAGCAGAGATCAGACAGCATATTCCCGGTTTTTCCATTTCTTATAAACCCGATTATCGCCAGGCCATTGCTGATAGCTGGCCGCAAAGCATTGATGACAGTGTGGCAAGAAAGGACTGGGGATGGAAAGAAGAGTATGACCTGCGGGCAATGACAAAAGATATGCTGGAGAACCTGGAAAGACAATAGTCAACAAATAATGATCAACGGGTGATGCTGAATTTTTCGAATGATCGAAATTCAATCTCTTTTACCATCACATCAGTGACTTTAGCCTTTGGCGGTCCCTGTTTACACCACTCAATTAATTCCTGCAGTTGGACTGAGTTTCCGGTAGCAATTATATGTACCGAGCTATCAGGCATATTCTTAACCTCTCCGGTGACACCAGTTGCTATCGCGGTTTCTTTGGTATGCTGACGATAAAATACTCCCTGTACTTTCCCTGTTACGATGATATGAACAGTCCTCAGCATGATCAGAATTGGATCAGGTTCACGATCTCTTCAAGGTATCGCTGGTCTGTTGCATCAAACTGGTCAGGTGTTGCGCTATCTGCATCCAATACAGCTACTACCTGATTATTCCTGATCACAGGTACAACGATCTCCGACTTTGATAAGCTGCTGCAGGCAATATGCCCCGGAAATTTTTCTACATCCGGGACAATGATCGTTATTGCTTCAGCCCAGCTTGTACCACAAACGCCTTTCCCTTTTCTTATTCTTGTGCAGGCAACCGGTCCCTGGAATGGTCCTACAACAAGTTCTTCCTGTTTATTCTCCCATGATCTGACCAGATAAAATCCTACCCACAACCAGCCGAACTGTTCTTTCAATGCAGCGGCTATGTTGGCCAGGTTAGCGGTAAGATCAGTTTCTCCTTCCATCAACCCAATGATCTGCGGAATGAGTGACTGGTACTGTGCTGTCTTGTTTCCGGTAACGATAGTAAGATCTTCTGCCATGGTGTAAAGATAAGGTAATGATCAGGGTATAAAAGTTAAGTCCCCCTGATGAATCAGGAGGACTTTCTCACTAAAAAGACTGAATATGATTATTGTATGGTCAGCTTTTTCACATCAGAGAAATCACCTGCCTGCATTTTATAGTAGTAAACACCTTTTGACAGCAGGCCTGCATCGAAGTTGATGGCATGTGTGCCGGCATCTTTCGAACCATTCACCAATACCTGCATCAGGCGGCCATTGATATCAAAGAGAGATATATTTACTTTTTCTGCTTTTGCCAGTACGAACTGAATAGTTGCCTGTCCGTTGACTACCGGGTTAGGATAGTTCTGGCCCAGTGCATATTCTGCTTTGCCGCTAAGGGTAACAGCTACCACAGCAGAAAATTTGTAACGGTCATCAATATCTACCTGTTTCAGGCGATAGAAGTACTTTTTCAGTTCGAGGTTGACGTCGGTAAAGTTGTAACTGATAGTAAAGTTGCTGTTGCCTGCGCCGGCTACAAAACCAACAGTGGTCCAGTTAGCGCCATCCTCGCTGCGCTGTATATCGAAACCACGGTTGTTGATCTCTGAAGAGGTGGTCCACTTCAGCGTCACTTTACGGGTGCCGGGGGTGGCGGAAAGATTGAGTAAAGTAACAGGTAACGTACTGCAGTCGGCTGAAGTAACATTTATTGTCTGCAAAGGACTGCCGGTCACATTACAGCCGGTAGCATCCGTTACACTGGTGAGGTTGAATGTATTGGTGTTGGACACAAAGATCGGATCTACCCAATAGTTGGCTGATGCAAAAGAGCTTGAAGGCATTGAGCTGCCAGATCCCGTAGCAAACACACCGTTAGCCCCACTTACACCGCCATCAGCCAGCGCTGTTAATGCCCCGTTGGTCACTGCACCTACGCAGGAGCCACCACTGGCACAGAAATAAAAATCTGTATTGGCGTACCTACCTGAAGCGGAATGATAAGAAGCAATATAAGTAGTATTGGCTGCGATAGGAACAGGAGAAGAGAACAATACCTGCTTCCAGCCGCCGGAAGAAGGAGTGATAGTAGCAGTGGCAACCACTGTACCTGTGTTGTAATTCCAGAGTTTGGCTGTACATAGTCCTGTGTTGGTCGTAGCGTTGTAAAAGCGGATGCCTTTGATAAATCCTACCTGTGATGACCTGAACTTAACACCTACTTCGATCGGCGTTCCATCATAGTTGTCTGTGTACTGCGGTATGGGATTGGAAGGCCAGATGTTGGTTTCCGGGAAAGGTATCGTGGCAAAAACATTACCTACCGTAGCACCGGTATAAGTTACTCCGTTTACGACAAGACTGAAAGGGCTGGTGCCTGTAGCGCTGGCAAGTCTCAGCGAGACAGGCTGGCCGTTACACACCGAAGCCCCGGACGAAGCCGCAATGGTAGCTGAAGGTGCAGTACAGGCCTGGATGTCAACAGTGCCATTGGATGTACTTCCTAAAATGGAAGTAAAGCTCCTGATCACATCAGTTTTGTTAGGAAAAGAAGTCAGGAAAGTCAAAGGTGTTGTTGTGCCAGCTCCTGCAATTACATTGAATGTAATAGTTAAGAAGTCAAAATCTGTAGTAGGAAAATTGCTGCTGGTACCGGCTGCATAATCTATTTTGCCATTCGTGTTAATAGTAGCGATGGATGCAAGAGGGATCGTTTCTGATGGTAAAGAGCCTATAGCGGCCTTAGTGATATTAGTTACCTGTAGTTTAGCCTTATCAAAAGTCAGGTGAACTTCTACAACGTCAGCTGATGATGTAGCAGGGGGAGTAGTAAAATCGACCCTTACATTCACTATAAAATTCTGGGCCAGTGATGTCATGGTCGCCCCCGGTTGTATAATAACATTAGCAGAGTTCTGTGCTGCGGCAAAGCAGTACAAAAAGATCATCAGCAAAAAAGAAAAGGTCATTTTTCTTTTTTGTTTCCCGGCGTGGCTTTGTAAAAGCCTTTTGGGGAGAGTAATTGTTTTCATTGTTTTCTTTTTAGTGTTAGGAGTTATTATGATCATTAAAAAATTACGGGTTGTTCTCTCCTGCCTGGTTATAATTGGCAAGCAGCAGTGAAAAATCTATTGCTGTAACAAAACCATCATTATTAAAATCAGCACGGGCATCATAGCCGGGGTCTCCTATGGTTTTGTTATAGCTGTTCAGTAATACTGAAAAATCTATTGCAGTAACATAGTTGTCGTTGTTAGCATCCCCTTCAAGTAATGTTCCGAAGCTGATCGCATTACCGCCTGTCACCAGCACTTGCCCGGTTTTTACCCTTGCCAGTGTATGGCTGCTTTTTACTTTCACATTAAATGTTCCGACGGGGAGCCCTGTTATAGTGAACTGACCTGTGTTGTCGGTAGTGGTATTATATGTTGCCACCGGTGTTGAATTACCTGTTACATACAGCTCTACTTTTATAGGTACTATCCATTGTGCATTAGGCGATGCCGGACGTCCCTGCAGCGTAACTGTTCCGGTGATGGTCGTAGTAGGCCCGTAAGTAGCTGAATAGTTACCGGTAATGGATGCATCAAAGAAAGCGTATTCAATTCCTTTGATGGTAGCCGTTGTATAACTGATCGGAGAACCGGCTCTTGATATCTGTGTCAGGATGCCTGATCCTGCATTTACCGGCAGCATAGCCCGCAGGTTGTTGGAGCCGGATGCTGCCGTGATGGTAAAGTTCAGCACATTGCCCACCCACGCTATCGAACCAAATGAAGAGTTGTTGCGGCCATCGAGCCAGGTCAGCATTTGTTTAGCGGAGATAACAGGCACCTGTCTGGCCAGTGCTGAATTGATCACAGCCTGTGAGCCGACATGATTAGCACCGGTATCCGTATGCATGTTGGCAACAAATACTCCATAGTAACCTTCTGATCCAAGCGCTTTATTCAATACAGCATCGGTGAAAGTACCCACACCAATGCCTGATTCATCCGTCATCTGGGTTGGGGCCTGGTAACAATCGATCATCGTTCCGTCGAGGTCAGCAAAACGCATAGGCATGCCCGAACCAGTGAACATACCGGGTCTGTTCTGCACCCATGTGTCGGGCCAGTAATAGTAGTTTACATCCAATCGCATTCCTTTAGAAGCTTCGACCTTTGCCTGCGAAGCCCAGTCGCTCCAGGGTAAACAGTGTGTACGGTTGGTGACCGGTGCAGATACTGAGGGCAGGTACCCCTGGAAGCTGCTTGCCTGCGACGTTATAGCGCTGCTTAATGATGCTTCTGTATAGTTGGAACAGCCGGTGGTCGGGTGTAATGCAATTTCAAAGCCCTGCGCTTCAAATGCAGCCGCTTGTGCGTCGGTGATTGGAGTGCCGGGATAAATATATGATGTACCCCTGATCGCATTCCAGTTGGCTACGTCCTGTGCCGTATTGGGCCCGAGTGTCAGGTAATGATTGAAACGCCCTACTGTACCGTTGTTAAAATGATCATCACCCGTCATCACAATTGCTGCTTTCAGTTCTCTTGGTAAATACCAGAACCTCGGTAACGGCTTGCGATGAAGGTTATGCTGCACAATAATATTAGCGAGGAGGCGCTGCTGTTCATCTGCCTGAGGGATGGATATCTTGTTGAAGTCTATCCAGTCGGCGCCTGTATTGGCAGGAACGCCAAAGAACATATCATCAGAACGCACCGGACCCGATGTGCCATCTCTTTTTTGTCCGGCCCATGCAGGATTTCCCTGTCGTGTGTAGATGATTGATTTGGGCAGATCGTACATAAATGCCACAGCTTTACCACCAAGAGTTCCGACGTTAATAGTAGTAACAGCCGGGTTGGTGGTTGCTGTTGTTGCATCGGAGTATAAAGTAGCAAGACTGGTGGCGCCATTCAATGTATGCAGATCTGCATCTCCATGGAATTGTATGGTTTGGTTAACGATGCCTGCACCTGGTCCAGATACTGTATTTACCAATAAATATTTGTTGCTTAATGTACCACTGGCAGCCGATATTCCCATTAAGGCATTAAGCGATGCATCGGGCCTGAATGCAATCAGGGTACCGCCTGCATTCACCCAATCGGTCAGCATAGTGACCTGTGGTGCAGATAGTGACATTTCACCGAGTATCGCCACATCATAACTGTTAAGCACAGTAGTGGTAACAGATGATATTTCAGCTGTGGCAAATTCATTCAGGCCTTCCGCTCTTAATATTTCGGCTGAATAAAGACTGAAAAGATTGGCATTACTATGGATCACGAGAATAGGGCCACCCGGGCCATCTCCGGGAGAAAGCGTGGTCATGTCCGATGTGCTGAATGTTCTGACATTGTCTGCTGCCAATGCATTACCTGCCATGTCTTTTACACCCGACCCGCCGCCTTTTACCGTAACAGAATATGTAGAAGAATAATTCAGTGGTGATGAAGGCGTCAATGTAGCCCTGCGCAACCCGGAATTGTAACTCACCGACGATGGTATGACCTGGTTAAATACATTTTTAAGAATTACGGTTTGGTCATTGACGGTGGCCGGGTTGACCCCTTCATTAAATGAAGCGTTGAATGAAGAGTTCACATTTACTTTCACGGCATAATCAGCCGGGGATGTGGTCAATATTACCGGTGCGATCACATCAGAAGGGTTTGTATCGAATATTACATCTACCCAGTAATTATCGCTCTGGTAATTCACATTCGGGAAAGCAGGTGTTGTTGTGAATTTATATAAGCCATTGGAGTTGGATGGGTCACTATCCTTTATCGCTGTCAGCGGCCCGTTCACTTTATCCTGGCTGAAATAAGGATTTGTTTCTGCATAATATCCTGTCGGGCTGTGATAGGAAGCTATGTAAATAGTTCCGGCGGTGACGGCGACCGGTACATCGAACAGCATTTCCTGCCAGCCTGATGCAGATTCATTGATAAATGTGACTTGTGTCAGCAGTGTGCCTGCACTTGACCATAAACTACCTTTGTGTGTTCCGGTATCTTTTGTGCTTTTAAAGAAACGTAGCCCTTTGATATAGCCATTGATACCTGCCTTGAATTTCACACCCACTTCAATTCCAGCGATACTGTTATATTGGTTTGTTATGGCAGGTACATCGGTTGTACTGAAGATCGTACAGGGACATTCAGGAGCATTTATTGTAATGGTTTTCGCATCTGTGGCCGGTGCAGTACCGGGTACTCCGATATTTCCTGAATCGTCAAAGCCACGGACCTTAATTGTAAAAGTTCCAAGAGTTGTCGGCGTCCAGGTATAAGACCAGTTGTATGTTCCCGAGGCCACCTGCCAGGTAACGCCTCCATCAAGTGAAATTTCTACTCCGGCTACCACCTTATTGTCCATCACTGTTCCAATAATGGTAATAGGTTTGAAGGCCGGGAATGAAGCGCCGTGTGACGGGGAAGAAATAGTGACGGAAGGCGGCGTAACATCTGTTGACTGTGAGGCGGTCAGCAGATCGGATTGCAACGAACCAGGTTGTACGCCCATATCGGCAAATAAGTTCACGGTAGCCTGTTGCATATCCTTACTCACCGATGCATTGCCACGGTCATGTACACTATCCAATCCCCATGACCATTGTACGGTGCCGGCGCCAAATACCAGGGCTCCGCTTGAATGCCGATAAAGAGATAATTTATGTGTTTTGCCGAGATAAGTGGTGCGTGACAAAGTTATTCTTCCTCCGGGATAGCTATCGGGGTATTGTTCAAAATCAAATTCATATCCTAAACTTCCACTGGCGAGGGTTGCTTCTGTACCGCCTACCAATGAAGCTACGCTTGTATTTCTCCAGAAACGTAAACTTCTATATTCAGAAGGTACCTTGATCGCTGTCGTGCCGAGTACCCATCCTATCTGGCCGGTCAGAGAGTTTTCAGGTTTGCAGGCTCCGCCGGAAGGATATTCGCATCCGCTTCTCCACAGGCCAGTCCATTCTGTTGAAGGATCACATTTGCTGTTGCATACATATTCACCAAGCGTTCCTTCCTTATAACAGACCACTGTTCTGTAAGCGGTATTGGAACCGTCAATACTGTTCTCCCATCTCGTTTTCCAATACACTTCATTACCACTAAAAAATGCCATATGAACTCCCGCATTACGGGCTGCTTCCACATTGGCCTTTTGTTCAGCCGACCAGTACTCATCATGCCCGACTGATAAGAATATTTTATGATTGAGAATGAGGTTGCCATTGCGTCCGGCATCCACATTTGTAAAGTAAGAAACATTATACCCGTTCCTTTCCAGGAAACGGATCATGGGGTATTCGGCATTCATGAACCAGTCTTCCATAGCTCCGCCGCCACCACCGCCATTGCGGGTAAGAAAGGGACGGTTATAACTCACTTTGGCAGCATGACCATTTGGTAATGAAGTGGTACCGACATACAGACTGTTGCCACCGTAATTATTGTAAGCATGCCATGTCGCATCTGATGTCTGGAATAAAATATCAGAAGTGCCGGCATCATCACGTACGATAAATGGGATGTGACTTGACCCGCTGTTATCGGTACGGGTAAGTTTGGCCAGGTAAAGACCAGAGACAGCAGTGGCAGGTACATGCCAATGGGCAGACTCACTCCAGTTGCCACAATCAACCAGTCCTGTAGCGGCATCGCTGATAGGAGAGGGCTGTGTCTGGGGCAGAGTAGCAGTGATATTACCGGTGCCGACCAACCTGGCGCCATTACCTTGATAATAACCAAGGCGGTAGATGTTAATCGTATAAGCCAATGCATCCGTTTTTATTTTAAAACGAATAGTTCCACCTTTATTGACACTGATATCCGTTGCGAAACCCTGAATGGTAAGGTCACCTGCCCCTGAAATATCCCATTCAGATTTGGGGTTCCCGGGCAAGGCATTTTCGGTAACGATGGGGTTTTGTGCCCCGGCAGATAAAATAGAAAATAGAGCAATTACAAATACGGCAAATTGCTTCCAGTAGGTACAAATCATAAAAATCCTGCTCATAGTAGGTTTATTGTTCGTCTTAATAATCAATATTCCGCAGGATATTATATCTCAGCCGATCTTTAAAAGGGATATTGCAAAAATGGGGATGGTTAGATCGTTCGGATGGGATTTGGGGATTGTTCTACAGAGATTGTAGCAGGCGGTAAAGATAAACCAAATGACGGGAAATGCAAACCTGTGTGATTTTTTTGTTCCGACTTTTTTAGGTATGGGAGTATTGAAAACTAAAATTGGTGAAAACCAGTAGCTACAGGCTCACATTTGTGCTGGCTATACAAGTTAAAACCAAATTAAAGTCCCCGGACATTGAGTGATATTTTTTACAATTATTCCTTGTTCCGGGTATCCAATACGACCTTTTTGCTGTTGAAGTATTTGCCAATGGAAATGCCAAAGGCGCGGTGATTTATACGAGGGCCTGCGTCGGCATTATTTATATCGGCAATACCAAGGTCATACTGGCCAAATATCAGGAGGCCTCCCCTCGTTTCAAACCCAAGCTGTAATAAAAGACTGGCTGCATAACGGCCGTATTCCCCGAAACTATAGACCATATTTTTACTGACAACAGATCCGTTCATCAGGTTATAGGTCTCTTTTCCTTTTAACTGAAAATCCAGTGATGGCCCTGCTTTTAAAAAAAAGTGATCCGGTTTGCCGCTCATATCATACTGAAGTAAGAATGCCAGGTTAAATGTGTGTATCCTGGTATCGTTATCCTTAGCCTGCAGATCAGGAGGGTAAGCAAAGTTTTTAAATTTTACTTTATATCCTTTCATGCTGTAAAAAGCAGCGGGGCTGAAAAATAAATTTGTTTCAAACGGCACTTTCATCGTGAAGCCTGTCTGGAAGCCATATTTGTATTCTGTAGATTGCTTTACTTCTTTGACGAAATAGCTGGCGGAGCTCATTTGCGGCCCGGCGAAAATACCGTACTGTGGCGATTGAGCATAGCCTGTCTGAATGGAACACACGACAAGGCAGCAGAATAATAACCGGGAAAGAATATGCATCAGGTTAACAGTGGTTTGGTGTATGGTTCGCAGTGGTATGCTCAGAACCTCGATTGTGTTGTTAAACAAAGCGATAAAAATAGAAATTAATCCTGGTAAAGCAAACCCCCGTCCTTTCAGAACTTTTTGGCAGGGTCTTTAACCTGTGTACCTGTGTTATACTGCTGCGACTGTCCTTTGGGGATAGAAAGGTTCTTCCAGTCATGGTCCCTGATCATCCTGCCGATATAGACTATCTGCCCTATGTGGTAAGGATAATGGGCCAGTTGTCGGTTGATAGCATCAATAACGGTAAGGGACTCCTGCCTGATATGGACTGTTTTCAGCAGGTCATCTTCTTTCAATGACCCAAGCGTATCCAGGAAACATGCCCAGCCTTTTTCCCATGTTTCAATGATCTGTTGTTTACTGTAATTGTGGATAGCAAATTCATCATCCCGGTCCCGCCATTCTTTTTCGCCATCTTCCGTCAAAAAATTCGTCCACCGGCTCAGCATATTGCCGGTCATATGCTGAACGATGACCGCAATACTGTTCGACCCGGCATTGGGCTGATAATGAAGATCCGCATCGGCCAGCTGTTCAAATGTTCTGTCGCCAAGATCTTTGTAGTACTTTACCCTGCGGATCACAGTTTGTAAATATTCGGTCCCGATACTCATACGAATAAATAAATTCAGATTTCAAACGTAAAAATTTATCGCCCCGAACTTCCGGCTCCTGTCTTATTACTCCTGGCTTCCTCACCATCCTTCCGCATCATCATCGCCGCGATTGTCGGCAACGGCTTCGAATTTACCATCAGGCAACACCTTTATTACTTCTGTTCTGCCGATACCACTGCGTTTCTTAAAGTTGTAACCTTTTTTGCGCAAAACATCGGTTACATTTTGCGGAAAGCCTTTTTCGATCTGTAAAGTATCCGGCAACCACTGGTGATGGAACTTGGGTGTATAAACGGCGTCTTCCGTGCTCATATTGAATTCAATGATATTAATGATCGTTTGAAAAACAGAAGTAGGGATAGTAGTACCGCCCGGCGTTCCTGTCACGATAAAAGGTTTATCATCTTTCAATACAATGGTGGGTGTCATGGAACTAAGCATTCTTTTACCTGCAGCTATGGCATTGGCTTCTCCCCCGATAGCACCATACATGTTTGGTACACCCGGTTTGATACTGAAATCATCCATTTCATCATTCAGGATGAAGCCGGCGCCGCCGATGACAGTTCTGCTGCCATAAGAATTATTAAGCGTTGTAGTAACAGCCACAGCATTTCCTTCTTTATCCAGTACACTTAAATGAGTCGTTTCTTCGCTTTCTGCCCGCAGCAATATCCCGGGCTTTATCATATTACTGGGGGTAGCTTTGGTTGAATCATATGTTCTCATTCTTTCCTGCAGATAGGTTTCATCTCCCAGCATTTTGACCGGCACTTTATAGAAATCTGCATCTCCCATGTATTCAGCCCGGTCGGCATAAGCCCTTCTTTCTGCTTCCGTCATTAGTTGCACTGATTGCGGAGAGTGAAACCCCATGGCAGCAATGTTCTTGTCCTCTATCATTTTCATCATCTGGTGCAGCAGCAATCCCCCGCTGCTCGGCATTGGCATCCCGATGATCTTATAACCTTTATAATGGAACACATGTGGACCCCGCATTTTTGCTTTGTAATTCTTCAGGTCCTGATAGGTGATGATGCCGCCGCCTCTTTGCATTTCTTCTACGATCAGCTTTGCCGTTTCACCTTCATAAAAACCGGCTGCTCCTTTTTCTTTGATACGTTTTAATGTATTGGCGAGGTCAGTCTGCACCAATGTATCGCCTTCTTTCCATCCGTTCTCTTTTACAAACACGGGTATGACTGTATTGTATTGTTTCCACTCTTCCTGCAAAAGGTTAAGGCCGCCCGCTTCTCTTTTGCCAATGACAAATCCCTTTTCTGCCAGGTCAATTGCAGGTTGTATTAATTTGTCAAAGGATAGGTTTCCATATTTTGCCGATTCAAACAGGCCGGCTACAGTTCCGGGTACACCACCGGCAAGATGCCCATCCTGGCTTTTGTCCGTCCTTGCTTCTCCGGCTGAATCGATATACATATCACGATGCGCTTTTCCCGGCGCCATTTCACGATAGTCAATAGCGATCTCTTTACCATCACTCAGTTTTGCTACTAAAAAGCCGCCACCTCCTAAATTGCCTGCCTGAGGATAAACAACAGCCAATGCCAGTTGTGTAGCAATGGCTGCATCGATCGCATTACCCCCCATCTTCAATATTTCTACACCCACTTTGCTGGCCAGGGGATGGGCAGAAACAACTGCTCCGTTCTTTGCAGTGATCTTTTTTTGAATACCGTAATTGTAAGCATCAATTGAAACAGCAGGGTTGTTATTCTTTTGAAAGGTTTTGCAGGAAAAAAATATAGTAACTGCAGCATAAAGCCAATATCTTCTTTGCATCATGCGATCGGCATTTTTTGAGTTTATTGTCTATAAAGTACACGGACTGATGATAGGGTGTCCATGAACAGGTTATAAAGATAGCCGCCTTTTCGACATCCTGTTGCAATGATTTTTGACCGGCCTGTTATCTTTTTATATAATTTTACATCCGTAATTATTTCCATCATGGAATGCGATCATTGTCATTTTACCTCTATTGAATCGGACATTTGCTTCACGATCTACAATACTTCTCCTCCCTCAGTTATCTGACAAATAAATGATGAGCCAACCAGTATTGTTTTGCAAACAATAGACTGCTGTTTTCATTAACACCGGTCAGATCGCTATGCCTGTTCACAACTTGTTAGCATCATTGCCGGCACAGACAATTTGTATTTTATCTAAACAAATATTTTTAATAAACCTTAATCATTAAGTCATCATGGAAAAATCTGATCTGATCCGCTGGGGGCTTATTATCGGTATCCCCTTGTTTCTTTTACTATTTTACAAATTCATTTTACGTTTCTTCTTCGGGCTGGTCATTGTGCCTGAAGACAGGATCGGCCTGGTCACCAAAAAATTCGTGCTGTTTGGTAAACAGGAATTACCAGAAGGCCGCATCATTGCCACCAAAGGTGAAGCCGGTTTCCAGGCACAAACACTGCCTCCGGGAGTGTATTTCTGGAAATGGATATGGCAATATTCTATTACTTTTCAGCCCTTCATTATCATACCTACCGGTAAGATAGGGCTGGTATTGGCAAAAGATGGGGCCGAACTGGAAACAGGCCGTATCCTTGGCCGCAAGGTTGATTGTGATTCTTACCAGGATGCGGAAGGATTCCTGGCCAATGGAGGGCGCAAAGGACGGCAAACGGCAATCATTGCGCCGGGCTCTTATCGTATCAACACTTTGTTGTTTGAGATCGAACTGACGGACATGACCCTTATCCCTGATAATGCAGTAGGTGTAGTAACTACTTTAGAGGGTAAGCCATTGGATGAAGGGCAGATCGCAGGTAAGATCATCGAGGGGCACAACAAATTCCAGGACGTAGATAAATTTTTGCAAAGTGAAGGCTATAAGGGATTACAGGAACAGGTAATGCTTGCTGGTTCATATTTCTTAAATCCCTGGTTTGCCAAATTAGAAATGGTAAAGATGACGGAGATACCGATAGGTCATGTAGGTGTTGTCATTTCTTATGTAGGTGAGGAGGGAAAAGACCTGAGTGGTATTGAGTTTAAGCACGGAAATATTGTGGCAAAAAACTATAAAGGTGTCTGGGCCGAACCATTAGGCCCCGGTAAATACCCGATCAACCCTTATATCATGAAAGTGGAGCTGGTGCCAACAACCAATCTTGTGTTGAACTGGGCAAGCGCCAGGAGTGAATCGCACCAATTGGACAAAAACCTCTCTACGATCACAGTACGCAGTAAGGACGGTTTCCCTTTTAACCTTGACGTATCGCAGATCATTCATATACCTACCACCGAGGCGCCAAAAGTAATTGCGCGGTTCGGTAACATGAATAACCTGGTAAGCCAGGTATTAGAACCAACCATTGGTAACTATTTCCGTAACAGTGCACAGGATAGTGATGTGATCGCTTTCTTAGGTACCCGTAAAGAAAGACAACAATCCGCTAAAGAGCATATCGGCAAAGTGCTCGATCAGTATAACGTTTATGGTGTGGATACGCTGATCGGTGACATTGTGCCTCCAGAAAGCCTGATGAAAACTTTGACAGATCGTAAACTGGCCGAAGAACAAAAGATCACCTACGATACGGAAAAGAAGGCGCAGGAAACAAGGCAGACACTTGAAAAGGAAACGGCTATCGCCGATATGCAGAAAGAGATCGTAAAAGCTGACCAGGGTGTATTGATCGCTGAACGTATTGCGGATGCTTCTGTAAAGAAAGCGACCGGTGATGCCAATAGCGTACGACTGCAGGCTAATGCGGAAGCTGACCGTGTAAAATTACTGGCAAGTGGTGAAGCAGAAAGAACAAGAGTGCTGGCCAAAGCCGATTCAGAGAAGATCGAATTGCTGGCCAAAGCCGAAGCTGAAAAAATATCGCTGACCGGTAATGCGGAAGCGGAAAAGATACTGGCTATCGGTAAGTCAAATGCTGAGGCCTACAAATTATCTGTTGAAGCTATGGGCGGCGATAACTTTACCCAGTTGAAAGTGATAGAATCCATCGCTGCGGAAAAAGTGAAGATCATGCCGGATGTATTGATCGGTGGCGGTGGTGATAATGCTAATGGTGGAATAAGCGGTTTACTCGGCTTGCAGTTGCTGGAAAAATTAGGAAAGAAAATATCCGGCAATGATGATCCGGAAAAAAAGAACTGAGGATAATTGTTAACAGTTTTCAAATGTTACGGTCCCGTCCCCGGCGGGGCCGTTCTTTTTGTACCGGCGGTTGGATACGCTAAATAAATAGCTGTTATATTCGCTGAATAATTCCGGGAATGAGAAAAACTTTACTTCTTGCTTCTTTTGTCTTTTGCCTTGGCATCCTGAGCTTACCAAAGGATACATTTTCTCAGGCACCTCAAAACTGGACATCTGCTGATATGTACCTGGCGCTTCGTAAACTGAATGTGCTTGGCTCAGTTTTATATATAGCAGCGCATCCGGATGATGAGAATACCCGACTGATCGCTTATTTATCAAAAGACAAATTATACCGTACAGGGTATTTGTCTATGACCAGGGGTGATGGCGGACAAAACCTGATAGGCGACGAACAGGGTATCGAATTAGGACTGATACGGACGCAGGAATTATTAGCAGCCCGGAGAATTGACGGAGGCGAACAATTCTTTACCCGGGCTTTTGATTTTGGCTTTTCCAAGAACCCTGAGGAAACATTTACTAAATGGGATAAGGAAAAAATACTGAGTGATGTGGTGTGGGTGATCCGGAGGTTTCAGCCGGATGTGATCATTACAAGGTTCCCGACAACAGGAGAAGGGGGGCATGGACATCATACCGGGTCGGCCATATTGGCTAATGAAGCATTTAGTGCTGCAGCCGATCCGAATCGTTTTCCTGAACAATTGAAATATGTGCAAACCTGGCAGGTGAAAAGGATATTGTGGAATACATTCAATTTTGGTGGTAATAATACCACAAGGGAAGATCAGTTCAAGATCGATGTAGGAGGCTATAACCCCTTATTGGGAAAAAGTTATGGTGAAATAGCGGCGGAGAGTCGCAGCCAGCATAAAAGCCAGGGATTCGGCGTGCCGGCATCACGGGGAGAATCGTTGGAGTATTTCAAAGCTACAAAGGGTGATCAGCCGCAGAGTGATCTGATGGAAGGAACTGATCTAAGCTGGAAGAAAGTAAAAGGAGGACAAGCTATTCAAACGATACTTGACAGCCTTACCGCTTCATTCGACCTGTTACATCCGGAGAGTTCTGTACAAGGCCTGGTCAGGTTATATAAGGCGATCGGCAACCTGGAAGAAGGGTATTGGAAAACGCAGAAACTTCGGGAAGTATCTCAACTGATTGCTCAATGCAGCGGTTTGTTTTTAGATGTTACTACTTCAGAACAATTTGCTGTTCAGACGGATTCGGTAAGGATCAATTTTTCTTTCAATAATCGCCTGGGCACTGATGCTGTTTTGCAAAATGTGATGGTAGATGGATTTGATTCTGTTTTTTCCAGGACATTGGAGAAGAACAAGAACCTGAATTTTTCAAAGACCTTTTTTGTCCCGTCATCAAAATCCCTTACACAGCCTTACTGGCTGGTAAATAAAATGGAAGAGGGGTACTTTAATGTCACTGACCAGTTAAAGATCGGGCAGCCGGATGTGGACCCATCTTATGCGGCTACCATACGAATAAAAATATTCGGAGAGGGTTTTACTTTCACCAGGCCAGTGAAGTATAAGTTTACTGACCCGGTAAGGGGTGAGCTGTATGAGCCAATGGTCGTTCTTCCACCGGTCACCGTGAGTCCTGCTGAAGATGTGCAGGTGACGACTCCCGATAAAAAGAACATTGAAGGTTCTCTGACTATAAGGGGTATGAAAAAGGGATTTGCAGGAAATATACAGGTGACATCAGGTCCTTCGGGTAAAGTATTTAAAAGCGTTTCTCTTACTAACAGCAACCTTTCTGTCGGTGCTAAGAATCAGGTCTCTGATATCGTGTATAGCGGAGAGGTGGGGAAGAATAATGAGGAATTGGTTTTTGTGATCTCTGACGGTGAAAATACTATCGTAGCGGAGGATAAACATGAGATAAAGTATGATCATATCCCTTATATCAATTATTTCCATAAGGCCGATGTCTCTTTGAAGTATGTGGATCTGAAAACCTATAACAAAAAGATCGGTTACATCATCGGCGCCGGTGATAAAGTACCCGGGGCACTGGAACAAATGGGGTATGAAGTGACATTACTGACCGATAAAGAGCTTTCAAGAAATAACCTGCAGCAGTTTGATGCGATCATTACGGGTGTCAGGGCATATAATACCAATGAATGGATGAATAACCATTATGACAAACTGATGAAGTATGTGAATGATGGTGGCAACCTGATCGTACAATACAATACCAGCAACCAGATCGGTCCGGTAAGGGCTAAAATAGGGCCGTATAACTTTAATATTTCGAGGAACAGGATCACAGATGAAAATGCACCTGTGACTTTATTAAAGCCCGATCATCCCGTATTCAATTTTCCCAATAAGATCACACCCGATGACTTCAAAGGCTGGATACAGGAACGAAGTATCTATCACGCAGCGGCATGGGACAGTACGAAATATGAAACTGTACTGACGATGAATGACCCGGGTGAAAAGCCCGATGAAGGAAGCCTGGTCATTGCAAAACATGGAAAGGGAGTTTTTGTCTATACCGGCATTGTTTTCTTCCGTGAATTGCCGGCCGGTGTTCCCGGGGCATACAGGTTGCTGGCGAATATCATTGCATTGAACAGGAAAAAAGGATTTTAATGGTACAGCAAAGAAAACCGGATACAAGAAGGGGTGATATGGCTTTTATCCTTGCCATCATACTTGGATTGATAGTAGGTGTATTAATAAAAAGGGTAAGACTTGGCATCTTACTGGGGCTTATCATAGGAGGAACTATCGTAGCACTCGGCTGGTTGCGATCCACCCGAAACAGGTAAACCATGCTTATGCAGGATAACGATAAAGCGCCATTGTTTAAGAACTGGAACCGCTGGTACATACTGGTTGTTGTATTTCTTGTAGTGCTGATCATTTTGTTCTCATTGTTTACGAAATATTTTTCATGAGCCGGTTTGATTGGATCATACTGTTCATAACGCTGCTTGCCACTATTATTTACGGTTTATATAAAAGCCGGACATCCCGTAACCTGGATGGCTATTTTCTCGATAACCGGAGCATGCCCTGGGGATTAGTGTTATTAAGTATCATGGGAACGCAGGCCAGCGCCATTACTTTTCTTTCTGCTCCCGGCCAGGCCTATACCGATGGGATGCGTTTTGTGCAATATTATTTCGGTATCCCGCTTGCCACGATCGTTATCTGCATGTTTTTTGTCCCGATATTCAGTAAATTGAAGGTTTATACTGCTTACGAATATTTGGAAACAAGGTTTGACGGGAAAACAAGATCGCTGACTTCTTTCCTATTCTTATTACAGAGAGGATTGTCAACAGGCATCAGCGTGTTTGCACCTTCTATTATACTTTCTTCTTTACTGGATTGGAATATCTACTGGACCAACCTGTTCATGGGCGGGCTGCTGATCATCTACACGATGACAGGGGGTGCTAAAGCTGTAGCCTATACCCAGCAATTGCAACTGATCATTGTTTTTACAGGTATGTTCCTGGCTGCTTATATGGTGGTACATATGTTACCGGAAGGTATTGGGTTTACAGATGCCTTGAAGGTGGGAGGAAAGCTCGGTAAACTGAATGTGATCACTACGGGTATTACTGAAAAAGGTTTCAACTGGAGCGACCAGTATAATTTACTGAGCGGTATCATCGGTGGATTCTTTTTGGCTTTATCCTATTTCGGTGCTGATCAAAGCCAGGTAGGAAGATATCTTACGGCAAAAAATATCAAAGAAAGCCGCATGGGTTTGCTCATGAACGGCCTTGTCAAAGTACCGATGCAGTTCCTGATATTACTGGTAGGCGTACTGGTCTTTACCTTTTACCAGTTCAATAATGCACCGATATTCTTCAATGATGTACAAGTAAAAAAACTGGAACGGTCGGTCTATAAAGATTCTTTTTCACTGGCTCAGCAGCAATATGCAGCTATCGCTGAACAAAAGAAACAAAGCGTCACGGCTTTTATAAAAGCGTCTGATGGTAATGATAAAACGGCTGTTGATAATAGCGCTGCTGAACTGCAGTTGTTGCAAAAAAGATCTGATACCCTCAGAAACCAGGTAAAGACATGGATAAGATCAAAGGAAGTAAAAGGTGATGAGAACGATACCAACTATATTTTCCTCCGGTTCGTGGTGGATCATTTGCCGGCAGGATTGGTGGGATTGCTGATCGCTATTATTTTCCTGGCCTCGTGGGGAAGTATTGCCGCAGCCATCAATTCCCTGGCCTCCTGCTCTATGGTGGATTTTCACCGTCGTTTCAGAAAGAATAAGGAAAGCGGGGAGGATGAGTATAAGCTTTCAAAGAAATATACATTGATATGGGGTATATTTTGTATCGTAGTGGCCATGTTCACCTACAACATCGGCAACAGTCTTATTGAAGCAGTGAATGTCCTGGGGTCATTATTTTATGGAGTGATATTAGGAGTGTTCCTTGTTGCTTTCTTTTGTAAGAATATTACCAGTGGCAATGCGGTATTCTGGGGTGCTGTACTGGCAGAATTACTGGTGCTTTGCGTATTCATTCTTACCAAAACAAAACCACCCGTTTTAAAAATGGGTTTTCTCTGGCTCAATCCCATCGGAGCACTCGGTGTCATTTTCTTCAGCCAGTTGCTGAACAAAATGCTGCCACAAAAAAATAGCTCCCGGTAAAGGAGCTATTTCAATATTATTTTGCCGCTTGTTATTTTTTCAGGCTTGCCAGCAATTTGTCATTGAGTTTGACGTAATCATCATTCTTGGCAGCAAGGGCCATTTCTTTTGATTTCTCCGCTTTTGCTTTGGCTTCTTCCTTTTTACCAAGTTTAGCCAGGCAGTTTGCCCATTGATGGTAGATCCAGAATGCCGTGGTATTTCCTTCTGCCGCCTTGCTGAACCATTCCTGTGCCTGGTTCAGGTCTTTACCGTTATCCATATAATACATGGCAGCCTGGTAATATGGGGGTTTATCTTTTTTCATTTCAGCATTGATACTGGCCATGATCTTGCTGTCGATTTCGGTAGAGACAGGCAATACAACGGCTGACTTTGCCCACATGAGGTGCAGCTCACAAGCATCAGGCTTTATATTGGCGAATTGTATAGTAAATGACTCTGCAGACTCTTTCATTTTTTTGACAGGCACTGTTACCCGTACTACATCCTGATCCATTTTATAAGCAGCCGGGCTTGTTACATCAGTTTGTTTGCTGATGATGATAATCCAGTTGCTTTTATCGGGTATGGTCAGAAGACCATATTTGCCGGCAGGAACCTTTGTGCCGCCGATAGTGACTTCATCGCCAAATGTAAGGGTGGTAGCACTGTTGGCCCCTGTACGCCATACTTTGCCGTAAGGCACCACATCTCCGAATATCTTTCTTCCTTTTACGCCAGGGCGTGAGTATGATAACTCAATGGAAGCAAGGCCAAAGTCCTGTTTAACGGTCTGGGTAGGGCTTGGCGCCGGTGTTTTTAATTGTGCTTCAGCAGAAATAAAAAAAGACGCAGCGATAGCTGCAACAAAAAATTGTTTCATAGCAATGCATGTTTTTATGAGGGCCAAAGGTAGGGAATGGGGAACAAGATATGCAGGCGGGAAAAAATGATTTTACGAATGGTATGGTGTATTACCAATCAGATGGTTTTATAAAGGGGACCCTGACGGTTGTTCTTTTGCCTTTTTTGGCCTTGCGTTTCCATTTGGGCCCTTCTTTTACAAGGCGTATGGCTTCTTTATCACATTTGTCACAGAGTGATTTTTCAACCCGGATATTGACGGGATCGCCGAATTTATTTACTTCAAAGGAAAGCTCAACCACATTCTGGTCAATATTCTTTTTGGTATCAAATGATTCAGGCACATTCAGGTTATTGGCCAGATAGCTGCCGTAAGATGTCCATCCATCGGCCGGCTCAGGTTCTTCAAAGGTCATATTTCCTTCGCGGGAACGTACAGCAAAATTCCGTTTGACTGTATCCAGTATTCTTGCATTAAGGCTCCTGTCTTCCTGCATCATGATCTGGTTGGTGGGGATGTCACTGCGAAGGCGAATTTTGTTATTCTCAAAACCCAGTGATCTCAGCTGAACATCCATCATGGAGTCAGTGGATACGAGGGTGAAATTCCCTTTGGCATCGCTGTAAGTACCGACATTGTCAACAGTATTGACAACATTGGTAAAGGGTAGCGGGTTATTATTGGCATCGGTCACCTTCCCCCGGAAGTAATTCATGTTACTTAGATATCCCTGGTTGCTGCGGTTAGTGCCGGGGATGTCTTTAGCTGTTACTACACCCTCTTTAGGTGATTTGTCAGCATCGTTTTCTGCCCTTTGCTTGCTGAAACGTCCCTGTTGCCTGGCGGCATCATCGTTCATTGCAACATCTTTTTTAACTGCATCCGTATTTATTGCTGCCGGTTTGCTGGTACTGGCAACAACAGGTTTGTTAGCTGTTTCTTCAAGCCTTTCTGTATTTTTTGTCCGGTCATTTACGTTGCCAGTCACAGGTGCAGTTTTGTCATCAATACTTTTGGCAAGCTCTTTTTTTTCGGAAGCTACTGTGGCTGTTTCAGTCCCGGGATCATTGTTGCTTTTAGAAAATTGCTCCTTTTCGGATATTTTACGTGGTGGTGTACCGACTGTACCACTGGTTACATTATTGGTTGCGTTCGTGGCCGGTGTATCCGGAATATTTGTTACTGTCTGTGCATTGACTGTTGCAGAGTTGTTTGTTGTTTGCGTTTCCTTTTGAGGAGCCTGGGCAATGTCTGTGTTCTTTGTCTTAAACAGGAATTGATAAGATAATAGCCCGGCGCCTGCCAAAAAGATGATCACTGCGGCCGCTCTCAACCAGGGGAAAGAATATCTGCTGCTGCCATGTATCGGTATTACTTTCTTTTCTTCCGCTTTCCCGGCCAGTCTTCTTTTTAGTTCAGCAATATCAGCATTAACATTTACTCCGGCAATGGCATATCCTTCCAGAGCATCGGCCAGGAACGAATCAT
>JAEUVK010000081.1 GCA_016787135.1 Chitinophagaceae bacterium | reverse complement strand
ACCCCGATCATGCTCAGCGGGAACACTGATTGCTACCAGCCTGCCGAACAAACCTACCGGCTGACGAGAGGATTACTGGAAGTATGCAACGAGTTCAATCAACCGGTCGGCATTTTGACCAAGAACTCCTGGATACTCCGGGACAAGGATGTATTGCAGGAGATGGCGAAGAAAAGAATTGTATCGGCCATGGTATCCATTACTTCTTTTAATGAAGACCTGCGAAGAGTGATGGAACCCCGCACCACCACCGCCAAACAAAAACTGAAAGTGATCAACGAACTGAGCACTGCCGGTGTACGCATGGGCATCATGATGGGACCCATGATACCGGGACTGAATGAACACGAGATGCAGCGTATCATGAAAGTGGCAAGGGATAATGGCGCTACGTTCACTGCTTATACTTTTATCAGGTTGAACGGCGCCATAAAATTTCTTTTTCACGACTGGCTTTATAAAAATTTTCCGGACAGGGCCGATAAGGTATGGCACCTCGTAGAGAACAGCCATGATGGCAAGGTGAATGATACCCGATGGGGCGTACGTATGCGGGGCGAAGGGCCGGTTGCCAAATTAGTGGCAGACCAGTATAGAAAATACGGCAAGCTCTATGGTATGAATGCAGAAGAGTGGCATTTGGACACCAGCATTTTCAGAAGGCCGGGGCAACAGGGGAGTTTGTTTTAAATTAATAAAAAACTAATAGCGGGAATCTGTTGTTAAATTCCCGCTATTGAGCACTTTGAAACCATCGAGTACAGATATTGAAATTATTCCACAAACTCTAAAACCAAATTATCCCCTTCAAACAACAGCAGCTTATTGCCCTTTATCTCATACCTTGTTACTTTCTGTAACTGTTTGAAAAAATCATCTTCTACAGACTGCACATCGCTGCAATACATTTTGGTGGAAAAGATATTACCGAAAATGAGCGTATTGCCATCAATGGTCAGTTTGCCGCCGAATGAATTACAGCTTCCGTTACCACTGATCTTTCCATCGGCCGTCCTGAACAGGATAAATGCTTTCCGTGTCATGATCTCCGTGTAGCCGTTTGTCTTATAGATAGTGGACAGGTACCACCTGTGCTCCTCCAGTTTTGACACCGGTGTATCATCATGCCTGTATTGATCTGCTATAATTCCATCCCTGTTAAATGAATAAAAAAGTAAAATAGCCATTAAGGAAAAAGTAAATGTGTTTTGCATGTTGTACGTTTTGTTGTAGTAAACGGATGCGGTCAGATCGTTCATTGCACATCCGTTTTATGCCTCCTGTTTGTTTTCTCTTGTCTTTATGTAATCCTTAACAAAGCCGCATCCATTTCACAAAACCTGGCTTATGCGGACACGTATTTTAACGATCAGCTTGTTTATTCTCAGTACCATGAATGGACTGACGCAGCAGCAATGGGACAAACCCATGACACTGAGAACCCTTTCCATCGATATCAAAGCAGACGGGTTCACCGCCACCACTTTTATTGAAATGGAATTCTGCAACCCCAACAACCGGGAGATCGAAGGTCTTCACCGGTTTGAGCTTAAACCTGGCCAGGTGATCACTGCCTTTCAATTAGACCTGAACGGTAAATACCGCGACGGCTCTATAGAAGAAAAATGGAAAGCGACCAATACCTACAATGCCATTGTGGGAAAGCGTATTGACCCGGCCTTGCTCACGATGGATTATGCCGATCATTACAGTCTTCGCATCTATCCGGTTCCGGCCAATGGCTGCCGTAAGGTCACCATGACTATACAGCAATTGCTGGCAACAGAGAAAAATGATCTCGTCTATTCATTGCCCCTGAACATGAATGAGGTGGTCAGGTATTTCAAACTGAATATTACCGTACATACAAATACGCCACCTGCTGTAAGACCGGGGCTGATCGCCCAGTATTATTTTAAACAGGGAAATAACCAGCATACGCTTTCATGGAATACAGAAGATGCTTTGTTAAAGAGTCCGCTAGCATTTGGTATCCCAATGGCAGCCTCACCATCTCTTTGTACCAAAACGGTACAGCAGCAAACACACTTCGCCCTGCGTTTTCAACCATCCTCATCGCAGGAGTATGATATAAAACCAAAGCAACTTACCGTGTACTGGGATGCTTCGGCCTCTCTGGCAAGAAGGGATATCGGTAAAGAGATCAGTTTCCTGAAGCAATTTGTCTCCTACCATAATATTTCGCAGGTAACGATCATTCCATTCAATTACAAATTACTGGATACTGCTGTGTTTTATACAGAAAAGGGCTTTAACAGCCGCTGGCAGCAATACCTGCAGGATATCAGCTATGACGGAGCTACTCAATTAGGTGTGATAGATATGACAGGTATCAAAGCAGACATGTTCCTGGTATTCTCCGACGGCAACAATACCTATGGCAGAAGCAAACCAAAGACAGGAACATCGCTGGTGTCCTGTATTCATACATCCAATACTGCCAATCTTACAACCCTGCAAGAGATAGTGGGGGCCGGTGGCGGTAAGGTCATTGACCTGAACAAAATGAGTATGAGTGTGGCCGTGGCCACCACCAGCCGTGCAGCCAACTGGCTGATGAATATTACCTCATCCAGCGGTAAAGTCGTTACCGAACAGGCACTGCCCCTGAAACAGGAAACCACTTTATTTATCAATGGCAGCATGCAGACAGGTACAGATACATTGATCTTCCATTATGGAAGCAACAGCAAGATCGGTCATACAGAAAAGATGCTGATCAGTTCAGCAACAGTTTGTGCAGGGTCAGCCATTGACCGCATCACGATGCTGAACAACTTCGACCGCATTATCCGCAGTTATTCCTGGAGCAATATGATCGACTTTGGCCTGCAGGAAAAAGTAGTGACGCCTAATACTGCGTATATCGTACTGGAACGAGTAGAAGATTATGTGAAATACAATATCACTCCGCCGAAAGAACTCGAAGCGGAATGTGAAAAGGTGAACTATGTAAAAAGGGATACCCGTTTTGAAAGAAGAAGAGTGGAACAGATGGGTGAATATGATATACTCAATAATGTAGTGAATGTATATAATGACCGGATCAGGAAATGGGATGCCAATGAAAAACCTGTATATGTTTTAAAGAAGGATATGGACAAACCCATAGCCGGGACAGAAACAAACCCGGGGTCTGCTCCCCGACAGCACAACACGGATAATGTACTGGCAGGAAGGTCCGCAGGTGTCAGTATCAGCAGCAATGCTATGGAAGAGGTAGTGGTCGTGGGTTATGCAAGTACTAAAAAAAGGGATATGACTGGCTCCGTTGCTTATATACGTTCACAGGATATTTTTTCGTCAGCTACTTCCGTAGAGCAGGCATTACAGGGACGTGTACCCGGGTTAGAGATCGTACAGGCCGGTGCAGTACCGGGAGGCACAGCCAGCATTGCAATAAGAGGAATGAGTTCACTCAGTAACAATAACCAGCCGCTATATGTGGTAGATGGCATCCCTGTATCCGGCAATGTCAATGATATTATCAATGTCCATGATATCGACTACATCACTGTGTTAAAGGATGCGAATGCATCGGCCCTGTTCGGCAGCCGTGCTGCTAACGGCGCCATTGTGATCACTACTAAAAAAGGAAAGGGTTATTACAACTATTACAATAATAAACCTTACCGGTTGAAGGATATGGAAGATGTGGAATACCTGCAGGAACTAAAAAATGCAGACAGACCGGAAAAGGTCGCCGTATATGAACAACTGAAAGAACAATATGGCGGTGAAGCAGGGTTTTATTTCGATGTGGCGCAACATTTATCTGACATCGGCTGGAAAGAAAAAGCATTTGCCATCCTCATGAATGCAGCAGAAGCCGCCAACGGCAGTCAGCAGGTATTACTGGCTACTGCATATATACTCGAGCAATGGCGTCAGTATGAAGAGGCGATCCTTATCTATGAACAGTTGGTGAAAGACAACCCGGCCACCCTCAGCTTTTACGGCGATCTCGCATGGGCACATTACCAATCCGGTCATTACCAGGAAGCAATTGATCTATTATATGGGGCCATCAAAATGAATACAGGACAACTGGAATATGCTAACCTTTATACAAAGGCAATGATGATGAGTGAAATGAATGCGATCATTTCATTGCACAGGGATCAGTTGGATATCAGTGCCATCCCCGCCACACTGATCAAAGCATTGCCAACAGATCTGCGCTTCGTAATTGATTGCAACAAAGGCAATATGAGCAATATCAGCATCAAAGAACCAGGGGGATACGTATGCAATTACTCCACTCCTGTTACCAAAAACGGCGGCACCATTCAGCAGGGATACTATTATTGGTATTACAACAACCCCTTTGAGTACCAGGTGAAGAAAGCGCCGGAAGGAAAATACAGGATCAGTGTCAACTACTATGACTATTATTCCTATGCCGGCAAGATACCGTCCGTGATACGTATCCGGAAGTTCAAGAACTTTGGTAAAGAGAATCAGTCCATTGAAGTGGAACATGTGATCATGGATAACCAGTATGGCGAGATAGAGGTCGCAGAAATAAAATGGGAATAGAAAATATTTTTTAAAAATTGTTCGATAAAATTTGGTAGCATCAAAAAAATATTTTCATCTTTGCAACCGCAAATAACAAAACATGCTACGCATACAGTTACATATCGAATCAGTGAATTGGTTTAGTCCCAAAGCGGACTATACGGTTTGCGGGGCATGTAATGCTGCAGGATAAGTTGAAATAACGAATTCGCTAAAATACAGGCCCCGACAGTATCGTCGGGGTTTTTCTTTTTCCCTCCTTTGGAGAAGGGTGAGGTAAAATATTTCGCAGCAATTTGTGTAAACACTAAAGAACTGAATCTTATCATCATTAAAAACTAAAAATGCAAAAGCAATTACAACATAAACGATTTGTACCCATGACAGTGATACCATCATCATTGCCCGGATGCCATTGGTATGTGCAGGCGAATAAAAGTATTGAGGCAACAGGCAGTTATAATGACGATATCATTCATAAGCGACCGTGTTATATCCATGTATAAGCATTTTTGTGCTTACAAAAAGGGAACCCGGTCGCAAAACGACCGGGTTTTTTATTGTAATAAATTATAGATCATGGAATGGTCAATGTTGTTTCATGTACTGGGGATGATGTTACTGATGATCGCCAAAGAGATGGAAAAACCTCAGGACAGGATGAAACGATAAAGGAGGCAGGTGATGAAATTTTTACTGATCGTACTGGCTGTTCATTTTGTAGCACAAATGATCAGCAATAAAACAAAAGATAACGGCAATGATGCAGGTGAAGAAAACGAAAGAATCCTTCATCCTGCTGAATTCAATGTAAGATAAACGCATTATGTGCAGAAGGAGGAAATAAGCTTACCCTGTGAGATGCAGCAGGGAAGCTTTTCCAAAATGAATGCCCATTAAACCTGAATAAGAAAACAGTGGCAGCCATGCCGCTACCTATAGGAGCATTCCGATTGGCCGGATACTTCACCTGGAATGAAGAGGCTGCAGGTTCGAATCCTGTCTCCTATACAAAAGGTTTGGGGCTGCCATGTTCCAGGGCGGGCGAAAAACACTTGCAATGTTTTTGTGCAGGGTTCGATTCCCTGGCGGTCCACAATGATTGTTGAGTGGTGTAATGGTGCAGCATACCAGTCTCTGAAACTGGTGGTTTTGGTTCGAATCCAAACTCAATGACATACATGTTGGCTTTAGCTTAACGGTAAAGCATCCGTCTGTGCAACGGAAGATCAGGGTTCGAATCCCAAAGTCAACCAACGATGACTTATAGTTCAAAGGATAAGAACACTGTGCTACGAACACAGAGATACAAGTTCGAGTCTTGTTAAGTCAACATAAAACTTAAGCCTGTAGCCCAACGGGAGAGGCAATGGTCTCAGAAACCATTTTGTGTGAGTTCGAATCTCACCAGGCTGACAATGAATTGTGGTTTAGAGTAACGGTAACTCAAAGGTCTCATAAGCCTTGGATGTTGGTTCGAATCCAGCAGCCGCAACACCAGATGACTTAGCTCAATGGTTTAGAGCAGTATCCTGATACGGTACAGGTTAAAGGTCCGAGTCCTTTAGTCATCACACGTCATTGTGAACGCAGTGAGGCAATGCGACTTAATTCACCGGTAGAAGACTATCGTTACAAGGTAGGAGTAGTTGGTTCGATTCCAACAGTCGCGACAAAATTGGTTCGTAGCTCAATTGGATCAGAGTATCCGGCTTTTACCCGGAGGGTTGTGAGTTCGAGTCTCACCGGGCCGACAGTATAAAATAAAATTGGCTGATCGCTTGATGGTAAAGCACCGGTATGGAGATATGAGTTCGACTCTCATGAAGCCAATGATGGATGAATAGCTCAATGGCAGAGCCGCGGCTTGTTAAGCCGAAGGTTGAAAGTTCGAATCTTTCTTCATCCGCCAGGTTTGTAATGAATATAATTCGGTAATGAGGAGAAAGTGATCAGCCAGTATTCAGGACAAACAATAATTGGTGCTTTGGCAGAATGGATGTGTATGCGCCGGAGTGAAATCCCGGAGATCGTGGTTCAATTCCACGGAGCACCACGGGGGTGGTGTTGAATGAAAAATTTTGAATGCTAAATGTAAAACGATGGAACTGGAGCAACAACACTGGAGAAAATTGTCAGGTGAACGAATTAAAATTCCGATCGCTGATGAAGTAAGCAACGTACTAATTCGTGAAAAAGAAATGGGACATGAAATGAAAGTATGTATCGGTACCGATAGCCAGGTGAAAGGAAAAGAAACAGAGTTCGCTACGGTAATTGTATTCATCCGGAAAGGAAAAGGTGGGTTCATGTATATACACAATGAGATCACCCGTCAAAAGATGAGCATTAAGCAACGGATGCTGATGGAGGTGCAGAGAAGTATTGAAGTGGCGTACGACTTGTGCAACATCTTTTCACGGTTTAGTGTAGATATGGAAGTGCATGCCGACATCAACACCAACCCGAACTTCAAAAGTAACGATGCGCTGAAAGAGGCTATGGGTTATATCGTCGGAATGGGGTTTGCTTTCAAGGCCAAACCGGAAGCTTTTGCCAGCTCCAGTTGTGCGAATAAAGTGGTGCAATAAACGGCCTCCCAACCCCCTCCTTTGGAGGGGATTGGGAGGAGCCACAACAATTGATAAAATAAATTTTAAAACAATGCTGACTCGTGTAATGAAATAGTAAACATCTTCATCATATTGAAACAAGCTTTACTATTTAAAAAAAACAAAATGGACAATTTATACAACCAGAAAGTGATCAATGCAAACAATGTGTTCACCGACTCCTTCCTGGATGCCAAAATACTTTACCTGTACAGCTTTAACCTGCTGCCAAGTATCAACTATATCGGGCAGATAGACGGTGAAAAGACGTTTACTGTAATAAAGGAAAAGTTTGCTGGCCACATAAAGAATATCCACCAGACAAGATGGTACAAAAAGAAGAAAAAGGGGTTTGAGTTTGATAAGACGATCGTAATAATGGATAATAACTGCGTACTGGAACTGGATGATGATTATTGTGAGATACTGCATGATGGCAGACAACCGGGTTTTGTAGAGACCATTTCAGCCATTGCAGTTCAGTTTAAAGAAAGACAAAGAAGGCAACCGCTCGAGATCAATCTCATTGTGCAAACAAGAAGCCGGTTAGACCTCAAAGCCATGGAGATCAAACGTACCAAACTCGACCTGGATCTTTTTTATGAGGACGATTTTAAGGAAACAGACGAAATGATCAGGAAAAGGCTGAGCCAGAAGAATGACAAAGGCATCGTGCTGCTGCATGGTTTGCCAGGTACAGGTAAAACTACCTACCTGCGCTACCTGGTAGGTAAGATCAAGAAGAGAGTATTGTTCTTATCTCCATCTGTGGCAGGCAACCTGATGAACCCTGACTTTATTGAGTTGCTGATCGACAACCCGGATACGGTGCTGATCATTGAAGATGCAGAGAATATTATCATGGACAGGAGGCATAATTCTGGTTCCGCTGTATCCAACCTGCTGAATATTTCAGATGG
>JAEUVK010000076.1 GCA_016787135.1 Chitinophagaceae bacterium | reverse complement strand
TATATCGCAGTGCTTTTTGATGTGTTGCACGCAATGGTCAAGGTGGTTGGAGATAACTAAGCTGCCGCCTACCAGGAAGTAATCCACTTTAGCTGTAAGAGAAAGTTCGATCAGTTCATCAAGGACGGCTGTATTGACCTTGTCGGGGTCAATGAGTACGGCGAAGGATTTTTTTCCCTGCTTCTTTTTTTCTGCCAGCGATGTGTAGATCTGAATCTTCATCCGGTAAGACCTTGATTATTGCAAAAATGCGAAAAGTTTTTGAGTTACAAACGTTTCTGCGGGGTTAAAAAACGCTTTTTTATAAACGCAAATATCCTGCTAACTGAACGATATGATTATTCGTGAATGCTTGTCCCCGGCCATTGATGTATTGGTTCATATACCCCGCTTCAATATCAAAAGCGGCATTCAGCCGGTAGCCGGCAGCGAGATAGAAACGATTCTGATCAAATGACTCATTATTTACATTGGAATTATTTCCGAAGTTCAGGAAGACCTCATTTTGTAAAGCGGCAAATACCCCTTGTTTGAATACAGATTCTTTTTTCAGCGGAAGAACATTACGGATGAAATAGCGGAAACGGTTAGCATATAATGAGCCGTCAGCCCCGATCTCATTATTGACTACTACGGCTTTTCCGATAAACCTTTGTTCAACACGAAAACGGTGACTGATGGCAATGTTTTTTAGTTTATGATTGATCAGCAGTTGTTCCCATATCCGGTGTTCGGGCACAAAGCCCGTAACATTGCTAATGACCCTTTTGTTGTGAATGAAAGCGTATCCTGCTGCCAGTGTGATATTTTTATTAAGATGCACATTCAATCCTGAACGCATCAATAGTGTTTGAACCTGTTTGACCTCATCAGTACTTCTTAATTGTACATCTGTATGAATGCTTGTTTTCTTTCCCGTTTTAAAAGTGTTGAATGAAGCCAGCCATACCGTAAAGTTGGTTTGTGCAGAAAGCGATAAAGTCAATGCTGCAGATGCTTGCATGAGTACGAAAAGGAAGAATTTTTTCATATACACAAAAAAACAAAATAAAATTGTTATGGTTTTTTTATCACTGTGTTATCGGAAAATTACCCGCCTGGAAGGGCTTTCAGCCTTTCGGTCCGATGAAACCCTTTGCAGTGGCTGTTTTTGGGGCAATAAAACCCTGAAAACCTTATTCGGAAGGAGTTTCAGCCCACAACCATGAATGAAATTTTTTTTTAATGCTGCGGTGGCAATTTTCCAAAAAAAATTTGTCTAAGAAATCACAGCACATTGTGTAAAAATCCCGTAAGTCACACCAGTAAAGGGCTTCCGCATAATCCACATCCCTTATCCACATTCTGTTAATATTTCGGAGTATGATTTTTGCATGGTTAAAAATATTTTCGTTTTCTCCGTTACATTATTAACCCGAGAAATTCTTAGATATGCTAAATAATGAAAAAGCACCCGCCCAAAGCGGCTTGCAGTTCCGTCGCCGCTTTACACGAGATGACATCAGTGTGTTTGACATGTTTGAATACGATTATCGCACATCGGTGATCCGTAATCCCAGCGGTGAAGTGGTATTTGAAATGAACAATGTGGAAGTGCCCAGGCAATGGAGCCAGATCGCCACAGATATTTTAGCACAAAAATATTTTCGTAAAGCAGGAGTGCCGCAACCTGATGGCAGTCTTGGAAGAGAAACATCGGCCAAACAGGTTGCCCACCGCCTTGCTAATTGCTGGAAGGTATGGGGAGAGAAGTATGGTTACTTCGCTTCTTCCACCGATGCACAAATCTTTTATGAAGAGCTGGTGTATTCCATATTGAACCAGATGTGTGTACCCAACTCGCCGCAATGGTTCAATACCGGTTTGTATGAAAGCTATGGCATCAAAGGAAAACCCCAGGGTCACTATTATGTTGACCAGGCGGATGGTCAATTAAAGAAATCAACTTCAGCATATGAGCGTCCCCAGCCGCATGCCTGCTTTATCTTAAGCGTAGATGATGATCTCGTGAATGAAGGCGGTATCATGGATCTGTGGGTTCGTGAGGCCAGGATATTTAAATACGGCTCTGGTGTAGGTACCAACTACTCCAACCTTCGCGGGGAAGGTGAAAAACTAAGTGGTGGCGGAAGTTCATCAGGCCTGATGAGTTTCTTAAAGATCGGCGACCGTGCCGCAGGCGCTATTAAAAGTGGCGGTACTACACGCCGTGCGGCGAAAATGGTTTGCCTGGATCTTGATCATCCGGAGATCGTTGAATTCATCAACTGGAAAGTAGAAGAAGAAAAGAAAGTGGGTGCTTTGATAGATGCAGGCTATGCCAGTGATTATGAAGGCGAAGCCTACAAAACAGTCAGTGGTCAGAATTCAAATAATTCTGTTCGTATTCCTAATTCATTTTTTGACAAGCTGAGAAATGGAGAAGACTGGGAACTTACCGGCCGTATGGATGGACGTGTAATGAAAAAAGTCCCCTCCAGAGAATTGTGGAACCAGATCGCTTATGCGGCGTGGCGTTGCGCAGACCCGGGTACACAATATAATACTACCATTAATGAATGGCATACCTGTCCGGAAGGTGGTGAGATCAGGGCTTCTAATCCCTGTTCAGAGTATATGTTCCTCGATAATACAGCTTGTAACCTTGCATCAGCTAACCTGATGAAGTTTTATGATGCAGAGAAAAACTACTTTGATGTAGAAGGTTACGAATATAATTGCCGCCTGTGGACTGTGGTATTGGAAGTGTCCGTGTTAATGGCGCAGTTCCCCTCAAAAGAAGTAGCCCAGTTAAGCTACGAATACAGAACACTTGGATTAGGGTATGCAAACCTCGGTACCTTATTAATGGTAAGCGGTATTCCTTATGATAGCGAAGAAGCAAGAGCTATTGCCGGTGCTATTACTGCGATCATGACGGGCATATCTTACAAAACATCCGCGGAAATGGCTCAGGCGCTTGGTGCTTTCCCGAGATACGAAGAGAATAAGAAACACATGATGCGGGTGATGCGCAATCATCGTCTGGCTGCTTATGATGCTGATGAATATGAAGGATTGAGTTTGAAACCCCAGGGTATCAAAGCGCAATATTGTCCTGACTATTTATTGACGGCTGCCTGCAAAGCATGGGATGATGCAGTAGAGCTGGGCGAAAAATTTGGTTATCGTAATGCGCAGGCAACTGTTATTGCCCCGACAGGGACGATAGGCCTGGTAATGGATTGCGATACTACCGGCGTTGAACCTGATTTTGCATTGGTGAAATTTAAAAAATTATCCGGGGGCGGTTATTTTAAGATCATCAACCAGTCGGTACCGGTTGCTTTAAAGAATTTGGGATATAGTGAAAAGGAAACAGATGCTATCATTAAATATGCAGTAGGCGCTGCCACATTTGCCGGTGCTCCGTTCATTAATCACCAGGCATTAAGCGAAAAGGGCTTTATTGCTGATGAGATCAAACGGTTAGATGCTGCTGTAGCTTCTGCTTTTGATATTGCTTTTGTATTTAATAAATACACATTGGGTGAAGAGTGTCTCCAGCGTCTGGGCTTCGCACCCGAAGAGTATAATAATTTCGAATGGAGCCTGCTGGAAGCCCTTGGTTTCAGCGAAGAGCAAATCGAAGCTGCCAATGATTATGTGTGCGGCACGATGATGCTCGAAGGGGCTCCGGGTCTTAAGAATGAACATTTGCCCGTTTTTGACTGTGCCAACAAATGCGGAAAAAAAGGTCAGCGCTATATCCATGCGCATGGCCACATCCGCATGATGGGCGCCACGCAGCCTTTTATCAGTGGCGCTATTTCCAAAACGATCAACCTGCCTAATGAAGCTGTTATTGAAGAAATAGCAGACTCATATATGCTAAGCTGGGAGCTGGGGCTTAAAGCTTGTGCTTTATACCGGGATGGTTCTAAACTATCGCAACCGCTCAGCAACAAGTCGGATAAAAAGAAAAAAGCTGAAGATACAAATGTAAAAGCGGAAGAAACTGTTACCGAGCAGCCGGCTACTGCCGTCTCCAACATTGTTGATCTCGGCAAGCTGACGGTTGAAGAATTACTGGAAGAAGTGCAGAAAAGAGTACAGGCTTCTCCTGATACAAAGCTGAAAAGAAAATTGGCGAGTATCGTAGAACGTCGATCATTACCTGCTAAACGCCGTGGCTTTACGCAAAAAGCAAAGATCAACGGTCAGGCTATTTTCTTAAGAACAGGCGAATACAGCGATGGTACACTTGGTGAGATATTCATTGATATGGCAAAAGAAGGCGCCACTATGCGCAGTATGATGAACTGTTTTGCCATTGCCATCTCTATCGGGTTGCAATATGGTGTACCACTGGAAGAATTTGTTGATAAATTCGCTTTCACCAAATTCGATCCTTCAGGATTTGTAGAACACCCGAATATCAAATCAACAACTTCTATTGTTGACTTTATTTTCCGTGTACTGGGGTATGAATATCTCGGACGTACTGACCTCGTTCATGTATTGGACAAACCTGAGGTGATGAATTCCGGCGCCGATGACTGGGATGAGATCCCTTCTAACCTTGAGTATGTTGAGCCTGAATTGTCAAGTGTACGCATTACTCCATCATCAGGAGGATCTGCATCACAGCCTTCAAAGAACCAGCGTGTGGCACAACCAGCCAAAGTTGACAGCGGGTTAGGAGCATTGAATGCTGCTGCCAAGAATATGCAAAGTGATGCGCCGGCATGTAATGTATGCGGCCATATCATGATGCGCAGCGGCACTTGCTATAAATGCCTGAATTGCGGAAACCAGGGAGGCTGCAGTTGATTTTAGTCAATGCTGCTTTCGACATATTACTTACGGATGGAAAACCAAAGAGTGTACCCACCCCTTCATCCCGCCGGTCCGGCGGGATGTTTTTTTGCTTGACAATATAAAGATCAGTAATGGCTGATATCATCACGTATAGTTATACATATATTCACTTATTCGTGTAATGAAGTTGTATAGTTTGATATTGATTCGTGTCAATATTTTTTGGTAATAAATAAAGCCATTGCTATCCTCTTTGCATCTTCTTCATTGTTCCCGATACATACAATTACTTACTCTCGTAATTATCCTTCGGTAATGTCTCATTGAGGCCGATCAATAATACTCGATTTAGTGTTTCACCGATTGATTTGTGACATGTTTATTGAGTTAATTAATTCATCCGGTATAATATTTGTCTTACCGTGTTAAGAATTTTTCATTGATCATTGGAACGAACGATGAAGGATTCATTTTAAAATCCAGTATTCATGCAAAAACAACTAATTCGCTATGAAAAACCAATTGCCCTATGGTAAACCTTTACACGTACTTCTAGTTTTCATATTTCTTGTTTTTTCAAAGGCCGGTATTGGCCAGATCCTTCTTCAGTCATCATTTGAAGGATCCAATCCGTTCTCAGGGTTTACCAATAATCAAAGCTGTTGTTCTTATTCCGTCACTGCATCCACAGCTCATCCCCGTGATGGGAGCCAGTCTTTTCGGGCGGAAGTAAGAGCCAATGATCCTGCTGTGTCATCTGGTTACAGGGCTGAGTTAACAACACCTAATATCAGCGACCAGGGCGATATGTGGTATGGCTGGTCGATGTATTTTGAAACACCGGTGGGTTCCAACGGAAACTGGACAGGCGGATATGGCGGGCACGTAGTACAATGGCATCCGAATAATTCATCAGGCTCCGCTTCATTGGCGTTATGGGGCTCAGATGGTGTGTGGGATGTATGTATTAATCCATCAGGCAGCGGATCGGTAACACACCAAAGCCAGGTATATGGAGGTGGTTCATTAAGGCCGATAGTCGGCAATACATGGCATGATGTGGTGTTTCATGTTAACTGGAGCACAGGCCTGGTTGAATTTTGGCTGAACGGCACCATGTATGCACGCTATACAGGTCTTACTTTCAATCCCAGTGCTTACTTCAAATTCGGTATGAACAGGTGGAGTATGACCAATGACTGGGTGGTCTATTATGATAACCTGAAAATAGGACGTAACGTAACTTATAATGATGTGGCACCCACGCCGTCTGGCAACATTGCACCGACAGCCAATGCCGGTACAGATATAACATTGACGCTTCCCGCCAACTCGACTACGTTGAATGGAAGTGGTACTGATACTGATGGTTCAATTGCCAGTTATGCATGGACAAGGGTGAGTGGCCCTACAACCTTTACATTGGGCACAGCCAATGCCCCTACAACAACATTAAGCAATCTGGTGCAAGGTACCTATGTATTCCGGCTTACTGTTACAGATAACGGGGGCGCTACTTCCACTGATGATGTGACTGTAACAGTGAATGCGGCCGCTAATCAGACACCGACAGCTAATGCAGGTACAGATATCACGATGACGCTTCCCACCAACTCAACAACATTGAACGGAAGCGGAACGGATCCTGACGGGACAATAGCCAGCTATGCATGGGCAAGAGTAAGTGGCCCTACAACCTTTACATTGGGCACAGCCAATGCTGCAACAACTACATTAACGAATCTTGTGCAGGGGACCTATGTATTTCGGCTTACTGTTACAGATAATGGAGGGGCCACTGCTACTGATAATGTAACTGTGACGGTAAATGCCGCACCCAATCAGTCTCCGACAGCCAATGCCGGAACCGATATTACATTAACACTTCCGGCTAACTCAACAACATTGAACGGAAGCGGAACAGACCCAGATGGAACAATAAGCAGCTATGCTTGGACAAGAGTGAGTGGTCCGACAACTTTTACTTTAGGTTCAGCCAATGCTGCAATAACAACATTGACTAACCTGGTACAGGGAACCTATGTATTCAGGTTGACCGTAACGGATAATGGAGGCGCTACTGCAACAGATAATGTAACAGTGACAGTGAATCCTGCACCTCAGCCGCCGGTTGCTAACGCAGGAAGTGATATCACATTGACATTGCCGGTGAATTCGACAACACTGACAGGTAGCGGATCCGATCCAGACGGAACGATCTCTTCTTATGCATGGGCAAGAGTGAGTGGCCCAACAACCTTTACATCAGGCACCCCTAATGCATCCACTACTGCACTGACCAATCTTGTGCAGGGAACTTATGTATTCAGGCTAACGGTAACAGATAATAGTGGTTTGACAGGAACAGACGATGTGACTGTTAATGTGAATGCTGCACCTAATCAGGCACCTTCAGCCAATGCCGGAAATAATATCACATTGACATTACCCGCCAACTCAACTACGCTTAATGGCAGCGGTACTGATCCTGACGGAACAATAGCCGGTTATGCGTGGACAAGAGTGAGTGGCCCGACGACCTTTACACTGGGTACGGCGAATACGGCTACAACTTCATTGAGCGGTCTGGTGCAGGGAACTTATGTATTCCGCCTGACCGTAACAGATAATAACGGTGCTACCGGAACAGATGATGTGACAGTCACTGTGAATGCCGCCCCTAACCAGGCGCCTACAGCTAACGCCGGAGCTAATATTGTAATCACCCTTCCAACCAATTCAACAACATTGAATGGTGCTGCTACTGATCCAGACGGAACGATCTCATCGTATGCCTGGACAAGGGTGAGCGGCCCCACAACTTTTACTTTAGGTACCGCCAATGCTGCAACAACAACATTGACCAATCTTGTGCAGGGGACCTATGTGTTCAGGTTAACTGTAACAGATAACAGTGGTGCAACGGCCACAGACGATGTAAATATCACTGTGAACGCGGCAGCTCCAACTAATCAGGCACCGATAGCGAATGCAGGCACTAATATTACCATTAGCCTGCCAACAAACTCAACAATATTGAATGGAAACGGCTCTGTGGACCTTGATGGAACGATCAGCACATATGCCTGGAGCTATGTCAGCGGGCCTGCTACTTATACTATTGTAAGTGCGAATAACGTTTCGACGGCTTTGACAGGACTGGTACAGGGAACATATATTTTCCGCCTGACTGTAACAGATAATGGGGGCGCTACGGATGCAGACAACGTTGTTGTGACAGTTAATGTTGCAGCGAACCAGGCGCCGTCAGCCAATGCAGGCAATAATATCACACTTACATTGCCGGTAAACTCTACGACATTGAACGGAAGTGGTGCGGATATTGATGGAACTGTTACATCCTATGCATGGACGAGAGTGAGCGGACCTACTACTTTTACATTAGGCACTCCTAATGCAGCAACGACAACTTTGGCTAATCTTGTTGAGGGAACATATGTATTCAGACTGACAGTGACAGATAATAATGGTGCTGCGGCAAACGATGATGTGACTGTTACCGTTAACCCGGCGATTGTGCCCAACCAGCCACCGGTGTCGCGTGCAGGTAACGATGTTGTGATGACATTGCCGGTCAATTCAACAACGCTCAATGGCAATACTTCAACAGATGCTGATGGTACTATTGTGAGTTACTCCTGGAGCAGGATAAGTGGCCCGGCTACCTATACATTCACCAGCGCCGGTTCAGCTGCAACAGGGCTAAACAATCTGGTTCAGGGTACTTATGTCTTCCGGTTAACAGTTACTGACGATGACGGAGCTTCGGCGACAGACGATATTACTGTTACTGTAAATGCTGCACCTAATCAGGCACCTGTAGCCGATGCGGGCAACGATATTTCTATTACATTGCCTGTAAACTCGACTACACTTACCGGTACCGGAACAGATATTGACGGAACGATCTCTTCGTATGCATGGACAAGAGTAAGCGGCCCCGCCACATTTACGTTAGGTGCTGCTACAGCTTCGACTACTACGTTAAGCAACCTGGTACAGGGTACTTATGTATTCAGGCTGACAGTAACTGATAACAACGGAGTAACCGGTACGGATGATGTAACCGTAATTGTTAATCCAGCGCCCACACCTAATCAACCGCCCGTGGCACGTGCAGGTAATGATATAGTGATGACACTGCCGACTAATTCAACAACGCTGAATGGAAATACTTCAACAGATGCTGATGGTACTATTGTGAGTTACTCTTGGAGCAGGATAAGTGGCCCGGCTACTTATACATTGAGCAGCGCCGGATCCGTCGCTACAGGCTTGACAAATCTTGTGCAGGGTATTTATGTATTCAGATTGACAGTTACCGATGATGATGGTGCATCCTCTACAGATGATATAACGGTTACCGTGAATGCCGCAGCTAACCAGGCGCCTGTTGCCAATGCCGGTAATGATATTACTATCACCTTACCTGTGAATTCGACTACTTTAACCGGTAGCGGAACAGATGCTGACGGGACTATAACGGGATATGCCTGGGTAAGGGTAAGCGGCCCAACAACGTTTACTTTAGGTAATGCTGCAGCCGCAACAACCACGCTTACCGGTCTTGTACAGGGTATCTATGTATTCAGGCTGACAGTAACAGATAACAGCGGCTCAACAGGTACTGATAATGTAACAGTAGTGGTGAATGCCGCCAATCCGCCAGCTAACCAGGCGCCTGTTGCCAATGCGGGTACAGATATTACACTTACATTGCCTGCTAACTCTACAACTTTGAATGGTAGTGGAAGTGACCAGGATGGAAGTATAGTAGCCTATAATTGGGTAAGAGTAAGCGGACCTGCTACTTTCCTGATGACAAACGGAAGCGCAGTGTCAACGCCATTAAGCAACCTGGTGCAGGGTGTATATGTGTTCAGGTTAACAGTCACAGACAACTATGGAGCAACAGCTTCGGATAATGTAACAGTAACAGTTAATGCCGCCGCCCCCGGAGCTAACCAGGCACCGACTGCCCGTATATCTGCTGACAGTATAGTACTGACATTACCTGTCAACTCTGTGTCATTGAATGGCTCAGGTTCAACAGATGCGGATGGTATCATTGCCGTATATGACTGGTCACAGATATCAGGGCCAAATGCAGCGGCGATCGATAATAGCCTTTCTGCTACCTCACAGGTTTCTGGTCTGACCATTGGTACCTATATATTCCAGCTAAAAGTAACCGATGATGATGGCGCTACAGGTGTGAAAACAGTAACTGTGATCGTTAAGAATAAGAGCAATGATGAATATTATTTCAACCTTTACCCTAATCCGGCTAGTACTAACCTGACCTTGCAATACTTTGCAAATAGTAATGGCAAGCACAGAATATCTGTTTACGATGCAGCAAGAAAACTGGTGAAAGATGGTTTTGCCGACAAGACCCAGGTGACCCTGACCGAAACAATGGATGTAAGCAACCTGAGAAATGGTATTTATATCATACAGATAGTGATGCCGGATGGTAAAACAGTGGCCAAACAATTTGTAAAGATGTAAGAAGAACTACCGATACACTAACGATCATAATATGCAAAGCAGGCGTCAGAAACAACGCCTGCTTTTTTATTGATTGATGTTCGTGAAACTGCTGTTGTGAAGAAATAACAAACAGGTTTGCAAACAAATAAGAATGAGCCCGGTTGTCAAATAATATCTGTTGCCTCTTGTAACATTATTATGGAAAGGGTAAATGGTTCTGTACAGCATTCGCAATACGTATTTGCCCTTAGTTCTTTTCCTGTTGACCCCGGTCAATTTTGCAGCGGATATTTTGTCTGGGTCCCATTTACCAGTGCTTTTGTAAAAAGGAATGCCCTTCCGGTATAGTATTTGACTCATTTAAGACAGGATATTCCATTGTTTTCGGCAATAAGATGGAATATCTGCAAAATCCAATTTTTCTGAAAAACAACTAATTCGCTATGAAAGCCGGAACACCCTATGTAAAAACTTTACACATCTTTTTTATTTTCTTTTCTCTCATTTTTTCGAATTCTGTTATCAGCCAGATCCTGTTGAACTCTTCTTTCGAGGGATCAAATCCGTTTTCGGGATTTACGAATAATCAGAGTTGTTGTTCACATTCTGTAACAGCATCAACAGCACATGCCCGTGACGGAAGCCAGTCATTCCGGGCTGAAGTAAGGGCAAATGACCCTTCTGTGTCATCTGGCTACAGGGCAGAATTAACTACTCCAAACATCAGCGACCAAGGTGATATGTGGTATGGCTGGTCGATGTATTTTGAAACACCTGTTGGCTCCAACGGTAACTGGAGCGGAGGTTATGGAGGGCATGTGGTACAATGGCACCCCGATAACTCATCAGGTTCGGCATCGCTGTCTCTGTGGGGAACAGATGGAGTATGGGATGTGTGTATCAACCCGTCAGGCAGCGGATCAGTGACACACCAGAGCCAGGTATATGGTGGGGGTTCTTTGAGGCCGATTGTCGGCAATACATGGCACGATGTGGTTTTCCATGTTAACTGGAGTACGGGATTAGTGGAATTCTGGTTGAATGGTACGATGTATGCACGATATACCGGTCTTAACTTCAATCCGAGTGCTTATTTTAAGTTTGGGATGAACAGGTGGAGTATGACCAACACATGGGTTATTTATTACGACAACCTGAAAATTGGCCGTAATGTAACATATAATGATGTAGCGCCAACGGCGTCAACCGGTAATCAATCACCTACTGCCAATGCAGGTAATAATATTACGCTTACTCTTCCGGCTAACTCCACAACATTGACCGGAAGCGGTACAGATCCGGATGGTACCATAGCAGGTTATGCCTGGACAAGAGTAAGCGGCCCTACAACTTTTACATTGGGTACTGCAAATGCAGCAACGACGACATTAACCAATCTTGTACAGGGAACATATGTTTTTCGGTTAACAGTAACCGATAACAGCGGCGCTACTGCAACAGATGATATAACGGTAATTGTGAATGCGGCAGCCAATCAATCACCCACTGCAAATGCAGGCACTGATATTGTATTAACACTGCCCGGCAATTCGACCACATTAAATGGAAGTGGAACCGATCCGGATGGCTCAATTGCCAGCTATGCATGGACAAGAGTGAGTGGCCCCACAACTTTTACATTTGGAACAGCCAATGCTGCGGTGACAACATTAACTAATCTTGTACAGGGAACGTATGTATTCCGTTTAACGGTTACAGATAATGGGGGAGCTACAGCAACGGATAATATAACGGTAACTGTAAATGCAGCAACACCGGCAAACCAGGCACCAACCGCTAATGCCGGTACCGACAGGAACATCACACTGCCGGCAAACTCTACCACGCTGAATGGGAGTGGCACAGACCCTGACGGCTCAATTGCCAATTACGCATGGACAAGAGTAAGTGGTCCCACAACTTTTACACTGGGTACTGCAAATGCCACAACTACGACATTAGCCAATCTCGTACAGGGAACGTATGTATTCCGTTTAACAGTGACCGATAATGGGGGTGCTACTGCTGCAGATGATGTGACAGTGATTGTGAACCCTGCAGCTCCCATAGCTAACCAGTCGCCTGTTGCACGTATTGCTGCAGACAGCATTGTACTGACATTGCCCATTAATTCAACTTTATTGAATGGGTCAACTTCAACAGATCCGGATGGTACGATCACGGGCTATACGTGGACCCAGCTTTCAGGGCCTTCGCTGGTAACCATTGGTAATAATCTTACCGCTGTTGCACAGGTTTCAGACCTTACCACAGGAGTTTATGTGTTTCAGCTAAGAGTAACTGATAATAACGGTGCTTCAGCAATAAAAACCATAAAGGTTATTGTCAGGAATAAGAGCGGAGACGATTATTACATTAATGTGTTCCCTAATCCTACTCAAGGCAACCTTACACTGCAATATTCTCAAAATGGTACCGGTAAATACAGGATATCCGTATATGATGCCACGAGAAAACTGGTGAAAGATGGCTTTGCAGATAAAACCCAGGTGATGCTGACAGAGACGATCAACGCAGAGAACTATCGGAATGGTGTATATATCATCCAGATCGTATTACCGGATGGGAAAACTGTCGCACGGCAATTCGTCAAAATGTGATCATAACCACACACTAACGTATACATATAGCAGGGACTGATTACAGTTCCTGCTTTTTTATGATGCACTATATGAATACCCTGTTGCCATAACTGTAGTTTTCCCGGAATTCTTTTGGGGTGCAGCCTTTTTTCTTTTTAAATAACCTGTTGAAGTTGGAAATATTGTTGAACCCGCAATTATATGCAACCTCCGATACAGATTGCGTAGTATCTATCAGCAAACGGGACGCATGGCCTAAACGCATTTCCAGCAGGCTGTCCATGAAAGTGATGCCTGTTCTTGCTTTAAAGAAACGGCTGAAAGATACTTCTGTCATATTGGTAAGCTTCGCCACTTCAGTCAGCGTAACCGGTTTGGAGAAATTCTGATTCATATAATCGACAGCGGCTCTTATTCTGCGGCTGGTATAAGAAAGGTCTGCATTATTGAATGTTGCATCTGATAAGGTATGCATGTTTCTGGAGATGGACAGGTCATGCAGGATAGAAAGCAGTTCAAGTACTGAATCAAATCCTTGCTTCTGGTTCAGCGTTAGCAATCTCGGTGTTAGCTGCCCGATGGTCTGCCTGGAAAATAATATGCCGCGGGCCGATCTTTCCAGCATGCTCCTGATAAAACTCAGTTGATTTCTCTTCAGGAATTTTTCATCCAGAAGATCTTTGTGGAATTGTATGGTCACTTCTCTTATCTCTTTGCTTTTGCATTTATGCGTTTGCCAGACATGCGGGAGGTTAGAGCCAACAAGCACTAATTCTGCATCATCGATCTCTGCAATGTGATCGCCCACTACTCTCCTGGCCCCCTTTGCATTGAGAATAAAGTTAAGCTCCAACTCTTCGTGACAGTGTAATGGAAAGTCGAATTCTGATTTCACTCTTGTAAAAAGGGTGAAGCAATCGCTGGATGTCAGCGGGGTGATCTCCCGCATAATATTTGTTTGCATGACATTTATTGGCAAGTCAAAGTTATTATATTAAAGATAAAAAAGTATTACTTATTAAAATCATGCTGACCGGCAGGCGATTGACGAACCCCTTGTTATGACTGCAGGATAGGGGGTTTTGCCTGTTTCCAGCAGGTTGGTGGACTATAAAGCATTACTATCGGATAAAAAAGTATTAGTTGTGGGTTGTATAATGAGCCTAAATTTGTCAAAATAAACTTGCTATATGAGAAAAAAACGACCCCTCCGGGTGATCGCAACGATCATGGCGATTCTCCTAAGCTCCTCAACTCTATTTGCTCAAAACAGAACCATCTCAGGCATTGTATCTGATCAAAGTGGTGCGCCACTGGCCAATGCTACGGTCAGTGTGAAGGGTGGTAAAGCAGCGACGGCTACTGACCTCAATGGTGCATTTAAGATCGTCGTTCCGGAAAATGCCAAAACATTGGTGATATCTTATGTGGGGGCGAAGCCCATTGAAGTATCTATCAGTGACAAATCAAATGTGATCGCTACACTTGAGGTAACTGATACCAAACTCAGTGAAGTAGTAGTGATTGGTTATGGTACGGCAAAGAGAGCGGATGTATCATCTGCTATTTCTTCTGTTAAATCAAAAGATCTTAAAGACCTGCCTGTGGCTGGTATTGATCAGGCCATTCAGGGTAAAGTGGCTGGTGTCACTGTTATGAATAACAGTGGTCAGCCAGGTGGTGGCGTATCAGTCAGGATACGCGGTATAACAACGATCAATGCCAATGATCCGCTGATCGTAGTAGATGGTGTGATATTCACCAGTAATACAAAATCCAGTGCGGGATATGCAGGATTAGGTGGTTCTGACGGACAGACAGGCAATAGTTTTTTAGCCACACTGAACCCGAATGATATTGAATCAATAGATATCTTAAAGGATGCATCGGCACAGGCGATCTATGGGTCGCAGGCAGCCAATGGTGTGATACTGATCACTACCAAAAAAGGTAAAGCAGGTGAAGGCAAGATCAGCTATGATGCTTATTATGGCCAGCAGCAGGTGTACAGATCACTTGATGTAATGAACCTGAGAGAGTTTGCACAATACCAGAATGAAGTAGCCCCTCTTATTGGGCTTACACCCAGCGCTGAATTTGCAGATCCGTCAGTATTAGGCGAGGGTACCAATTGGCAGGATGCCATGTTCAGAAATGGAAATATGAACAGCCACCAATTAAGTTTTTCCGGTGGAAAAGATAAAACCACCTATTACCTGTCTGCCGGCTATTTTGACCAATCAGGTATATTGATCGGTTCGGATTTCAAAAGGTACTCAACCCGTTTCAGCCTTGACCATCAGTTGAAGAACTGGATCAAAGTGGGTATAAGCACCAACGCTTCCCGCAGTATCCAGAATGTAACATTGGCTGATGCCGCTGAAGGCACGATCTGGTGGGGAACTGTTCAAAGCCCATTGATCCCGGTGAAGAACCTGGATGGTACATGGGGTGGTGGGCAAACCATTGGCGGTTTTCAATATGGCCAGGATAATCCTATAGCAAGAAGTTTTTACAGGGGCAATAAAACCACCACCAGCCAGGTATTCGGTAATCTTTATGCTGAGATAGAATTCATGAAAGGGCTTTCTTTACGAAATGAATTTGCCTACTCGCTTAGTTTATCCAATAACCAGGCCTTTCAGCGTTCAGGTAATATAGGGAATACCAGCCTCCGCAGCCAGTTGTTCGAATACAGGGGCAACGGTTATTACTATGCAGTCAGGAACTACCTGAATTATAATAAGAACTTCGGTAAACATGCCGTTACCGGTACATTGGGGCATGAAGCGCAATACAATTACTGGGAAAGTATCAATGGAAAAAAAGTTGACCTGCAGAATAACATACTTGACCTGAATGCGGGTAGCAGCGACCGTACAACATGGGAACTTGGCGGAGGCAAAAGTGACGGCAGTATTGAATCTTATTTTGCTAGGGCTACTTATACATATGATAACCGTTATGCATTGAACCTTAGTTTAAGGCGAGATGCCTCTTCCAAATTCTTTGACAAGAATAAATGGGGTAATTTCCCTGGTGCATCTCTGGCATGGACAGTTACCAATGAAAGTTTTGCCGAAGGCATAAAGAAAGTTGCCAATTATCTGAAAGTAAGATTGGCTTACGGTTCAGTAGGTAATCAGAACCTTCCTTCTGGTTCTCCCAATCCTCCTTATACTTCCGTGGTTAGTTTCTGGCCTGGTCCTGTAGGATTTGGCAATTCCAGCTACCTCTATGGTGTTCCTAACCCTGATCTGACATGGGAATCGGTGGTAACCAAAAATGCAGGTATTGACGCTTCATTCCTGAATGGAAGGATCGACCTTTCTGTGGATCTCTATAAAAAGACAACGACCGACATGCTGATTATAGGTACAGGCCCGCGTCTGATAGGAGTAGGGGATTCATGGGATGATCTGAAAGGACCGGTTATCAATGTGGGTGAAATGTCCAATACCGGCGTGGATGTCAGCATCACAAGCAACAATATCAAATCAAAAGATTTTACATGGAAAACCAACGTTATATTCTCCCGTTTCAAAAACAATCTTGATCGTTTAGCTGCTTCCACAGCAGCATTGACCGGTAAGTTGTATTATGATAACTATACTGTTTCCTTTACCAAACCGGGTTATGCTGTCGGTTCATTCTTCGGCCTGGTAACTGATGGTTTATTCCGTACACAGGAAGACCTGAACAATAGTCTCCCGCAATTCGGCTACGCTGTTGACCAGACACACACGTGGCTCGGAGACGTACGGTTCAAAGATATAAGCGGTCCCAATGGTAAACCTGATGGTATCATTGATGCCAGCGACATTACCTTTATCGGCAGCCCGCTCCCTAAATTCACTTACGGTTTGACGAATTCATTTACCTATAAGAATTTTGATGCTTCTATATTCCTGCAGGGAAGCTATGGAGCGAAGATCTTCAATTTCCTTCGCTGGCAGCTGGAGAAAATGGATAATGCTTTTTATAACCAGCTGACGACCGTTATGGACAGGTACACTTCCACTAATACAGGTGGCAAACTGCCGAGATTCACAAATACGAACGTGAATAACGTTTATATGTCTGACCGCTATGTAGAGGATGGTTCTTACCTGCGTATTCAGAATATCACAATAGGATACAGGCTTCCCGCACAATGGCTGAAAAAAGCAAAGATCAGCAATGCCAGGATCTATGCATCCGTTCAGAACCTGCATACATTTACAGACTACAGCGGGTATGATCCTGAAATAGGGGCATTCAATAATAATATCCGGTTAATGAACGTAGATGCCGGTCACTATCCCAATCCAAGAACAATTACTATCGGCGCTAATATTGAATTATAACCTTATTGTGAAACTCAAAACATTCTGATATGAAAAATATACTTCGATATACAGCAGCGCTTACAGTACTGGTCATAGTATTGATGTCCTGCAAAAAATCATTTACCGACAGGTCGGCCCTGGACAGCACGACTCTCGACAACTATTATAATACTGCTGAAGAAGTGCGGGGGCTTACCAGCACTTTGTATGGTCTGCCCTGGGCGGGTTATGAGAACAGGGCCATGGATGCGATCGGTGATGTAATGGCTGGTAATGAATATACCGGAGGTAACGACGACCCTCCTTTCCTGAATTTTTCTTATGCGCAAACATCTGTACGCATAGCCGATGCATGGAAAGTGTTTTATAAGATCGGTGGCTGGACCAGTGAATACATGAATGCCCTGGAGCTGAAAAAGTCAAAAGGAGGTAATCCTTCCTTTATTGATCCTGCCATTGCTGAGTGCCATTTCTTTAAAGGGACAGTATATTTCTTTATTGGCCGTATATGGGGTGATGCGCCTATCGTTAATAATCCAGGTGGCACAATATTGTCTGGTGATTTTAATATTCCCCGTTATTTCAAAGCAGATGTATTACGTTTTGCCCTGGAGGAACTGAAAAAGGCAGAAGCCGGATTGCCTGAAACAGATGCCCCAGGCCGTGTAACAAAGTATGCAGCCAAAGGGATGATGGCAAAACTATACCTCTATCGCGGTGATTATGACAGCGCCAAAACAAAGGCCCTGGAAGTGATCAATTCAGGAAAATATAACCTGTTTGCTGATTACGCAGGCATGTTCAATTCAAGCGCAAACAACAATAATATTGAGTCACTCTTTTCTATTCAGCACCAGCTTACCGGCAACCCATGGGGCTCAGGCAACCAGAAAAACCCTGATCGTGGTCCTTCCAACCTGCAAACTTCTGAGGCTAATATGTGGGAATTGTACATTCCGAGTATGGATATGAAGAGTGCGTATGAGTCAGGAGATACACGCCGTAAAGGATCGATGATGGAACATGGCTGGAGCTACACACAATGGAAACCGCAAAATGCGAATGCTGCCTATAATTCATTTATGGCAGGCGGATATAAATATGATACACTGCAACCTACTACAGACGGTGGTCAGAAAAACTCTACCCGGTCTAATATTGCCAAGTATGTAGTAGGCCCGGGAGCAGGTTTTGGCGGAGAAGCGGTGTTAGGTATGAACAGCGGTATCAACACGATGATACTCCGCTATGCCGATGTACTGCTGATCTATGCCGAAGCAGTACTGGGAACTAATGCTTCTACTACTGATGCGAGTGCACTGGAGGCATTCAATAAAGTGCGTTCAAGGGCTCAACTGGCAACCAAATCCTCCATTACCAAAGACGATATACTGAAAGAACGCCGCGTTGAATTTGCTTTTGAAGGAGATTATTGGTTTGATATACAAAGACAGGGTTTTGCCAAAGCCAAGCAGATCATTGAAGCGCAGAACAGGGGAACATTCGGTAGCCCGTCGTATGTAACGTTTTCACAAAACTACATGCACCTGCCGATACCTGCCGGTGAAGTATTGCAGGATCCGGCATTGGCACAACCTCCTGTAGCCTATTATTAATCATCAATTCAAGCACTTTAAAAAAATTAATATGAAAAGTATAATTGTCAAAACGCTTACAAAACTGTCTTTGTTGCTGCTGACGGTTTCTGTTATACTGATCTCCTGTGAAAAGGATGGCGATGGCAGCCCGGATATGAGTGCAGGGGCAATGTCATCGGGCACTATTGCTCCGAATTCCGCAGCTGGCGGAGAAGTGATAACGCTTACCGGTTCAGGTATTGGCCAGATAAGAAGTATTGTTTTCGATAAGAATAATGTACCGGCGCCTTTCACATCCACACTAAATACAGAAACAAACCTGGTGTTCCGTGTGCCCGATACAGCTTTTGGCGGACCACAAAATATCATATTCACCAACAGCGAAGGGAAAACGTTATCAGTGCCCTTTAGTGTAATAGCATTACCGAATATCACCAGTGCCTTCCCGACAGATTTCGAAGCAGGCACTACGGTGACGATCAAAGGGAATAACCTGGATGATGTTACCAGCGTAGTGTTAGAAGGAACAACAAACGCAGCTACGATCGTTTCAAAAACCAGGAAGCAGCTGGTGATCACAATGCCTGCCAGTAATGTGGACAGGGCAAAACTGAAAATAACCAATTTATCCGGTGAAAGACTGACCGATATGGATTTTGTGAATGTCAGTAAAGCATTGACCGTTTTCACTGACCAGTTAAACAACGGATTTGAAAACTGGGGATGGGGCGGCACATTTGCTGCTTCTGCAGATGACAAGATCACCGGCGCTTCCAGTCTGAAGGCAGCGTTTGACCCAGGTGGTTCATGGGGTGGCTTGCAACTGGGAAATGGCGGTTCTATCAATATCACCGGTTATAAGTATTTTGGTTTTTGGGTAAAAGGTGCAGATATTGATAAGAATGTTCAGTTCTGGCTCAACTGGGGCAACCAGAAAGTAATTACGGTCCCTGCTAATAAATGGACCTACTTCAGGTATGAGCTGGCTACACAATATGCGGGTGTCTCGATGAGCATTAATAATGTGACATTCCAGATATTCGAAGCAGGAAAGACCTTGTATTTTGATAATATCATGTTCTTTAAATAAAAGGTCACTCACCAGTTGATGACTGACAGTTTTTCTCATTAAGCAGTTAGTAGTTGAAGCCGTTTCCGGGTCTGCGCAATCAAATCAGGAACGGCTTTTTTTGAGCCCGGATGGAACGAATAAGTTACATAGTAAAATTATCGGTGCTGTTTCTTTTCAGTATCCAGCAAGTCACCGCCCAGACATCTTTTGTACGAGTGCAGAACGGGCGATTCATGCTGGAAACCAAGCCTTACTATTATATAGGCGTCAATTACTGGTATGGCGGGTTGGTACCTAATGATGAAAAAGGAAAAGAGCGGGTACGTAAAGAACTGGATTTCTTAGCGACAAAAGGTGTTAATAACCTTCGGGTGATGGCAGGAGCTGAAGGAGCCGGTCAGATCAATGGCGTGCCAAGAGTGGAACCGGCATTGCAAACAAAGCCGGGTATTTTTCAGAAGGAGTTATTGAACGGGCTTGATTTTTTGCTGGCAGAGATGGGCAAACGAAAAATGAAAGCAGTCATTTTCCTGAGTAATAACTGGGAGTGGAGCGGGGGCTTTTTACAGTACCTGAACTGGAACGGCCTGATCGCTGACTCTGTTTTACAGAGAAAATTAAACTGGGATGAAATGAGAGATTATGTGAGTTTGTTTTACAGTTGTGAAAAATGCATCCTTCAGTATGAAGAACAGGTAAAGTTGCTGCTGAAAAGAGTGAACACCATTACAAAAAGAAAATACACGGATGACCCTGCTATCATGGCATGGGAAATAGCCAATGAACCCCGGCCTATGCGACCCACGGCTATTGAAGGGTATAGAAAATTCATCAGTCGCTCAGCCGCTTTGATCAGGTCGCTGGATAAAAAACACCTGGTTACTATTGGAAGCGAAGGCGAAATGGGCAGTGAAAATATGGATGTGTTTGCCTCCGTACATGCGGATAAGAACGTTGATTATGCTACTATTCATATCTGGCCGAAGAACTGGGGATGGTTCAGGGACACAGCCATCACAAAAAGCCTGGATGAAGTGATCAGTAAAACAGATAACTATATCAGCAAACATGCGGACGTAGCCCGAAAACTTAATAAGCCATTGGTAGCAGAAGAATTTGGCTTGCCAAGAGATGGTCATTTGTTTTTACTGTCTTCACCCACAACTTTGCGGGATAAATATTTTTCGTCCATATTCAGCCAGTTGCTTACTCATGCAAAAAAGAAAGACGTGATCGCCGGGGCGAATTTCTGGACATTCAGCGGCAGCGGAAGGCCTTCCTATCAGCAATTGTTATGGAAAAAAGGCGATGATATACTTGGTGATCCGCCGGTAGAAGAGCAGGGATTGAATTCAGTTTTTGACAGTGATATCAGTACCTGGAGGGTAATAACATTCTATATAAAAAAATTGGGAGAGGCAAAGTGAGAAATACGATCAGGCATATTGCAATTATTCTTAGCAGTTCCCTCATTGCCTCATGCACAATAAAAGCACAACAAGAACTGCCCTCTGATAAGGAAGCAACAAAAGAGACCATTAACCTTTATAACAACCTGAAAAAGCTGGTTGAAAAAGGATTTATGTTTGGCCACCAGGACGACCTCGCTTATGGTGTAGAATGGAAATATAAAGAAGGCAGGAGTGATGTAAAAGAGACAGCCGGTGACTATCCTGCAGTGTATGGATGGGAATTAGGAGGGCTTGAAAGACAAAATAATGACGTGAACATTGATGGTGTCCCTTTCAAAAAAATGAAGCAGTACATCAGACAGGCGTATGAAAGGGGTGGAGTGATTACTATAAGCTGGCATGCTGACAGCCCGTTCGGCGCTCCTAAAGGTGCATGGGATACTACGCATGGCACAGTAGCTTCTGTAAATCCCGGCGGATTAAATCATACGTTATACAAAGAATGGCTGGATAAGGTGGCTACGTTCATCTCTTCATTAAAAGGAAGCGAAGGAGAAGCAATACCTGTTTTGTTCAGGCCGTTTCATGAGCATACCGGCAATTGGTTCTGGTGGGGCAAAAATGCCAGTACAGATTTTGAATACAAAACACTTTGGCGTTTCACTGTGTATTACCTGCAGAGGGAAAAAAAGCTGCATAACCTTTTATGGGTGTATAATACAGGAGGCGATTTTAAATCAAAAGAGGAATTTCTCGAAAGATACCCTGGCGATGATATGGTGGATGTGTTAAGCTTTGATACTTATCAGTACGGTGATCCGCAAAAAGAAAAATGGTTTGAGATCAACACCAGTAATAATTTAAAACTGGTAGGTGCGATAGCCAAAGAGAAGAACAAACTCTTCTCTCTGGCGGAAACGGGTTTTGAGGCGATACCTTATGCCAACTGGTGGACAGAGACGCTGATGAATGTGATAGGGGATAATAAAATATCTTATGTGCTCGTATGGCGCAATCACGGGTATCACAATGAAATGAAGAAGATGCATTATTACGCTCCGTATAAAGGACAGGTATCAGAACAGGACTTTGTAAAGTTTTACAACCTGGAAAGAACCTTGTTTGAAAAGGACGTCAATAATGAAAAAGTATATCAATGATCGTTTAACAAGCAGCAATCGTTAGCAGCAGGTTGCGGGTTGATTCTTCATCCTGCAACCTCTTTTAAAATTCAGGATCGTTTATGTAACCAAAGAAAGGATAAAGCTATTGCATGAGATTACATTTATTGGATATAAGTATCATTGTTCTGTACCTGGCCACTATGGTGATGATAGGCTGGATACTCCGGAAGAAAGCAAGACAGAATAAAGAAAGTTACCTGATGGGAGGAAAGAAACTTCCCTGGTATATGCTGGGAATGAGCGATGCCTCAGATATGTTTGACATCAGTGGTACGATGTGGATGGTGTCGTTATGTTTTGTATATGGTATGAAAAGCATCTGGATACCCTGGCTGTGGCCGGTGTTCAACCAGGTGTTCAATATGATGTTCCTGGCCAAATGGCTGAGAAGATCCAATGCCAACACAGGAGCAGAATGGCTGGCGACAAGGTTTGGTCTAAACGGGAAAGGGGTCAGGGGGTCTCACAATATAGTAGTGGCGTTTGCTTTGATCGGCTGTCTCGGTTTTCTGGCTTATGGTTTTATCGGTTTGGGTAAGTTCATTGAAATATTTGTTCCCTGGCACCTGGTGCAGCCCTATATCCCTTTTGATATTGCCCCTCAATATGTGGCGCATTTTTATGGAATAGTCTTCACGCTGTTCGCCATGTTCTATTCCATTCTGGGGGGTATGCATAGTATTGTGTTGGGAGACCTGATCAAGTATGCGATCATGACAGTAGGGTGTATTGCTATTGCTGTGATCGCCGTGATACATCTGGATGGTACAAAACTGAATGTGCCGGAAGGGTGGTCCGATCCATTCTTCGGCTGGAACCTTGATCTCAACTGGACCGGTATCGTAGATGATGCCAATACCAAGATTGCAAAAGACGGCTTCAGCTTGTTCGGCATATTCTTCATGATGATGTTGTTTAAAGGGGTGTTTGCCGCATTGGCTGGACCAGCGCCTAACTATGATATGCAGAAGATATTATCAACCCGGTCACCAAAGGAAGCTTCCAAAATGACAGGATTTGTTTCAATCATATTGTTGCCGGTTCGCTATTCAATGGTGATAGGTCTTACTGTTCTTGGATTACTTTATTATAACCAGCTTAACCTGAATGATGGAACTGGCGGAGTAGATTTTGAAAGAGTCTTGCCCGGAGCGATCAATAGTTTTTTACCGATAGGTATCCTGGGGTTAGTGCTTACCGGTTTGCTTGGCGCTTTTATGGGAACTTTTTCCGGAACACTGAATGCCGCACAGGCATATATCGTGAACGATATCTATTTGAAATATGTGAATCCGCAAGCTTCTACCAAAAAGATCATCAGCATGAACTACCTGACCGGTGTTGTAGTAGTAGCTATAGGGGTGACGCTTGGTTTCTTTGCGAAAGATGTTAACAGCATTTTGCAATGGATAGTTTCGGGATTGTATGGAGGTTACATTGCTGCAAATGTGCTGAAATGGTATTGGTGGCGCTTTAATGCGAATGGATTCTTTTATGGTATGCTTACAGGCATTGCCGGTGCTTTGGTCTTCTCCAGGTTGTTTGAGGGAGTAGAATTTCTGTATTACTTCCCGGTATTATTTGCATTATCAGTAGCGGGGTGCCTCATCGGTACTTATACAGCACCTGCTACGGAAGCGGAAACACTAAAGAAGTTTTATAGCACAGTGCGCCCCTGGGGATTCTGGAAACCGGTTCATGATTTAGTGATGACGGAGAACCCCTCTTTTGAGCCTAATAAACGCTTCAAACTGGATATGTTCAACGTGGTACTGGGTATCATTGCCCAATGCTGCCTGACCATTTTACCGATGTATATCGTACTATGGCTGAAACTACCCTTATTGATCACGGTAATTATTCTGATGATAATTGTTTTGATATTGAAAAGAACCTGGTGGGATAAACTGGAAAATTAAAAGCGAACCCTTATGAGTGGAAAATTTTTTGACAGGTTAACAGCAATGGAAAAAAGGCAGGATGCTTTGCTGGCCCTGGTAAATGAAAAAGCTGAAGTGGGCAATGGAATATTTGATCGGTATAAGAACCCGGTATTGACAGCTGTCCATACACCGTTGTTCTGGCGATATGACCTGAACAGCAAAACGAACCCGTTTTTGATGGAACGTTTCGGTATCAACGCAGTGCTGAATCCCGGTGCTATAAAATGGAATGATAAATTCCTGCTGGTGGCAAGAGTAGAAGCCTCTAATAGGAAATCTTTTTTTGCCGTAGCAGAAAGTGCAAATGGAGTTGACGGTTTTCATTTCTGGGATTACCCTGTGGTCATGCCCGAAACGGGTGACCCTGATACCAACACTTATGATATGCGGCTGGTTCAGCATGAAGATGGATGGATATACGGATTGTTTTGTACCGAGAGAAGGGATCCGGCAGCGCCTGTATCTGATCAGACCGCAGCAATAGCCCAATGTGGTATTGCCCGTACAAGGGATATGGTACAATGGGAAAGACTGAATGACCTTGTTACACCTTCGCCACAGCAACGTAATGTAGTACTGCATCCGGAATTTGTAAATGGTAAATATGCTTTTTATACAAGACCCCAGGATAAGTTCATTGAAGCAGGCAGCGGAGGCGGCATTGGTTTTGGTTTGAGTGATTCGATCGAGAGTGCCAGAATTGAGAAGGAGATCGTCATTGACCCAAAGGTGTATCATACAGTATATGAAGCAAAGAATGGATTAGGCCCGGCGCCGATCAAAACGAAATATGGCTGGCTTCACCTGGCACATGGGGTAAGGAATACCGCAGCTGGTTTACGCTATGTATTGTATATGTTCATGACCGATCTGCATGATCTTACCAAAGTGATCTACAAGCCTGCAGGTTACTTTATGGCGCCTGAAGGCGAAGAAAGAACAGGAGATGTTTCGAACGTCGTATTTAGTAATGGCTGGATACTGAATGACGATGGCCATGTATATATCTATTATGCGTCTTCAGATACAAGGATACATGTAGCCACTTCTACATTAGACCAGCTATTGGACTACGTCATGAACACTCCTGCAGACGGGTACAATTCAGCGGAAACAGTGAAGACGCTAAACCGGATCATCGGGAAAAATCAATCAGAAGAACTGTTGCAGACCGTTCTTTCATCACCTGCAAATAAAAAAGCCAAGTAAAATGCTCACGGCCGAGGCTGTTCAGATATTACCCGTTTACCGGGATGAGCTCAATGCTGAACTTGAATCCATCCTGAATTATTGGATGAAATACACTCTTGATAAAAAGAAGGGTGGTTTTATCGGTAGCCTGGATAATGCGAATACGGTCGATGAGGCAGCTCCCAAAGGGGTGGTGTTGAACAGCCGTATCCTCTGGGCCTTTTCTGCTGCTTACAGGGTTATACAAAAACCGGAATACCTTGATATCGCCATTAGGGCTTATAAATATATAGCAGATCATTTCATTGACAGGAAGTATGGCGGTGTTTACTGGTCGGTGGACAGTGACGGTAACCCGCTGGATACCCGCAAGCAGATCTATGGTCTTGCTTTTTGTGTTTATGGGTTAGCCGAATATTATAAAGTTACAGATGATGCAAAAGCCTTGCAGCTTGCAAAAGATATTTATGACAAAATAGAACAGCACAGCTTCGACGTAAAGAAAGGGGGATACCTTGAAGCTTTTGCGCAGGACTGGAAGATCATCAATGACCTCCGGTTAAGCGAGAAGGACGATAACGAAAAGAAAACGATGAATACGCATTTGCATATCATTGAGGCGTATGCAAACCTGTATTCAGTATGGCCCGATGATATTCTCAAAGAAAGGATCAAACACCTGCTGGACATTTTTGAGCAGCATATTATCAACCGGCAAACCCATCACCTGAATTTATTTATGGATGAGGATTGGAATGTCCGGTCTTCGCTGATCTCTTATGGGCATGATATAGAAGCTGCCTGGCTATTGCTGGAGTGTGCCGAAATCATCAACAGTGAATCATATATCAGAAAGTTCAGGGAGCTGAGTGTTCAACTGGCTGATGCTGCCGCAGAAGGCATAGACAAGGATAGTGGCCTATGGTATGAGTATGATGCAGCTGAGGATCATTTGGTCAAAGAAAAACATTCCTGGCCACAGGCAGAGGCCATGGTGGGTTTTTTCAATGCTTACCAACTGACTGGTGAAGAACAATACCTCCGCTTTTCTTTTAATAACTGGGATTTTGTAAAAAGGTATATAAAGGACAACAGGAGCGGCGAATGGTTTTGGGGAGTAAAGGAAGACTATTCTCCTATGAACAAAGAGAAAGCCGGTTTCTGGAAATGCCCGTATCATAATTCGAGGGCTTGTACGGAGCTTATCAAAAGAATATCGGCACAGCATAACAGGTGATGTTATACAAAAATGTGATTGTGATGAAAAATACGTTTACATTATTACTTCTTATTTCAATGACAGCGACACCCCTGCTTTTTTCCTGCAAAAAATCAGGCGGGGGCGGAGTCACTCCCAATCCCCCTGATACCACTGTAGTCGTTAACCCGGCCATTGATCCGCCAGTTGCCAATACCATAGGCTTCTTTTTAGATGACTGGCAGCCGAGAACATTTACCAGGCCCTCGTTTACCGATACGACGATTCCATCGTCAGCATCCTATACAGTGACGGTGGACCGCAGCGCTGTTATTACTAAAATACCTCTTTCCTTATTTGGCAATAACAGCAACCTGTGGATGACACAGATCGTCACAGAATCCAGCCTGATGAATCATATCACGAATATTCACCCGCATGTTATTCGTTTTCCGGGTGGCAGTATCAGCGATATCTTTTTCTGGAATGCACAACCCAATACGCCACCTGCAGATGCGCCTGATCAGTTACTGAATGCTGCCGGGACCAGTTCAGCTGCAGGATATTGGTTCGGAAAAAATACGGCTGGCTGGACATTCTCAGTGGATAACTATTACACCATGTTGCAGCAAACAGGTAACAAAGGTCTCATTACGATCAATTATGGGTATGCACGTTATGGTAAAAGCATCAATCCTGTTGCGGCTGCCGCACACCTGGCTGCAGACTGGGTACGATATGACAATGGCCGTACGCAATACTGGGAAATAGGTAACGAGAACTTTGGTGACTGGGAAGCGGGCTACAGGATCAAACTGGCAGATAACCAGGATGGGCAACCTGAATTCTTATCGGGTCAGTTATACGGGCAGCATTTCAAAGTGTTTGTTGATTCGATGAAAAAAGCGGCGCAGGAGATCGGCAAAACAATTTACATAGGAGCAGTAATGGTAGAGGCACAAACACAAGCGTGGGAGACCAGTACCCGGCGCAACTGGAATACCGGCATGCTTCCGGAAGTGAACGGCAAAGCAGACTATTATGTTGTTCATAACTACTTCACTCCTTACAATACTAATTCCAATGTAACCGATATTCTCAGCTCTGCGCTGGTGGAGATGCCAAAGATGATGGACTTTGTCAAATCCAGCTGGCAGGCCAATAGTGCTACTGCTAAACCGGTAGCGCTGGATGAGTGGAACATTTTCGCAACAGGCTCGAAACAGATGGTGTCACATGTCAATGGCATGCATGCTGTATTGCTCCTGGGCGAGGCGTTGAAAAAAGGGTATGGAATGAGCTCCCGATGGGACCTGGCCAATGGCTGGTCAAATGGGGATGATCACGGCATGTTCAACAATGGCGATGAACCGGATGGCGTCCCTAAGTGGAACCCGAGACCCGCATTTTATCACATGTATTTCTTTCAAAAATTCCTGGGAGACAGGGCTGTTACTTCTTCCGTGTCCGGCACAACAGATATCGAGACAGTTGCTTCTTCTTTTACTTCGGGAGAAACGGGGGTAACACTGGTAAATAAATCCACCACTTTTAAAACAGTAGAGATAAAAGTGCAGAATTTCAGAAAAGGAGCGAGGTATTACTGGTACACCTTAAGCGGCGGTACGGATAACGGAGAGTTTTCGCGGAAAACTTTTGTGAACGGGAAAAGTTCAGTGTATGCTTCGGGAGGGCCATCCAATTATACAACATTAAGCGCTTATTCTGCCAGCACCGCCAATGGTATGCGGGTGACCATACCAGCCCGATCGGTGATCTGCCTGGTAATAGACAAACAATAATTCAATATGATTGGTACTGGCAGGTTATTTTTCTTGTCATGGTAAATACTGCAACAGTACTAACAACTCAACAGGATGTTTATGAAAAAGTATCTCTCTCTTTCCTTCGCTATCGCATGTTATTGCATGGTAAATGCACAGACCGACCAGCAAAAAGCGGAGGCGCTCGTAAAGAAAATGACATTGGAAGAAAAGGTCGGACAGATGACACAGGTCACACTGGCTGTCATCGCCAAAGGCGGATGGGCCAACCAGGATGGATCGCTGGACCCGGCGGCATTAAAAAAAGCTGTGGTGGATTATAAGGTGGGATCTATTCTAAATGCAACCGCTCATGCTTTACCTGTAGATACATGGCATACCGTAATCACGCAAATACAGGATGAAGTAAAGAATACAAAACTGAAAATCCCTGTCGTGTACGGGCTTGATGGAATACATGGGCAAACCTATACGCTGAACTCCACCCTTTTTCCGCATAATATAGGAGTGGCAGCGACAAGAAACCCGGAACTGGCAAAAGCCATCACCAAAGTAACAGCCAGTGAGCTGAGGGCATCGGGAGTTCGCTGGAATTTTGCCCCGGTGCTCGATATCGGCCGCCAGCCTTTATGGTCACGTTTCCCTGAAACGTATGGTGAAGATGTATATATAGGTAAAACAATGGGTGCTGCTGTAATAAAAGCATACGAGGAAGATGGGTTAAAAAACCCGACCGCGGTCGCCAGTTGTATGAAACATTATCTTGGTTACTCAGCATCAAGAAATGGAAAGGACAGAACACCGATCTATTTGCCGGAAATAGAAATGAGAGAATATTACCTGCCACAGTTCAGGGAAGCAGTTAAAGCAGGTTCATCTACCATCATGATCAATTCCGGTGAGATCAATGGTATTCCCGTTCATGCGGATAAATACCTGCTGACAGATGTGCTGAGAAAAGAACTTGGTTTTGAAGGTCTGATCGTTACCGATTGGGAGGATATCAAGCGCCTGCACGAAAGACATAATGTGGCGGCTACGCCAAGACAGGCAGTTGCCATGGCGATCAATGCCGGTATCGATATGAGCATGGTGCCCGGCGATTATTCATTTTATGACCTGCTGATCGAAGCAGTAAAGAATAAAGAAGTACCGATGAGCCGCATTGATGATGCAGTAAAAAGAATCCTGGTGCTGAAATATAAGCTGGGATTATTTGACAATCCCTACCCGGAGGCAGCGGCAAAAAATAATTTCGCCAAACCTGAATACCAGGCGCTGGCATTGGAGGCTGCCCGTGAAGCTATGACCTTGCTGAAGAACCAGGATAATATATTGCCATTGTCGAAAAAAACAAAAGTGCTGGTGGCTGGCCCTTCTGCGCAAAGCATCAGTGCATTGAATGGATGCTGGAGCTATACCTGGCAGGGCAGGGAGGAACAATGGTACCCTGCTGACAGTAAAACGATCCTGCAGGCGATCAGGGATAAAGTGGGAGCGGCGAATGTATTTACAACCACAGTCAGGGGCTTTGATAATGCTGTGAATTATGATGCCGCAAAGCTTACAACGGCTGCAGCGAATGCAGATGTTATTGTGCTGTGCATAGGCGAAGATGCATATGCCGAGAGCCCGGGCAATACAAGGGAGCTTGCATTACCAAAAGAGCAGGAAGAACTGGCCAAAGCCGCTGCATTGACAGGAAAACCTGTGATACTGGTGTTGACGGAAGGAAGACCGAGGTTTATCACCAGCATTGAGCCGTCCGCAAAAGGGATCCTCATGGCATACTGGAGCGGAAAGAAAACGGCTGAAGCCGTTGCCGATGTTTTGTTTGGTGATTATAATCCTGATGGCAAATTGCCTTTCACCTATCATAAAAGCATGGGTGAAATAGTGCTCTACGACAGGAAACCGACAGAAGAAGTAAGAGAGGTGTTCAATGACAATATCAATACAGGATATGATCCCCTGTTTCCTTTCGGTCATGGATTGAGCTATACAACGTTTGAATATAGTGATATACAGTTAAGCGGTAATTCATTATCAGGTGATGCAAAACTGAGTGTAACTATTAATGTAAAAAATACAGGTGTCCGTGATGGGAAACATTCCGTTGAACTATATACCCGTGACCTGTACGCCAGTATTACGCCATCTATGAAAAGGTTGAGAGCCTTTCAGAAGATCAGTCTGAAAGCCGGAGAAAGCAGGACTGTTACATTTACTATTGATAAGAATGATCTGGCTTTTGTGAATGCACAATTAAAGACAGTGACCGAGCCAGGAGATTTTGAAGTGATGATTGGTAATAAGAAAGCAAAGTTTGAATACAAATGAAAATTGCGGAAAGGGCTTCTCTAGTGATCTTCTCCTTTTTTCTTTTGTGCAACTCATCGTTAGCGCAAAGAGCGTCGTATAAAATTGGTTATTACGAACCAGATCATCCTTACATCCAATACATGGGCCGGGTAGATTTTTCTGACCCGAAACTTCCCCGTTTCTGGCAGCCAGGTGTATCCGTTACAGTGAGAGTAAAAGGGCATCGCTGTGATTTTATTGTGAATGATGAGGAGTTATGGGGAAAGAATCATAATTATCTGGAACTGGTCGTGGATGGGGAAGCTACCCGCCTGCAAACAAAAGCCAAAAGGGATACCATATCGGTCGCCGGTTTGTCGGAAGGAACGCATACGATCACCCTGGTTAAAAATACAGAAGCCAATATCGGCTGGCTTGAACTGGTGGGTATCAAATGCCATGAATTGCTGGCACCTGACCCCAAACCCAAACGAAAGATTGAATTTATTGGCAATTCTATTACTTGTGGCACAGGTAGCGATCAGACGGTTGTTCCCTGCGGCAAAGGAGTGTGGCAGGATCAGCACAATGCTTACCTGAGTTACGGCGCTATTACTGCAAGGAAGTTGAAAGCACAGTATCACTTATCCGCTGTATCCGGAATCGGGCTAATGCGTAGCTGCTGTAATATGGAGGTCATCATGCCGCAGGTATTTGACAAGATCAGTATGCGTAACAATGCCGTTCCATGGAATGTTGAAAAATACCAGCCCGATGTTCTGACTGTTTGCTTAGGCCAGAATGACGGCATCCAGGACTCCGCTGCTTTTTGCGATAGTTATATTGCTTTCATTAAGAAGCTGCGGGAGTATTATCCAAAGGCTGATATTATTTGCCTTACCAGCCCGATGGCAGATGCTTCGCTTGCTGCTTTTATGAAAAAGACACTGACGGTTGTTATTGAAAAAGTGAATCGGAGTGGAGATAAAAAAGTAAGCAATTATTTCTTTTCGAGACAATATAGCAGCGGCTGTGATTATCACCCTGGCCTGGAAGAGCATAAGCAGATTGCCGATGAGCTGACAGCTTTTATCAGGAAGAAAATGAAATGGTGATTGAGCAATTTTGGATGATAGGATATTTCAACGGAACTTAGGCCAAAAAGAACAATGGATTACACACCCTTAGCAGAGCGATATAGTAAAATGGTATATAACCGTTGTGGTAAAAGCGGCATAAAACTTCCTGCGGTCTCATTAGGGCTCTGGCACAACTTCGGGTCTGTGGATAATTTTGAAAATGGGAGAAGTATCATCCATCGTGCATTCGACCGCGGCATTACTCATTTTGATCTTGCCAATAACTATGGCCCGTTACCCGGAACTGCGGAAGAGAATTTTGGGAAGATACTGAAGCGGGATTTTACAGGTTATTTAAGAGATGAGCTGATCCTTTCTACCAAAGCGGGTTATTATATGTGGCCCGGACCTTATGGTGAATGGGGATCAAGAAAGAATTTACTGTCAAGTCTTGATCAAAGTTTGAAAAGGATGCAATTAGAGTATGTGGATATATTCTATTCACATCGCCCGGATCCTGAAACGCCATTAGAAGAGACAATGATGGCATTGGATACGGCCGTAAGGCAAGGCAAAGCTTTGTATGCAGGTATTTCTAACTATAAAGCGCCTGAAGCTAAAAAGGCATTTGAGATCCTGAAGCAACTGGGGACACCCTGCCTGATACATCAGCCACGCTATTCGATGTTTGACAGGTGGGTGGAAAATGGTTTGCTGGATGTGCTGGAAGAATATGGGGTGGGTTGTATTCCTTTTTCACCATTGGCACAAGGACTGTTGACAGACCGTTATCTTAAAGGGATTCCTGAGAATTCAAGAGCGGCAAAAGCAGTTTTCTTAAAAGCGGCAGATATCACTGAAGGGAGGTTGGAACAAATAAGAGCATTAAATGAAATAGCCGAACAGCGTAACCAATCGTTGGCACAGATGGCACTGGTGTGGCTCATGAAAGATAAACGCATCACATCTGTACTGGTCGGCGCCAGTTCGGTACAGCAACTGGATAATAACATAGACTGCCTGAACAATATGCTGCTAAGCGATGGGGAAATAAACGCTATTGAAAGTATTTTGAAAAGGCAGGTATAAACTTTACTTTATATGAAAAAGTTTGCATTGCTTTTATATTTCTCTTTAAGTGTTATATGTATTTATGCACAGCAAAATAAGGAGTATAAACTTTTTTCCGGAAACAATAAATTCGAAGTAACGGTCAATGCCGGCAAAGATCTTTCCTGGACAATAAAGCATGGCGGCCAGGTAATTCTGGCCCCTTCCTTTATATCGCTCCGTTTAAATACCGGCGAGGTACTGGGGGAAAACGTGAAGATAACTTCAGCAAAAAGGAAGGGTTTTGCCGAAGTGATCAGCAGCGTGGCATATAAGAATAGTGAGATCAGTAATTCCTATAATGAGCTTGTTCTTACCTGCAAAGGGGAGTATGGTATCATATTCCGTGCTTATAATGAGGGAGTGGCATATCGTTTCTTTACAAAAAGAACAGAGGAACTGGTGATTCAGTCGGAACAGGCAGAGTATAACTTTAATAAAGACCACAAGGCATTTATTCCTCATATCAGTGATCTCCGTGGCGGTGAAAAATATACCTGTTCATTTGAAGAATTCTATACGGAAACTCCTTTGTCAAAGTTCAGCAAGGATACATTAGGCTACCTGCCTTTGCTGATAGAACTGGATAATAATAAAAAGGCCGTTTTACTGGAAGCGGATGGGCAGGCCTATCCCGGCATGTTCGTGCAACTGAATCAGCAGGTACCGTACGGTCTGAAGGCAACATTTGCTCCTTACCCGCTCGAAGAAGCATTGGGCGGTTACATTCGTATCAATTACATGGTGACGAAGAGGGCTGATTATATTGCCAAAGTAAATGGTACAAGAAATTTCCCCTGGCGTGTGATCGTGGTAAGCGAACAGGACAAGGATCTGCTGAATAACGATATCGTTCAGAAATTATCTGAACCGAATAAAATTCCAAATGCGGCATGGGTAAAACCTGGTAAAGTAGCATGGGACTGGTGGAATGACTGGAATATTTCTCATGTTGATTTTAAGGCAGGTATCAATACGCCTACCTATAAATATTACATTGACTTTGCAGCTAAAAATAATATAGAGTATGTGGTGCTGGATGAAGGTTGGAGTGATGACTGGGACCTGAATACGCTGAACCCTGCTATTGATCTGCGTGAACTGGTAGAATATGGCGGGCAAAAGAATGTAGGGCTTATCTTATGGAGTACCTGGTATGCATTGTCAAGAAATATAGAGGGGTTGTGTGCAAAATATGCAGCAATGGGGGTAAAAGGGTTCAAAGTCGATTTTCTTGACCGGAATGACCAGAAGATGGTAGCCTCGTGCTATGAAATGGCATCGGTAGCAGCGAAGTATCAATTGTTGCTCGATTTTCATGGTATGTTCCCTCCGCAGGGTTTGCAACGGACATGGCCTAATGTTGTCAACTTTGAAGGCGTGAGGGGAATGGAATACAGCAAGTGGAGTGCTGATGAGAGAGTGCCGAAACATGAAGTCAGCCTTCCTTTTATCCGTATGATGGCTGGACCAATGGACTACACACCAGGCGCAATGCGTAATACAGCAGAAGGAATAGCAAGGCCAGTTAGTTCAATGCCGGTGAGCCAGGGTACAAGGTGTCATCAACTGGCGATGTATGTGATCTATGAGGCGCCCTTACAAATGCTGGCAGATAACCCGACGATCTATATGAAAGAGCAGGAATGCACCGATCTTATTTCGAAGATACCAACCGTATTTGATCAAACCGTTGCCCTGGACGGGGAATTTGGCGAGTATGCAGTAATTGCCCGCAAGAAAAAAGATGTATGGTATGTGGGAGGAATGACCAATTGGAGTGAAAGGGAGCTGAGTATTGACCTTTCTTTTCTGGGTGAAGGTAACTACACAGCTGAGGTATTCAGGGATGGTTTGAATGCAGGGAAAGATGCTACAGATTATAAAAAGGAAATTATACAGGTAACTGCCCCGGGAAAATTAGCAATACATCTTGCACCGGGAGGGGGTTTTGTTATCCGTTTAAGCAAGCTTTGATGGGTGATGAAAAAGATACTGACCATACTTGTTTTATTCTTTAATGCAGTAATATGCTTTGCACAAAAGAAGGTCAGGCTCATTGATAAGAATGCAACAGCAGAAACAAGGGCTTTGGCCAATAATCTTTATCGTCTTTCTGAAAAACACATTTTGTTTGGTCATCAGCATGCCACCGAATATGGTCATGGCTGGCGTGGCGATGAGGGTCGTTCGGATGTCAAATCAGTAACGGGATCTCATCCGGCTGTGGTCGGAGTTGACTTCAGTGGATTGTCCGGCCGGCCGGACATTGAAATAAATAAGGAAAAAGCAAGATTACGGAAGATCATTGCGGACACATATGATCGTGGAGGAATAGCGACCATATCCTGGCATTTTTCTAACCCGGCCTCAGCAGGAGGGTTCTACTGGAAAGATTCTGTTTCTGCACCCGCTGTTAAGATGATTATTCCGGGCGGGTCACATCATGCCGCCTACAAGTCAATATTACAAACCATAGCTGATCTAGCCTCTTCCATAAAGGGAAGTGACGGAAAGTTAGTCCCTATGATCTTTCGCCCCTATCACGAATTTGATGGTTGGTGGTTTTGGTGGGGAAAACCTTACTGTACTATTGATGAATTCAAAACCCTCTGGCGGTTTACAGTAAGCTATCTTAAGGATAGTTTAGGGGTTCATAATTTTATTTATGCTTTTTCACCTGATAACCTGTTTACAACGGAAGCAGAATTCCTGGAACGTTATCCTGGTGATAAATGGGTAGATATGGTGGGCATGGATAATTACGGAGATTTTGGCCGTTATGGCAAATATAATGTTGACTCAGGCATATTAAAACTGAAGATAGTTTCAGATTATGCAAAGAGAGTGCAGAAACTGGCTGCTTTTACAGAAACAGGACTGGAGTCCATTCCGAATGCGAGCTGGTGGACAGAAATATTATTAAAGGCGCTTCGAAGAGAAAAACTACAATTAGCCTATGTACTTGTCTGGAGAAATGATGCAACAAGCCCCACGCATTATTATGCGCCATTTCCCGGCCAGGAAAGTGAAAAAGATTTTATTAAATTCTATAACGATCCCTATACTTTGTTTGAAAATGACCTGAAGGATATATATAAGATGAAGAGGACAAAGTAAAATGGAAAAAATATTTCTGTATGCGATCAGGTACTATCATTTTATTGTCTTTATTGATTACCATAAATGTGAATGCGCAGCCTGTAAAGAAATACGGTGGATTAAAAGTATCCGGAACAAAGCTGGTGGATAAAAAAGGTAAACCTCTTGTGCTAAGGGGAATGAGTTTTGGCTGGCATAATCTTTGGCCGCGGGTATATAATGCAGGCGCTGTCAAATGGCTGAAAGATGACTGGAAGTGTAATATTGTACGGGCTTCTATGGGAGTCGAATTAAATGACAGCGGCTATCTTAAAAACCCGTTAAGTTCCACTAATAAAATAAGAGCCGTGGTAGAGGCGGCTATCAAAGAAGATATTTATGTGATCATTGACTGGCACGATCATAATATTCATTTGAACGAGGCCAGGGAGTTTTTTGCCAGAATGGCAAAACTATACGGGAAGTATCCTCATGTGATCTATGAGATATTCAATGAACCTGATTATGAGACATGGGCGGAGGTAAAGGCTTATTCGGAGGAAGTAATAAAGACGATAAGAGCTATTGATCCGGATAATATCATTTTGGTGGGAAGTCCCCGCTGGGACCAGGATATTCATTTGCCTGCTGCAGATCCGATAAAAGGGTATGATAACCTGATGTACACTGTTCATTTTTATGCGGCCACACACAAGCAATGGCTGCGTGACAGAACGGATGAGGCAATAAATAAAGGCCTGCCTGTTTTTATCTCTGAATGTGCCGGGATGGAAGCCACCGGTGACGGTCCGTTAAACAATGAAGAATGGCAGAAATGGATCGACTGGATGGAAGCAAGGAGTTTGAGTTGGATTACCTGGTCGGTTTCTGACAAAGATGAAACATGCTCAGTATTGAAAAAATCAGCTGCGTCAGAAGGTAACTGGAAAGAAAGCGATCTGAAGGAGTCAGGGATAAAGACACGTAATTACTTACGAAAGTATAATGCAAATGAATAGCATTATGATCCCGGATAAAAGTCAATTATCACAAGTGTAAGACAATATGGATTAGATTGCATGGTTTCATACTGTGACCATGTGACTGGTGAGTAGATAAAACTCTTATTTACAGTAGATTTTCTATCTTTTTCAGCGGTGGATTTACCCTTTTGGGGCTGGGAATTTCAGGGGTTATTTATCCTTTGGTTTTTATGGTACAGGGTCTATATTAGCTGAATAATCAGTATCAAATGAAACCAAGACATTTTATCTGGACGCTTATCATTCTGATCATTCTTGAATCATGCAGCAGGGCTATCAGCCCTTATGAAGCGGCTAATAATCCAAGGGGAAAGCATTGTAAGAGGATCCGGTAATCAGGAGTTGCCGAAAAGATTGCCTACTGCTCCTTCGAGCATAGGAAATTTTTCAACTACGTAATTCTTAATAGCCTCAATAGCTTTTTTTGCCTGCTCGTCAGTAAGGCCTGCTTCTGATTTTAGTTTTTCTATCAGTTCCTGCATAATAAAATTTTTAAGGGTTTAAAGTTAGGGTAAATAAAATGCCGGAGTACAACTCCGGCATTAATGATTTATGATGATTCCTGCGCCCGGCTTAGGCCACTTTCAGCAAGCTTAGTTTGCTCTTATCAAACTTGCGTTTGGCATAATCCATATCCAGTACAAAATGTGTTTCCTTGGATGATGGCAGTTCAAACATAGCATCTGTCAATATGCCTTCACAAATACTGCGCAGGCCTCTTGCTCCCAATTTATACTCTACAGCTTTTTCTACCATGAAGTCGAGTACTTCATCTTCAATAGTAAGCTGAATGCCTTCCAGTTCAAATAATCTTTTGTATTGTTTGATCAGTGCATTCTTCGGTTCTGTCAGGATAGCACGAAGAGTAGAAGCATCTAATGGATCAAGATGGGTGACCACAGGCAAACGGCCGAGTAGCTCGGGGATCAATCCAAACGTTTTCAGGTCCGTCGCATTTACGTAACGGAGCAGATTCTTCTTCATGCTTTCCTGCTGGTCCTTATCAACATTAAACCCGATAGTGTTGGTCTGTACGCGGCGGGCAATGATCTTGTCAATACCATCAAAGGCGCCACCGCAGATGAAGAGGATATTCTGTGTATTGATCTTGATGAGTTTTTGCTCAGGGTGTTTGCGTCCTCCCTGTGGCGGAACCAGGACATCGGTTCCTTCCAATAATTTCAGCATACCCTGTTGTACACCTTCGCCACTTACATCCCGGGTGATGGAAGGATTATCCCCCTTGCGGGCAATTTTGTCTATCTCATCAATATAAACAATGCCACGTTCTGCAGCACTTACATCATAATTACAAACCTGCAGCAATCTTGTCAGGATACTTTCTACATCCTCGCCCACATAACCAGCTTCGGTAAATACCGTAGCATCCACAATGGCAAAGGGTACATTCAACATGCGGGCAATACTCTTTGCCAGTAATGTTTTACCTGTCCCGGTCTCGCCTACCATGACGATGTTGCTTTTTTCAATTTCAACCTCACTGGCAGTATTGTTGTCGTTATTTCTTTGCTGTAAACGTTTGTAGTGGTTATACACGGCGACAGCCAATACTTTTTTGGCCTCGTCCTGGCCGATCACATATTCATCTAAAAACTTCTTGATCTCTATGGGTTTCTTGACAGTGAGTTTGAAAGAAGAAGGGGTCTTTTCATCCCTGACCATCAGTTCTTGCTCAATGATCTCACGGGCATGTTCAACACAATTTTCGCATATATGACCTTCCTGACCTGCGATCAGGATCTTTACCTCGTCACGATTACGGCCACAAAATGAGCAATGCAATGGATTTTTCGCCATATTAAGTCCAGGGATATAAGGAAATACTAATCAGTTCGTACCATAAAAGTAAAAAAACGCCCTGAGAAGGACGTCTTTTTTTATATGGGCTAAGTGTTTTTGATAAATATCACAGCCAAAAAGCTGTTATCGTATTGTAATCAATAACTTATAGCTTGTTGATGACCTTATCAACAATGCCATATTCTACCGCTTCGCTGGCATCCATCCAATAGTCACGGTCAAAGTCCTTCATAATCTGTTCAACAGTCTTCCCGCAATTGTCTGCCAATATTTTAGCGCCAAGTTCTTTTACCCGTTTGGTCTGCCGGGCCTGTATCTCCAGGTCGGCACTTACCCCTCTGATAAATCCACCTAAAGAGGGCTGGTGGATCATGACCTCTCCGCTAGGGTAAATATATCGGTTGCCTTTTTTACCGCCGCTTAATAAGATGCTGCCCATGGAAGCTGCCAGGCCCATGCAAATGGTACTTACCGGGCTTTTGATCATCTGCATAGTATCATACATCACCATACCACTTGTTACTACACCCCCGGGACTATTGATGTAAAACTTGATCTCTTCTCCGGGTTTATCGGCATCCAGTAACAGAAGCTTGCTGACCACATCCTTAGCGCTTTTGTCATCCACCACTCCCCACAGATACACGCTGCGGCTTTCGAAAAAATATTTTTCCAGCCTTTTGCTGAACATCATCAGGTCAGATTTAGGCTGTTCTTCTTTTTCTTCTTCTTCATCGTCGGCTCTCCAGTCGCTGTATAAAAATGAATTCCTGTTCATAATTCCTTTGTTTATTTCGTTTTACTGATGACTTATTTGTCTTTTTTCTCTTTTCTGGGATTGATCAACAATACTTCATCCACCAAACCGTATTCTTTTGCCTCAGGAGCTGTCATCCATTTATCACGGTCAAAGTCCTGCTCTATCTGGGATACCGGTCTGCCGGTATGATAGTTTACGATATCATACAATTCCGTTTTCAGTTTCCTGATTTCGTTCACGGTGATCTCGATATCACTGGCCTGGCCGCCGATGGCGCCACTGGGCTGATGCATCATGATACGGGCATGTTTCAGGGCTGCTCTTTTTCCTTTTGTCCCGGCGCCAAGTAATACGCAGGCCATAGAAGCAGCCATACCGATGCAGATAGTGGCTACGTCGGGCGTTACGTATTGCATGGTGTCATAGACACCAAGGCCAGAGTAAACACTACCGCCGGGGCTATTGATGTACATATTGATGTCCCTTGTCCTGTCGGTTGAATCAAGGAAGAGCAACTGGGCGGTGACAATATTGGCCACTTCATCATTAATGGGATAGCCCAGGAAAATGATGCGGTCCATCATCAGGCGGCTGTAAACATCCATGACGGCCACGTTCATTGGGCGTTCTTCTATGATGTTAGGGGTAAGCGCAGTGACTAAATGAGAGGCATAGCTGTTCAATGTATTGCTGGAAAGACCACGGTGTTTCACAGCATATTTTTCAAATTCCGAATTAAAACTCATGGTTGATCTTTTAGTCTTTAGTGGATTTCATTCCATCAAATATCCGTCCAAATGGCAAAACCACAAAATCGCCGACAGGAAAGGACGATTTCAGGACGAAATGACATTAAAAAAGAGAGAAGGAGAAAAATAATTAAGCTTCGCCCGCCACATTTAAAAAGCAATAGGCTATGGATGCCTGCCCATTTTCATGCTGGGTCAGTTCAATAACACCGCCGGTCTTTTGGGCTTTTAAACACGCATGACCGATATCTTCAGGCAATGCCGGGCTGACAGTTCCTTTGCTTTTTAACTGAACGAGTACAGCGTGACCATAAACTTTTGCAGAAATAAGAATTACGCTGTTCTGTGTATGTCGGAGGTTGGTATGAAAGAGGTGACTTAAAACAGAGGAGACAATAGTGCCGTTAGCTTCCACCTGCAGATCGGCGGGTATATTATTTACGATATAATTGCGGTTATGAACTGCCAGGGGAGCTGCTTCCTGTATCAGGTCACTCACGATCTCACGAAGAGTGTTGTCTTTAGTGGAAGTTAGTGTGTTAATGATCGTGTGTATCTGCATTGACTTTTTTACTGTTTTGTTCAGGTTCTGCTCAGGCAGGAGAAGGGGCTTGCTCAAGGTATGGATCAACAGACTTGTAAAAGGGTGATCAGTGTTTTTCTAAGGGTATTCTATTTACGGGTGCAAAGAAAACAAAGAGGTGCAAAACAGGAAATAGAACCAATACTGATATGCCTGTAATATATTTTGATGACGATGTGTAGTGTTTTGGCTACATTATTTTGCAGGACTGTAAAACAAAAAGCTGATAAAGAAGGCTACTTTATCAGCTTTTTTCTTGTCAATTATTTAAACAGAACAGACTAACTAATGGTGATGATGCTGGTGTTCCTCTACCATTTTGCTGAATTCCTCAGCGCTGATCTCTTTTTCTTTCGGGTTCACCTGTGTTTCTGCCCACTCGAATATCTTTTGCGTCTGGATGCGGTTGAAAGCATCTTCTACATACTTTCTGTCCTTCATCATTTTCTCTATATAATCATTCACCCATGGCTGGTCCTCTGCAGCAGCACCCATACCGCCCATATAGCCGAACAGTTGCTGCTTTGCAAAATTTCTTATTTCATCCGGTTGCACCTGTACGGCATGATCATTGACAATTTTATCAGAGATCAATGTCCATTTTAACTGGCTGATGAAAGAAGGGAATTCTTTTTCTACCTGTTCATCAGATTTAACAACCGGTTGCTGGTCTTCAGCAGCAGCACTTCCCTGTGTCTTCAGCCATTTTTTTAAAAAATCTTCCGGAAATTTTATTTCAGTATGATCTACCAACTGGTGAAACACCTGGTCATGGATTTGGTTCTTTGTCTGGCTTTTCCAGTAAGCTTCTATTTCTTCTTTGATCTTATTGCGGAAATCAGCTTCTGTTTTTATTTCCTGGTTAGGATAAAGCTGGTTGAAAAATTCCTCATTAAGTTCTTTCTTTTCCAGCAGGCCGATCTTGGTGATCGCTATATTGAAATTCTTTTTGGCAGCAGCTTTATCATTCTTATCCAGGCCAAGATCGCTCATGATGAGATCCAGTTCTTTTTCATCAAAAGCTTTGTCAAGCTGGACGGTTACCAGGTCATTTACTTTTTTACCGGTCAGGTTGCTGCGGAATTTTTCTTTGAAATATTTTACCAGTAACGAATTGTCTTTGGTGATACCGCCTTCAATGCTGGCGCCAGCCTCGTCGGCTTCTGTAAAAACGACATTCAGCACATTTTCTTCCGAGTTCACCACGTCTTCATCTTTCATATTACCATAGCGGTTCTGCAAACGGGCAATCTCGTTAGTGATCATTTCATCTGTTACTGTCACTTTATAACCGGTGATCTTTGCTTTGCCAAGATCAGCCAGCTGGAACTCCGGCTTCATGCCTATTTCGAAATGAAAAGTATAATCGGCAGGATTATTTACGTCGAGTTGCCGGATATCTGTTTCCAGCGGGAGCGGTTGAGCAAAGATGTCTAACTTATCATTCTGGAGATAACTGATCAGTTCCCGGTCAACAGTACGGAGCACTTCATCAGTAAATAAAGAAGGGCCATACATTTTCTTGATCAGCCCGGAGGGAACCATTCCTTTCCGAAAGCCGGGGATATTGGCCTTTTTGCTGTAGTCCTTCAATGCTTTTTCAAAAGAAGGAAGGTAGTCGGTCCTTTCTAATTTCACGGTCAGCTTTTCATGCAGCAGGCCGATGTTTTCTTTTGTTACTGTTGCCATACGTTTGAGCTTTTAGCTATTAGCTTATGGCCAACAGCTTTTTCTTTTGGTCCGGATGGAGGGACTCGAACCCCCACACCTTACGGCATCAGATCCTAAGTCTGACGTGTCTACCAATTTCACCACATCCGGGGAAAAGCTATGAGTTCATAGCTCTTGTTTGGGGCTGCAAATGTAGGGCATTTCAGGGGAAAGAAAGCCTTCAAAAGGATAAATATCAGGGAATCAGAAGAGGACAAATTCAAAAAGGCCCCCGATAAAATTATGAGACAGTGCCATTTATCATTCTTCACCCCATTTCAGTAAATTCGTAATTCTATGGAAACCGTAGCGCAGACACCAAAATATAACCTCAACGAAGAACAGGAACGAAAACTGATCCTGCGTGAATACCGTTCCCTGCTGCGTTCACTGAAAAGTAAATTAAAGCCCGGTGATAAAGACCTCCTCCGTAATGCTTTTGAAATAGCGGCTGATGCACATAAGACCATGCGCCGCAAGAGTGGGGAACCTTATATACTTCATCCGTTGGCGGTTGCCAAGATCTGCGTGGAAGAGATAGGCCTCGGGGTTCGTTCCACTATCTGTTCATTGCTGCACGATACAGTAGAAGATACTGATGTCACGCTGGAAGATGTAGAAAGGGAATTCGGTAATGAGATCGCAAGGATCGTGGATGGACTTACCAAAATATCCAATGTCATTGATGTAAATGCGTCGCAGCAGGCAGAGAATTTCAAGAAGATATTGCTGACACTGACCGATGACCCAAGGGTAATATTGATCAAACTTGCCGATCGCCTGCATAACATGCGTACGCTGGAAAGCATGAAGCGGGAAAAGCAATTGAAGATAGCATCAGAAACGGTGTATGTATATGCGCCTCTTGCTCATCGTATGGGTCTTTATAATATCAAGACCGAAATGGAAGACCTGGCCATGAAGTACATGGAACCGGAGGCGTACAAAGAGATCGCTCAAAAGCTGGCGGAAACAAAAAGGGAAAGGACCAAATACATCAACGAATTCATTAAGCCATTAAAAGAGAAATTAGAGAAAGGCAATTTTAATTTTGAAATATATGGCCGCCCCAAAAGCATTCATTCCATTTCCAATAAAATGAAGAAGAAAGGAGTGGATTTTGAAGAAGTGTACGACTTGTTTGCCATTCGTGTCATCCTGGATTCACCTGCAGAAAAGGAAAAGGAAGATTGCTGGAAGGTCTATTCCATGATCACGGATGAATATACCCCTTCGCCTGAAAGACTACGTGACTGGTTAAGTAACCCCAAGTCGAATGGGTATGAAGCTCTCCACACTACCGTAATGGGCCCACAGGGTAAATGGGTGGAAGTGCAGATACGCACCAAGCGTATGAATGAGATCGCTGAAAAGGGATTAGCCGCCCACTGGAAATATAAAGAAGGTGCTGCTGATGAAAGCCGTTTCGATAAATGGTTCCAGCAGATACGGGAAGTGATCAGCAACCAGGAAACAGACAGTATCGATTTTCTGCAGGAATTCAAGACCAGTTTCCTGGCTGAAGAGATTTATGTTTATACGCCCAAAGGAGATGTGAAAATGTTACCGGTCAGTTCAACGGCGCTGGATTTTGCTTTTTCCATACACAGCGCTATTGGCGTAAAGACCATCGGCGCCAAAGTGAACCATAAATTGGTCCCGATCAGTCACAAGTTGCGTAGCGGCGACCAGGTGGAGATTATTACGAGCAACAAACAAAAGCCTTCTGAAGACTGGCTCGGTTTTGTAGTAACAGCCAAAGCAAGAGGGCGGATAAAAGATGCACTGAAGGAAGAAAAGAAGAAGATAGGCGATGAGGGAAAATATGCAGTGCAGCGTAAGCTGGAAGGGATGGGCGTACCGATGAACCAGCACAATATTGATGAACTCGTTCAATGGTATAAACTCCCGTCACATACCGATCTTTTTTACCAGGTAGCGATCAAGAACATTGACCTGAAGGACCTCAAGGAATTCATCGTGATGGGTGATAAGATCGAAGCGCCCAAGCCGGTGAAGATATTTGATCCCAAGCCCGAATATAATCCGCACCTGCCCGGCACATCGAAGAAAGATGCAGAGCTGATCATCTTTGGAGAGAGCAGTGACCGGATCGTGTATAACCTGGCCAATTGTTGCAAACCTATTCCCGGCGATGATGTATTCGGCTTCATCACTACCGGCAAAGGATTGACCATTCACCGCACCAATTGCCCTAATGCGGCCAAACTATTGGCTAATTATGGCCATCGAGTAGTAAAGACCAAATGGGCCCGGAACAAAGAGATATCCTTCCTGACCGGGGTGAAGATCGTAGGTATGGATGATGTAGGCGTCATTCACAAGATCACGAACCTGATCTCCGGCGAAATGAAGATCAATATCAGTGCTTTGAGTGTGGAGGCAAAGGAAGGTTTGTTTGAAGGTAATATCAAAGTATATGTGCATGACAAGGAGGAACTCGAAGAATTACTATCCCGCCTCAAAGCGCTGCCAGGTATTGAATCAGTGGAAAGATTTGATACCGGCGATATAGCCTGATAGTCTTCCCGGAATGTAGATTAAGTAGGGGTTAGTTTTTTATTCACGTCCTGATTTTCTCTCAGGGAGTACTGATATTTTCAGTAACTTACCGCTCCGGTTGCCAGCCGTATTCACCCAAAACTACTTTAGCTGCTATGAGACCTGCTTTGCTGAGGATTTTCATTGCCGTTACCGGCATTTTTTTTATTTCCGGCCCTCTTTCCGCACAGAACTGTTTTAATACCGGGCTGAATGGTACGATCATAAACCTGCCTTGTAATCAAAATTGTGTAAATGTTCCCATCAGGGTTCCTCATTTGAAACAGACAACTAATTATTTAGTCGGCTCCATACCATATGCACCATTTGATTATACTACTTCCGCAGGCAGCGAGGATCCTGATCTTTATGATGATGATACTTATAGCAACCTTATTAATCTTCCATTTTCTTTTTGCTTTTTTGATTCATCGTTTTCAAAAGTTGTGGTTGGTTCTAATGGTCTGATCACTTTTGATGAACTAAGGGCTACTGAGCCAAATGCGTATCCAATAACACAGCCCATACCTTATGCAGGAGGAGCCCCCGGCACTATATCGCCTGCTTATTATCCCAGGGCATCTATCATGGGCGCATATTCTGACCTTGACCCCAGGCCGGGCCCAACTGACCCGGTAATTGCCAGTCCGGATGACAGGAAGATCGAATGGAGGATAGAAGGGACAGCGCCTTGCAGAAGATTTATAGTCAGCTTTTATCACATTGGGGTGTTTAACAACCCGAACTGTGGTTTAGCAACACCCACCACATTTCAGATGGTGTTGTATGAATCAACAGGAATTATCGAAGTGTTTTTTGAGAATAAAGTTTGTAATCCTTCCACCGGAAGTAATGCGATATTAGGTATTCAGAACTGGGCACGTACTATCGGTATTGCAGCACCAGGCAAAAATGCAACAGTATGGACGGTCAGCAATGAAGGATACCGGTTTACTCCTTCAGGCGGTGCATCAAGATTTGTAAAATGCGAAGTGTTTGCATTAGGAGGCACAATACCATTGGCGACAGGTGATACTATCACTACAACTCCCGGAATGCTGGACGTAACATTCCCTACTTTTTGTCCTGCCGGTGCAGGTGGCCAGTATGTGGTTAAAACTACTTTCAATGCCTGTGGTCTTACTCCCACAGAGCTGGTGAGCTATGATACGATTACGATCAATAAGACCAATTCGCTGAATGCAACAGCTGCTACCACCCAGACAAGTTGTGGTGTCAGCGGTTCGGGCACTGCCACTATTACTGTGCCTGCAGGTATTGGTACAGCGCCTTATGCTTTTGTTTTAAATCCCGGAGGTGTAACACTCAACGGTAACAGCCCCCAGCAGTTCACAGGTCTTACCGTGGGTAACTATAATGTAGTGGTCACAGATGCAAGCGGCGGTTGTAGCAGCACTATTCCACTTACCATAACCACCACAGGACAGTTGGCGGTTACGTATAATATTACCAACACCTCATGTGTTGGGGCAGCCAACGGAAGTATCACGGTCAATCCGCCGAATGGCACGCCACCTATCACTTATTCTATCAATGGGGGGCCTTTTGGAGCGAATAACGTTTTCTCCAACCTTTTGCCAGGCACTTATTTTATCAGCACACATGATAATGCA